>NZ_JBVHIP010000018.1:0-172986 GCF_055560495.1 Kitasatospora sp. NPDC023176 | reverse complement strand
AGATCCGCCGCCGGGTCGCGGCGGGTGAAGGAGCGGGGCCGGCGCGGGCTGACGCCCTGGATGCCGGCCTGGCGCATGAGGCGTTCGACCCGCTTTCGGCCGACCCGAGTGCCCTCGCGCCGCAGGACGGCATGGACGCGCGGGGAGCCGTACGTCTCGTCGGAGTCGGCGTGGATGCGGCGGATGTGCTCGGTGAGCTCGGCGTCGTGGCGCTTGCGCTCGCACGGCTCCGCCACGTCGCGGCGCCAGCGGTAGTAGGTGGAGGCGGGGATGTGCAGTTCCCGGAGGACGGGCTCGGCCCCGAAGCGGTCCTGGTGCTCGTCGATGAGCTTCAGTACCGTCGCCGGGTCGGGTCGAGCTCCTGGGCGAAAAAAGCCGAGGCGGCCTTGAGAATCTCGCAGGACCGGCGGAGCTCGGCGTTCTCCTTCCGCAGAGCGGCCAGCTCCTCCTTCTCCGCGGTGGTCAGCCGGTCGTCCCGCTCGCCCCGGTCCGCCTCGTCCTGGCGGATCCAGTTGCGCAGCGCTTCGTGGTGCACGCCCAGGTCGCGGGCCATCTTGCGGATCACGGGCTTCGGGTCGGCGGTGCGGTACATCTCCACCGCACGCCGTCGCAACTCGGGCGGGTACTTCATCGGTGCGGCCATGGCAGAGGCTCCCTTCTCATGGCCAATCAGGCCATCTCCGGCAACCTTCCGCACGTCGGGGGAACCTCAGCCCGGTCTCCTCGGCCGTCAGGTCCGGGCCGAGCAGCCTGGCGAGCACCCCGGGTAGTTCCTTGCCCGTCCCACGCGCGGTCTTCAGCGACGGCCAGTCGGTCCCCCGCACCACCGCCCACGGATCCGGCAGGGTGTCGGGCACGGGCAGATCGGCACACGAATCAGAAGACCTCACTCACCGGACCCTACGCGCCGCCACCGATACGGCGACCACCGCCCGACGCGACGAGGGTAAGCGAGCCACGGGGCGCTGATGGGGACAAGCGGGACCACCGCGGTACGCGCGGTTGTCGATCGCGACCGTGGTGACGACCAGGACGGACCACACCTGGCACCACCCACGCCGGCCCACCCGCATACAGGGCTCTCGACCGAACCGCGGAAAGTCCCACTACTCTCATGCCATCGGGAACTTCTCTTCCAACCCCACAAACACGCAGGCCGCACGGCCAGAACCGTCAGCCGGCGACACAGAACCGGCACCCACCCCCCCGAAATCAGGCCGAGGGCGGGCCGTGAAAACATCCCACCGGCCGTCACACCACACTCGGTCAAAAGCCCCGGGCAGGGCGCAGCACGGGGCAGCACTCGGGCCCTCGATGCGCATGGGATTGTCACCTGCCCTCGGCCTTCGAATGTTACCGGGCAGACACGCGGGAATCAGTCGGTAAGCCCGGCCCGGTATCCGGCAGGAAACGCGCCTAACCAGCCGCATGGCATCCCGCCTTGATGTCGCAGCATGAATTCACTCGGTGCCCGCGCCTATCGGCCGATAAAGAGGCCCTCCAGCGCCCTCCAGGACACCCGGTGCCCTACAGCGAACGGACGGCCCGGAAAGGGGATCAGAAAGAGGGCTGGTCTTTGGCGGTGGGCCGGGGCCTGGCGGCCCCTCGAAAGGGGTTGTGGGTGTGGCCTGCGGCGCCACCGAGAAAATGGGGTGGGTTTTCGATGTGGGGCCTGGCGGCCCCGGCGCCGAGGTCGTCCTGGTGGCGCCTGCGGCACCCCCGGACAAATGCCGGCCAAGTCCGCGACGGGGCGCCGCATCCGGCGGTACGGGTGCGCCGAGGTGGAGCAGCACCGGCGGAGCAGGGCCGGGTGCGGCCTCCCGCCGAGGCCCCCGGGAGCGGCTCACCGGCTCCTGGACAGCGGCCTGACGGCCGCCCACGGCGGGCGCCGGGCCAGCCTGCGAGGCGGCCGCCGGGGAACGGGCGCCCACCCGGCTCCACGCGACGCGCGAGGCATCGCGCGAGGGCGTCGGCCAGGCGCAGCGACCCAAGCGACCCGGACCACCGACCCCCGCACCGAACGACGGCCAGGACGGCGGCGAGGACGGCGGCTGTCCTCTGACAGCCGACCTTGACCGATTGCCAAGTGACTCTGACCGCTCGACTTCGGTGTTCTTCCTGAACTTCTGCCGAGTCTCTGGCTCAGGACGCTAGCGGAGCGCGTTCGCCAGCGACTGGGTCAGGACGCAGGTGAACCCGACGCCCCAGTCGTCGCGGTCGTCGCAGCGCAACTCCCGGTCACCGAAGGCATCCAGCAGCTCCTCCAGCGGGACGACAGTGCCCTCGGCGGCGGGCTCCGCGACGTGCAGCACCTCGATCGCTCCCTCGCGGACGAACCGGACCAGCGGGGCGAGGTCCGCCGTCACGTACGCCCGCAGCTCCTCGCCCTCCAGCTCGGACGGCAGATCGGCGAGGATCCCGAACGGTCCGGTCAGCCAGCCACTCGCTTCCATGGCACACACCCGGACCCGGTCCTCGACCTCCGTCAGGTCCAGCTGATGGACGGTGGGCGGGGCGTCCGGAGCATACGCCCGGGCCTCCCAGCGGCGGCGTCCCTCCTCGGTCGCCCGCAGGGAGAGAACAGGCACGCCGGACCGGTCGTCCCACGGCCACACCCACGTCGCCGTGTCGACAACCAGCTGCGCCAGCTCCGCGCCCGTCACCTCCGGGCCATCCTCCTGGACGAACGCGGTACTGAGCGCCCGACGCAACGTCAACCACCCGCCCGCGACCAACCGGAGCGTCGCCGCGGCCAACTCCGGCACCCGCGCCGACTGCTCCTCGGGCGACGCGTTGCGACGCCTCGGCACCTCGGGCGAGCCCGCCCAGCGCAGCACGGCCGTGACGTGCTGCGCGCTGCCGCGCGGGGTAGTGCCGGCGACAGCGCGGCGGACCAGCACCTGCTCGGTGACGGTCAGTTCATCCCAAGTCTTCACGGCAGGCGATCCTGGCACACTTACCAGCTCCGACCTGCAGGGCTTTCGCCCGCAGACCCGGACCCGGCGGGACCGCCCGTCAGCACGGCATCGCCGTATGCTCGCGCAGCGACCCCCACCGCTTCCCCCGCCACCGGTCAAGATCAGGTGGCAGAAACCTGCTGGTGGTCAAGATCGAATGGCAAACGGTCAAGGTCTCCTGTCAGAGGTCAGCGGCTGCCCTACAGGCCCCACAGCCCCACAGCCCCACAGGCATACCGGACAAGAGGTCGACAGCCAGGCGGCCTGGGGCCTACCCCCGCATTCCAGATTTCTGGAACGGACCGGCCCCACGCGGCCAGGCCGGACGCCGAGGACCGGGCAGCGGGCCGCCGAGGCGGGCGAGGCCCGCGAGAACGACGAGACGGCGACGCGGGCCACCACCCAGGTCTCGCCGGGACGGCGGTTCCGATCCTTTTCTCGGCCCGGATCGGGCTTCCATCTCCCTCGATTCCCGGGCAGGCGGGACTCGCCGAGTGTGGCCGGGACCCCGGCATTCACTCCGAATCGCCGGCGCGCGTACTTGACGGCCAGTGAGCGGGCGACCAGTCTCCCTCGGGGTCGGTAGTCTGCCCTACTTCGATCAGGTGGCCGTCGGGATCGCGGATGTAGCAGCGGATCTCGTACTCGTGCTGTTTCGGCGGTGTCAGGAACTGGGCGCCCCGGGCGCTCCACTCCGCGTACAAGGCATGGACGTCCTTGACCCGGATATTGAGGAAACTGCTGACCCGGTCGGGATCGCGTGGCGTGGCCAGGGTGACCGACGGCTTGTCGTCGGTCGGGCCGCCGCCGACATTGATGATGATCCAGCTGTTGGCCAGGGCGACATAGGTCAGCCCTCCGGGGCCGGAGTAGGCCACCCGGCCGCCGAGTACTTCGGTGTAGAAGCGTCGAGAGCGCTCTACATCGTCCGAGACGATGAAGTGGGCCAGCACAATTCCTTCTGGCGGTGGGGGGAGCTCGGCCATCTGGTACCTCCGTACGTCGGTCTCATGGCCCGTTGACGACGAGGCCTGCAGGCGGCGGCGCCATGAGCGGGATTCAGCGGTGCTCCAGCATTCCCTCGAAGAAGCCAATAATTCACGGCATCACCCTCCTGACAGATTCGCGGGCTGTCGCCGCAAGTCACCGAACGCCGGCACTGGCCTGGGCCGCTCGGCCAGGATCGCGTTGTGCGGCGCCGTCAGAAGGCGTGTAACTGCTGGTGGGACCTCGCACACCCGTCGTGGCTGCGGGCGGACGAGGCCTCGCCCAGGCCGGCCGGGGCCGGCGGCGAGCAGAACGCCGAACAGCCGCCCCCGGACAAGCCGCCGACACGCGGCCTGACAAGATCACCACCCGGTGCGCGTCACACCCCATTGCCCGTGACGCGCACCGACCCCACCGCCCGGAAAAACCCGCCGATAAGCCGGGAAGACCACACCCCTAAAAGAGCCCGGAAAACCAGTCGGAAAACGACCACGGAAACACGCCGGAGAACCCCTGGGAAACATCCGGTAATTCACCACCCCCGACACCCCTAACCCCCGTTCATGACATACCCACGGCAAGCACGTACAGCAACCGAAACGGGCCCCGCCACACACCACCGGAACACCCCGGCGCCACCCTGACACCCCGCGACAATTGGTCCAACCAACAAAACCCAAACCCACCAAAATGCCCAAAAACACCCACCCACCCGCCACCAGGTCACGCCCGCGAAAGAGCGCGGGGTCAGCAGCCCAGGGGGTAGGACATCAGGTGTCCGCCGGAGCGCCATGGCGGCGGCCGTGTTCAGGAGCGCGAGGGGAATGGGATGGTCAATCCGTTGCAGGCTCAGTGCCCTCGATGCCAGGCCAAGCCTGGCGTGATGTGTGGTGGCCGATCCACGGTTCACCCGGTCCGGGCGGGTGCGGCCCGTCTCGGCCCCGCTAGCGGCCGTCCCGGCTTGCGCAGCCCCGCCGGGTTGTCCCGGTCCGGCCCGGCGGCCTGGGAAAAGGGTGATGTTGTCGGGTCATAGGGGAGCCACTGCTCCGATGTGAACGGGAGCCACGCGTAGGCCACACGTGACGGTGATGTACTCGACCTCGGTGGGCGTTCTTCGGCGAGTTCGGGAGCCGTTCCGGCGAGATCGGGAGCCACTGATCGGGTGTGACCTGCCGAGGCATGGGCGGAGTGTCCGTGGGGCCGGAGTGGTGGCGTCGATAGCGTGTGGTTCGGGGCCCGGGTCGCCTCCCTGACAAGTCGCGGCCGGGGCCTCACCCTGGATGCCAATAGGGCTGGACCCGTGGGGCCCAGCCCTTCCTGAGTAGCGGCTACAGACCCGCCCGGTTCAGCAGCCACTCCATGTGCTCGCCCGGAAGGAACGGTGAGGCGCCGGCGGCTTCTGCGACGCGCTCCGAGGGGTCAGCGAGGAGACGCAGCAGGGATTGGAGCGGGAGGTTGCGGTGGGGCGCGACCGCGCGGCGGACTCGGTCTTCGGGGTCGGCGGCCAGCTTCTCGGCGAGTTCCGAGGGCAGATCCGGATCGCGGGGTGCGAAGGAGCGGAGCCGGGGCTCAGGGTCGGTGGCGAAGCAGCGCAAGGCTGCCGGCGGGAACGTCAGGACCTCCTCCTTGTCCCACCAGAACGTGAACTTGTCCCGCCGGCGGTAGCGGCGCTCGATATTCTCGGCGGTCGCGGGATCGACCAGGTGCGGGGCGGTGTAGGCCATGGTGAGGCGGACCATCTCCTCCTCGTCGTCGAGCAGTCGGGCCACCGCGTTGGCGGGAAGAGCCTTGCTGGCGGCCGCGGAGACTCGGAAGCTGACGTAGGGCGAGTCGATGTGCGGCAGCGGAGAGGCCGTCACCCAGGGCAGCCGCAGGATCCGCAGTTCCGTGGGCGCGAACTCGTTCTGGAACCACTGCAGGACCGTTTCGTCGTCCGCGTCAGGGTCCGGATCAGCCGTCGAGCGCGACAGCTCGTGGACCGCGGCGTGGATCTGCGCCCGCACGTGCTCGGGCGTGTCCGGCCGGGCGAAGACCTTCACACGGACGCTCAAGGCCGGATCGACCGCAAGGGCCTCGCGGGCCGGCGGCGGCAGGTCAGGATGCCGAGCGAGCTCGGCGCGAACCTCGCTGTCCGGATCCGCGGCGAGCCGCTGGAGGGTGTCCGCGTCGAGAACCGCGTGAATGACCGCGCCCGCCCGAGTCACCGGGTCCGCCAACAGCGCCGGCAGTAGGTCCGAGGGCGGTATCGGATGCGGCAGATGCGCGTAGTAGGTCGAACAGGCCGCGGCGCGGACCTTGGCCTCGGGATCGGTCAGCAGGATCCGGCGGACCGCTTCCGGGGCCTGCGGCCAGTGCTTCGCCAGCGCGGCGCGGATCTCCGGGTCGGAGTCGGCGGCGAGGCGGGCCCGGAGATCGGGCGGCGTGTGGGGGCCCTGAGCCAGGTACTCACGGACCCGTGGATCGGGATCCTCGATGAGCTGTTCCAGCATCTCCCGTGGTGCGGTCGCGGCGTGGACAACGAGCGCGGCCCGCACCGCCCCGTCCCGATGTGTGGCCAGTCGGATACGGAACTGGTCCGGCAGCCGGTTGTTGAGCGCCAGGCTGTGCAGGAGCCAGTGGTCGTCGATCGCGATGATCTCGGCGATCATGTCCTCGGTAAGGTCCGGACGCTTCGCCACCTTCCCCGTGCCCCGCCGCCACGCGAATAGTCGCCGAACCATAGAAGCTGGCAGGGCGGAATTCATCGCCAACCCGTCCATCACCTTGTCGAGGTGAACCGGAGTCAGGGCGTCAGCATCCATGCGGCCAGCATGCCAGGCGGGCTGCTGTGCGACGCCGCCGGGCGGACAACCACGGCGGCCGCTTCGAGCGGTGCGCCGGCCACCGCCCCTGTGGTCAGCTGGAAATCCGAGTGGCCCCTCAGTGGCCCTCCAAGCCTTCACGGAGGTCACCGGGACTTCGCCGTCCATCAGTTCGAGGCTGGGAAGAGGGATTCCTGGGTGGCCTGGTAGCGGTAGGACTCGGTGCCGGTCTGGATCAGGGTGCAGCGGAACGTGATCCGGTCGGCGACGGCCGCGCGGAGGCGGGCGTCGCCGAAGGCTTTGTCCCACTCGGCGAAGGGTGAGTTCGTCGCGACGGCCGTGGCCTTGCGCCCCTCGCGCTCGGTGACGATCCGGAACAGCAGCTTGGCGCCCTTGCGGTCCAGGTTGAGGTAGCCGAACTCGTCCAGCTATGCCGATATCCGCATAGATCGACCTATGCCGAGACCGCGACTATGCCGACTGGCTGCGTAGGTGAAGACGAAGAGCGATTGTCGCTGGGCGCTGGCAGCACCGGATCGTGGTGGCAGCCTGGACTTTCGATGAGAAGTAGCAGCGGCTCGGGCGTCCAGAATGGTGATGCCATCGACTTGGCGGTGTCCGTATCCTTCGGCGGGTGAGTCTGATCGAGCTGGGTCCGGGGCAGGTCGAGCTTGTCGTCGGTGGGCGCGGGACACTCGCGCCCTGCGTCCGGTTGTTCGACTGGTCGCGGGCTGGTGAGTATGAGGCCTCCTTCGCCGTGGAGGCTGTTGCCGACGGTGTCCGCGCACGGCTCGAATCCGTGGCTGTGACCGTCTGGGACAGTCTGGACGAGTTCTTCGACAACCTTGCGCGCGACTTCCGCGGTTGGGAGGGCGAGCGGGTCTGGGTCAACAACCATCTGGTTGTGACAGCGACCTTCGGCTCGGGTGGTCACGTGTATCTGAGCTGGACCTTGAGGTCAGGCTTCTTCCCTGAGGACTGGAAGTGCACTGTCACGAACGTGGTCGAAGCCGGTGAAGGAATGACCACCCTGGCCGCTGACGTGCGCGAATTCCTGGGCCAAAAGTAGGTCGTCAGCGCGCTGAGCCGGGAACGTCACCTCTCGGCAGGTTCAACGGCAAGTCCTCTGTGAGGGCCTCGGCATAGTCACAGGCGGTCGAGGAAGGCCAGAACCTTGTCGGTGGGCCGGTAGCGGCCCGGCCGGGCCGTGACCGGCGCGGTCAGCGCGAGCGCCTTCTCCTTGATAGTCATGTCGGCGTGGACGTAGGCGTCGGTGGAGCGGACGCCGGCGTGGCCGAGCCAGAGTGCGATCACTGTGGTGTCGACACCTGCCTGGAGTAGGGACATCGCGCAACTGTGGTGGAGGACGTGCGGGTGGACGCGCTTGTCGAGGAGGGTCGGGCAGACTTCGGCTGTGGCTCGGGCGTGGGACCGCGCTGCCGGGCGGCTCCGTCAGCCGGCGGTCCGGGCGGCCTCCGCCGCCCTCGAGACGGCCCGGCTCTCACCGGGCATCCAGTGCCAGCCGGCTTCGGCGTAAACGCGGACGAACTCCTCCAGGCGCTCGCCCTCGTAGCCGACCTGGGCGTGAACCACGACAATCGCCCCGGGCTCGCGGTCGTCGCCGAGCGGACGCGGGTAGTGCTCGACCACCCGGACGATGTGGAACGGGTAGCCGCCCTGCGGCGGCGCGATGTACGGCTTCTCCTTCATCGGGCCCACCAGCAGGCTGACCGCCGAGAGGGATTCCCCGACTGCGGGCACCGCCAGCGCGGTGAACCCGTCCTCCTTCACCACCGAGCAGACGTAGCCCTTGGACTCCCCGTCCGGCCCAAGGGCCGGCTGCTCCCAGAAATCGACTCGGATACCGATCGTGACTGTCATGGCCGCCATCCTGCCGTTCCAGGGCCTTCCGCTGGGCCGAAACGGCCCAGGTTCACCTGGTCGCGAAGTCCAGGCGCGGGCTGGAACAGCCCTGTGTCGGCGCTGGTTCGCGGGTTCGTCGGCAGTGGGCGCGGCTACGGGGTGGGGTGGTGTCGGCGCTGCTCTCGTCTGCAGGCTGGCAAGGGGCGTCGTCTTCGGCGGCCTGGCGGGGGACGAAGCCGTGGTCGCCCGGGTGGGTGAAGGCCGAGATGGTGGGGTGGAAGGCGACGGTGTCGTGCGGTGGGGCCGTTACGGTGCTTGGCGACGATCAGGTCGGCTTCGCCGGGCCGGTTGTCGGCTGCGTAGGCGTCGTCGCGGTGAAGGAGGAGGACCAGGTCCGCGTCGTCTTCCAGGGTGCCGGAGTCGCGCAGGTCGTAGATGTGGGGGCGTTTGTCGGCGCGCTGCTCGGGCGCGCGGTTGAGCTGGGAGAGCGCGATGACGGGCAGGTGCAGTTCCTTGGCGAGGAGCTTGAGGCGGCGGCTGACCTCGTTGATGTCCTCGTAGCGGCTGCCGTACTTGTGCCTGCTGTGGTCGAGGAGCTGGACGTAGTCGACGACGATGAGCTTGATGCCGTGCTGGGTCTTGAGGCGCCGGCTCTTGGAGCGGATCTCGGCGAGGGTGAGGTTCGGCGCGTCGTCGATGAACAGCGGGGCGGAGGAGACCTCGGGTATGCGGGTGGTGGCGCGGGTCCAGTCCCGGTCGGTCATGTTGCCCGAGCGCATGTGGTGCAGCGGGACGCGGCTCTCCGCGGAGTGCAAACGCATGCCGATCTCGTTGCGGCCCATCTCCTGGCTGTAGAGCACGGCGGGCAGGCCGTTGCGGAAGGAGCAGGCCCGCAGGACTGTGAGCGCGAGGGCGCTCTTGCCGTGGGCGGGCCGACTGCCCAGAACGATCAGCTGCCCGGGGTGCAGGCCGTTGGTCAGCACGTCCAGGTCCGAGAGGCCGGTGGGCGCCCCGGCTGGAGCGCCGATGTACGAGCCGATGCCCTCGACCTCGTCGAGGACGCCTTCCATCACGTCGGCCATCAGGCGCACCTCGACCCAGCTCGGGCTGTGGCCGGTGGTCACGGCGTCCACCTCGGCCTGGATCACGTCGACCAGGTCGGTGATGGGGGTGTCGGTGTAGGCGAGGCGGTCGATGCGCGTTGCCGTCTCGATCAGCCGGCGACGCAGCGCCTTGTCCTCGACCAGGAGGGCGAGGGTCTCGGCTCCGACGGTGCTGCGGACCATGTTGACGAGCTTGTGCAGGTAGTCCCGGCTGCCGGCCCTCGCCAGCAGGCCCTGCTCGGTCAGCATCGCGGCGACCTGGATCGGGTCGGTGGACTCCCCAGCCGCGTAGTGCTCCAGGACCACGTTGTAGATGAACTCGTGAGCCGGGCGGTAAAAGCTGGACGGGCGCAGGATCTTGACGATGTCGGCGACCGCGCCCTTGGAGCGCATCGTCGTACCGGGGAGCAGCTGCTCGGCACGCAGGTCGTGGGGCACCTCGAAGGCCGGGCCGCCGTCCGGGTCCTGCTCGCCCACGCGCGTCCACCTCTCTGCTGATCTGGTGTGGCTCGGGCCGGGGCCGGCGAACGGGTTGTCGCGGCCACCTTGTCGGACCACCGCGCGGGTTGTCCCGGCTTTCCCGAACGAGCGAGGCCGGCTGCGGCTCACGCCGCTCCGGTCCGTGGCAGGACTGGGTGGGCGGGCGGTGCGCGGCGGTATCGCCCCGTCCCGGCCAGGGCGGCGGGGCACCGAGGTCACTGACGACCTGGAAGATCGAGGGGGCTGGCGCCGTACCGGCTGAGAATGGGTCCGGTCAGGGCCCGATGTGGACGGGGCGGCTGGTCAACCTGCACCGCAGCCACAAACCTGCGCACTGATCACTGAGCTCACCCGGAGGCCACCAAGATCACCGACAAAGTCACGCCAGAACCCACGGCAGGACGGCAAGGGGAGCATGGCGTCCGTGATGAACCTTATGCTCGGTCCATCGATGCACGCCAGAGCAGGACCGTGCTTCCATCTGCGCTAGCCAGCAACGGCTCTGTGGGGGCGAACGCTGCCGCTTTGAGGCCGTTGACGAACCCCGTGAGTGGAGACCCGACGGAAAGACCGGTGGCCGGATCCCACAGGCGTACCGTGTGGTCCATGCTCGTGCTCGCGAGCAGTCTGCCGTCGCTAGAGAAGGCCACAGCTCGGACCGCATTACGGTGACCCACCAAGGGGGCGCCGACAGGTCTGAAGGTGACGGTGTCCCACACCTGCACGGTCTCGTCCCAACTGCCGGTCGCGAGAAGGCTGCCATCAGGGGAGAAGGCCACCGCGCGTACCGCACCGCGATGGCCGGTCAGTGGTGCACTGACGAGCTGACCACTCAAGGGATCCCACAGACGCACGACGGCGTCCTCCCCGCCGCTTGCCAAGAGCCGTCCATTCGGGGAGAACGTCACGGCGTTGACCCCGCCGGTATGGCCCATGAGCGGAGATCCGACAAGAGCGCGGGTGTGTGGATCCCATAGGCATATTGCTCGGTCCAGACCGGCACTCGCCAGCAGTGTGCCGTCTGGGGCGAACGAGAGGTCCCAGACGGCATTGGTGTGTCCCGTGAGCGGTTGCCCGATCTGCTCGCCTGTGGCCGAGTCCCACAACCGCACCGTGCGGTCCCGGCCTCCGCTTGCCAGTAGCCGTCCGTCAGGAGAGAAGGCCACCGCCCGCACGCCGTCACGATGCCCGGCAAGCGGAGCGCCCTCCGGGGAGCCAGTGGCTACCTTCCACAGTCTCGCTGTGCCGTCCTCGGAGGCGGTCGCCAACAACCGTCCCTCAGGTGCGAAGGCTACCGCTGTGACGTTACCGGTGTGCCCGCTCAAGAGCGTGCCGGTGAGGTTCAGCGCCCGCCTTGGGGAGGCCACGCGCTCAGTAGCGGGGACATTGTTGTGGTGTACCGGGCCCGGCGGGCCGAGTGCTGCGCTGACCCACAGGCGTGCCAGCTCCGTGTCGAAGAACTCGATAGCCTCACCGTTACGTTCGACACGGATCACCGCTCCGGAGCGAGCCTGAAGCGACGGCGCGGGGGACGGTGCCTGGGGAGGGTAGATGTGCACGCCTCCTTCGACCGTACCCGCCTGCACGAGGGAGCCGTGGATTCGAGAATGGCCTTGGACGACGTTGCGGGTCACCCCCGCTGTCTCAGTGTCCGCTGATTCCTCTGGTGCCACGGGCTCGCCCCTGCCACATCGTGAATGCCCGAGTTGGTATGGGCGTTGACCCAACAGGCTATCTCGACTTCGGGGCGTTGCCCTCCGACATGAACTCAACCGCTGACAATCTCAACACGCTGACTTGCCAGGGAAGGTCATGCCGGGGTGGAACCTGTAAACGACGCTGATGCGGTCGCCGGTGTCGGAGGCCGGGTCGGTGCGGGCGGTGTAGTCGTCGACCTCGGGGTCGGTGCCGCCAGGCACCGGGATACCGAGCCGCGGGTGGATCACGAGGCGCTCGACCAGCTTCTCGACCGCGTCCAGCCTCGCCAGGGCGCAGCGTCGCGAGGGCGTGTTCGGCGGCGTCGGAGGGGAAGACGTGCAGCGGCGCCGGCGGCTGTTCGGGCTGGTCGGTCGCCGCCGGCGACGCGGAGCCGGGCGAAGGCCTCGCTGGCCGAGGTCCACTGCTGGCCGCCGATCGGCGCGGCGAGCGACGCCATCGCGTTCCCGTCGGTGCGCTGGACGAGGCGGTGGCGGCGAGGTCGCCGATCGGGGAGGCGTCGAGGGCGGCGGCCAGGTTGCCCGCAAGGGGTTCCCGGCGTGCCCTTGGGGCCGTGAAGACTGTCCTCACGCCTCTGGTCGCGTCGGCCCGGATGCCGTATTCAAGGAGGTTCGCAGCTCATTCACTCCGCCCCCGCAAAGGGGGCTTCGATCGTAGGCGGCACCGGTGCCACACCAGCAGGAGCACAAACCCGACCGACGGTCGGCCACCGCGCGCACTGCCGCACGAGCGCCCGGCACCGCCTCGGCGGTGCCGGCCTCCGCGCGGGGGATCCTCGCCCTGCAGGCCTCCGCGGGCAATGCGGCCGTTGTGCAGATGATGCGCCGGGCCGGACTGCTTCACGGCCGGCAACGGCACGAGCACGGCGCCGGCTGCGGTCACCGGCAGGCCGCTGAGGGGGCGGCTGCGGTGCAGCGCTCCGCCGTCCACAACGTCCTGGCGACCGGCGGGCGTCCCCTGGACACCGCCACCCGCACCGACATGGAGGCGCGCCTGGGCGCGGACTTCTCCGACGTGCGCGTCCACGACGACACCACGGCCAAGGCCTCCGCCGCCGAGGTCGGGGCCCGCGCCTACACCTCCGGCAGCCACGTCGTCATCGGCGCCGGCGGCGCTGACAAGCACACCCTTGCCCACGAGCTCACCCACGTCATCCAGCAGCGCCGAGGCCCCGTCGCCGGTACCGACAACGGCAACGGGCTGCGGGTCTCCGACCCGTCCGACCGGTTCGAACGCGAAGCCGAGGCGAACGCGGCCCGCGCGATGCGCCGGCCGGTCGCGGATCGACCCGCGTCCTCGCCGGACCCGGTCGAGGGCGTACGGGCCGGCGCCACCGCGCCGCCCGTCCAGCGCCTGGCCGTGCCTCCCACCACCCCGATCACGGCCCCGCCCCGGGTCGGGTTCTTGCTCCACACGCAGACCCGCTCGTCGGCCGGGTATCCGCGCGCCCTGGAGTCGGAGATGGTCACCGACGGCTCCCTCGTGGGCAACACCCCCCAGCAGAACCCGCCGGGGTGGGACTACCTGCAGGACCTCGTGCGGGCCGGCCACCTGCAGCAGGGCAACTGGATCCGCTTCCACCTCGTCAACAACATCGCCGGTGGGCACGGCGGCGCCGAGAACCTCGTGGTCGCCTCCCAGAGCGACAACCAGCGCTACGAGAGCCTGCACGAGAGCCAGCTGAAGGCGGACGTCACCGCAGCGCGCAATCACAATGCCACTGCGGCGCCCGCCAATCGCCGGTACGTCTACTGCGGCGTCTCCCTCACCTACCATCCTTACAACGCGACCGCGGGAACCGGGGCCCAGCAAGCCGCCTCCGACTGCTTCCCCGCCTCCCTGCGCTTCGTCGAATACCTGCTGGACGGCACACAGGCGACCCCGTGCTGGACGGTCCAGCAGAACGCCACGTTCACCTTCGCCAGTCGCCAGCCGGTCGACCCCCGCCAGCCGGTCGCGCTGTCAGCCATGAGCTTCCAGGACCTCGCTGACTACACGCGCATCCCCACCTGGACTCAGCCCGAGTACGCTTTCCTGCAGCAGATCGGAACGGCCCACTCCACCGCCCAGGACCAGTTCCTGGCGGGCAGCGGGGGCAGCACCAACCTCACCGTCGACGACGTGGAAGGCGGTCTCGCTCAGGCCATGTTCCCGCTCCCCGTTCCCGCGGCACCGCCGGGAGCCAGGCGATCGACACGTCCCACCAAACCGCAGGAGATCCCCTTCAACAACGTCCTGGACGCACAGAAGATCGCCCGCCTCGCGCGGGCCATCTCCCAGGGCTCCTTCACCCTCTGACCGAAAGCCGACCAACGACATGTCAAGCCTGTGGCACGCCCGCGTGACCGAGCAGACCCCGCAGCTGGTGTGCGTGGCCCTGCACGCCGTCCACCCCGACACCGGGGACGTACCCAGCACCGCGGTGTTCGCCCTGCGCCTGCTCATGGACGCCCCGCCCCGCGGCCCCTACCCCGAGCACGACCCGGCCGTCGACCCCGAGACGGCGATGCGACAACTGGCTGAACACGCCATCGCGTCGGTCGTCGTGACCGACCGACGTAACTTCCCGTTCGACGAACAGGCCACTGCCCAGCAGATCGACGACCGTGTCCGGGCCGACGACGGGCAGCAGGCGCTCGCACGGGAATGGGCCGCATTCTGGGCGGACCCCCAACGGGCCCCCAGTGCGACCGTCACCATCCGGCTCCGCCCCGACAGCACCCTGGCCCTACCCGCCACCGGCACCGAGTGGGACAGCGCCGCCTACGGCTGACCACGAGGCTGCCGGCGGCGCGTCGACCTGGCGGCAGGCAGCGGGCTGGGCGGCGCCGCGGCCTTCTCGGAACCGTTGGCCGGCGGCGGCTCGGCGGGTAAGTGCCGACAGCACAAAGTGCCGGCATCCCGCGACAGAGCGGGATACCGGCACTTCTGTTTGAACGGCGCCGCAGAATCTGGCGCCCTACCTACTCACGACTTGGTGGGGATCACCGAGTAGCAGCCGGAGTCGATCGGCGAGATCCAGTATCGGTAGAGCTCGTCACCGGTGTTCGGGCCCACCACACCGTCGTTGCCCAGGTAGGCCCACTCCTGGTACTCCACCAGCAGGTTGAGGGTGGCGTCACCGAACACGCCGTCCACGTCGAGGGACGGGCGGCGGGTGTGCGTCTGGGCGGCGGCGTTCCAGTTGTTCAGGCCCTCCTGGACGCACCTGACGGCGTATCCTGGTGAGCGCCGAGCACCACGTGCACGCTTGGCTGGACCGCCACTACGCCCGGCGGGCGTCGGCCGGGACCCGAACCGCGCCCGAGACTGGCGCAGCGTCCGTGGCCGGCCTCGCCGACGCCGGCCGACGACTGTGGGGCGGGCAGTGGGCTGCGGCGGCGGCATCGTGGACACCGTTCACCAACGGCGCGCGCTCAGACAACGCCGAGACCCGACCGGGGCCCCCCGCCGCCGCAGCGGCCCTGCGCGACCGCTACATGCGGCTGGCCGCCGGTTTCCTGACCGTCGCCACCGCCGGTTTGCTCCTGCTGACCTCCAGCACGCCCGACCCGGGATGGCTGCGAGCCGTGGAAGCCGAGATGGCCGCCGCCCACACCCCGCTGCTCGGACTCCTGCCGGTCCGCGCCGCCACCGAGCACTCCGGTGGGGCGCTGGCCCAGATCGCCGATCGCCTGGTGGGCGCGCTCGGCGAGGACCCCACAACAGCCGGCCGCCCCCTGCCGAAGCACACCGCCCGGCCCAGCGAGGCGTCGGACGCTCAACACAAGCCCACGACCGGCGGCGAGGCGCAGTCCAGTCCCGGTTAGGTCACACATGCGATTGCCGGTCAGCGGTGATACGTCAGCGCGGCGAGATACGGACCGACGCCGGCCAGAAGGCGGCCGCCCGGCGCCATCGCCAGGGCTCCCACCGACAGGGGAAAGACCAGATCCTGGCCGATCTGCTCCCCGGTGGCCAGGTCCCATACCCGGACCAGGTTCGCCCCGCCGGCGGTGGCGACCACCGTCCGGCCGTCGACCGACCCGATCGCCATCTCCAGCACCCCATCGTGGTGGACGGTCAGCGGCTCACCCAGCTGCTTACGGTCCGTCAGGTCCCAGACTCGGACGGTGTCGTCGTCGCTGCCGGTGACGGCGACGGGCCGGCCGTCCACCAGCGCCGTCGCCACGGTGTACACCGTCCCGTCGTGACCGAGGAGGGGCTCACAGACGTGTTCGCGGGTGGCAAGGTCCCACAGCGCCACCATCGGCCCCTCGCCGCCGGTCACGGCGAGGGTACGGCCCTCCACCGCTACTGTCGCCACCGCCAACGCTTCCGTGTCGTAACGGGGGAGGGGCTCGCCAAGCTGCTGGGGCACGGCCGGCTCCCACAGCTGCAGCGGCTCCCCGTCGCCGGCGGTCACGGCGATCGTGCGGCCGTCCAGCACCCCGATCGCCACTGCGTTGATGCAGCCGTGCGGGCTGACGAGGGGCTCCCCCAGCAGCTCACGAGTAGTCAGGTCCCAGACCCGCAGCAGCCCGTCGCCACCGCCCGCGAGGGCCAGGGAACGGCCGTCCACCACCGCCGCCGCCAGCCCCCACACCAGGTTGGGGTCACCCGCGTACAGCTGGCTCACGAGCTCCCCGGTGGCGAGATCCCGCACCCGCACCAGCTCGTCGGCACCGGCTTCGAGGGCTAGGGACCGGCCGGCCGCCACCGCCACCGCTATCGCCGTCACCCCGCCGACCGGGACACCGGGGGGAGGCAGGGGACTGTGGTCACCCCAGGACCCGCTGTCCCACTCGACCCGCCACTGCCCGGTCGCTCTCTCCTCCACCTGCGGCATCCCCTCGCCGATCGAACCACCGAGAGCTCACTATCGCAGACGAGAACGAGGCCGAAGGGGGCATCTGGGAAGCGTAGTTGTGTGACGCATCGGTGCCGACCGCGACCACCTGCCGCCCCAGCCGGCGCGAGACCCGGTCGGAGAGGGTCGAGGCACCGAGAAACCCGGTGCCGATCCCGAGGAAGAGCGGCCCTGCCTGCGGCTTGGCTCACGTGCAAGCAACAACGGAAGTGCCTGATTGTCAGCACCCTTCGCGACAGTCCGCGGACTGGGCGGGGAGGGCGCATGGGGGGCGCAAGAGGCTTGGCACCTGGGTGAACGGTATGGTCTTGAGCGCCGATGATGGCTGTTGTCGTTCCGATCTTGAGGGGTGTTGGTCGAACGGGAGTCTCGATCGGGGGACCGTGGCGACAGCCGCGCTTGAAAGCAGGGCCTCTTGGTAGTTCGAAGGGTGTCTACGCCAACGAGCTGTCCAGGAGGCCCAATTGTCGTATTTGTACGTCATGGTGGGAGCGGAATCCACCTCGCTCACCCTTGCCTGTGGCTGCCTGGCTCACCAGTTCGGGAACGCCGCCGACCACGGGATGCGCGAGCTCCGGGACGGTCTTTTGAACCGGATCCACATGACGGCCTGATTCGGACCCTCCCTCGGGTGTTTCGGATCGTCGCGCCGGCCTTTTGCCTGTGGCTCGTCCGTTTTGCCCGTCCTGGCGTGCCCGGGTGTGCCGAGCAGGTAGGACTCCCTGCCGGTCTCGATGTTCGTGTCGGTGTAGGTGAGGCTGACACCGCGGCTGTCGACCTGCTGCTCTGCCGCGCCAAGCTCGCCGTCCCCAAAGGCAACAGCCACCAGCTCAGCGAAGCCGCTACCGGACGCGGTGTCGTTCCCCTGAATTGACCGCGACCGCTGCGGAGAACCGCTGACCGCCTGGGACTTCTACCGTCCACCACCAGCGGGGAACTCTGTCGTCTGCCACCCGGGAGACCCGACTTCCCCTTCACAGTTGAGAACGGCGAACCGCCAGGACCCGTCCCCTGACCCGCGGGCGACGGCCGTCGTCGTTCCGGTCGGCGAGATCCGGGTACCGTCCGGCAACGTCGCCTCGAGGTTCCAATCGACGACGATCAGGGCCGTGTCACCCCCGATCAGGGTGGACCTGGGCTTGTTGGTCAGACGCGCCTGAGCCGCGATCGAATGCACCGTCTCAGCGCGCAGCGCTTCCCGATCGGTGAGGACGGTGCCGTTGAAGGTGCGCATCGTCGCGTCCTCGTGGAACAGCGCGAGGACGGCGTCGGCGTCTCCGGCGTTGAGCGCGTCCTGGTACGCGAACGGGAGGCGAGCCGGATCGACGATCCGGGTATCGACGGATTTCGGGGCGCTCATGGGTGACACACTCCTCGCGTGGGGTGGATCTGGATTTCCGGAGTCAGCGTCCACCTCGCAGCCGGCCCCCGGAACCGGGTCCGAATCAAGCCGACACTACTCTCCCGCCCACGCGCACCAGCCCACGCCAACCCATGAATGGTCTCCGCTCGAGCCGTCATCCTGGGCCCAGTTCAAGCCGTCCTGCACGAGGGTGCACGCATCACCACCACAGGCGCCGTTGCTGCCTCCATCGCCATCACCGGGGGCAACGGCACGGGTTCCGCCAATAGCGCCGGTGGGGACGGCAACAGCGGGCAGGTCCACGGAGGGTCGGAGCCCTCCCGGCAACGTAAGACCGGGTACAAGGCGCCCACTACACAGGAAAGCCAACGGCGAGGCCGTCACCGAGGTACCCGCAGGACTTCCCGTCCCGGGGGGGCGGAGCGAGGCAGGGCCGGCGGCGGCGTGGCGTCACGACGCCAGTCCGGGCCGGTGCGGGTATCCCGGGTACCCGCGCGGCGGGGGCGGTGCCCCGCCTGGACAAGGCCCTGGGTCCAGGGGAAACCCCCATAAGCGACACCGCGACGGCGGCGGGGCCAGTCCGGGCGGCGCACCCGGCCTCGCGCCGCTGGGAAGACTGGGCTGCCCGCTGCCTGGTGGCCGAGATGGCCTTCGTGTAGTCCCTGTTCTGGCCGCGTGCCCCCGAGCGCTGGTCTGGCGCGTTCGGCGGTCCCCTGATCTCCCCATGTCAGAACGGCCGACAGGTGACCTTCGGTCGGGCACCCCGCGCCTTGCGGAAGTCCCGCATGAAAATGACCTAGAGCAGGTTGGGTCAAGGCGTGTTCGATTGACCCTCATAAAAATGCTCTGGATACTGATCGGGCACGACGCAACGGAAAATTGTTGCACAGCTGAATTCGATTCATAATTTCATCCGACTAGGGAGGATCCATGTTCTCGAACGCGAAGAAGGTCGTGGGTTCGATGGCCGTGGCCTTCGCCGCGGCGGCCACGCTCACCGTGGCCGTGCCGTCCGGCAGCGCCTTCGCCATCGACCACATCCCGTGTGACGGAAGCCGCAATGACTTCCTCAAGATCTGGTCGCACCTCGACGGCCGTGACAGCGTCGACTGTTACGCGAACGGCGGGTCGATCGGCTTCGGCGGGTGGTGGGTCGACCGGATCTCCACGGGAAACAACGACCTGGTCTACTCCGACGACAACGGCGACTCGGTGAGGGTCAACCGCTGGACCGACATCTCGTACCCGAACCACCCGCCGAAGGTTAACTCCATCCGGATCCTCTGAAGAACCGGCAGAGCGGGCCCCGCACGGAATTCCCCCGGCCGCATCGCCACACGTCCCATCACTTGGATCGCTGTCGAATCTTTCCGTGACGTGAATTCGCTCCAGCCCGGCTCATCGGTGTCGGCCACGCCCCCGGGCATGGCCGGCACCTGCCTGGGGTGCCGCGGCCTGCCACGACCTGGCGCCAGCCGCCTCCGGAGAGATGCCCGGCCCTCCAGGCCGGCGCGCAGCACGGCACGGGGCCAGGACGCAGCAACCGCCCCCGACTGTCGATGAGCAGGCCCTCGACGAGGACGGCGGGCGCGCCCTGGCCCGGGTCCGAGGCCGGGGCCTTGACGGCCGCGCGGGAGCGGATCCGGCTGTAGGCCGTTGTTCGCTTCACGGGCGAGGAGAAGGACAGAGAGATCGCTGCCGCGTTGCGAGTGAGCGATCAGTCCGTTGAACGTTGGTGCCGGCATTGGCGGGTGCTGGGACCGGATGGGGTGCAGTCGAAGGGATCGCCTGTCGCCTGTCGCCTGTCAGCACCGACATCACCCGATCAAGTTCAGAAGCAGCAGACGACCTTCGAGTCCCCAGTGAACTCAGGAACGCGCAGCAGGAGCTGGTGACCATGCGGGCCGAACGCCGCGCCTTGCTGGCCACCCTGCCGACCTGGGGCGGCGATCTGAAGGCAGCCCGGCAGGGGCTGAGCAAGGAGCAGCCGGCCGAGGCCGGCCGCCTGGAGGAGGCCGAGCGTCAGGCCGCCCACGCGGTGTGGGCCGATGGCTACCGGGCAAGCCTGCCCGTCGGGGACCAAGTGTGTGCGCGACGGCTTTGCGGGGCCTGCGGGATTGGTCCGCAGGCCCGGGTCAGGGGGTGTCCCCCTGCCGGTCCCAGCGGCGCGGATCCGCGGGTGTCCGCTGCTGGATCGGGATCGACATGGCCCGGGGCCTTGGGCGTGTCTTTCGGATCACGCCCAAGGCCCTCGTACTGATCCTTCCGGGTACGGGGCGCTCCCCGGTCCTGCCCCTCCGGTCAGCCGTCGTGGCTGCGGAGCGTCTCCTTGACCTTGGCGATCGCGAAGCCCCAGCCCTGCTCGACGGTCGGCTTGCCCGGTACGGCGAGTTCCTGCGGGTTGGTCAGGACGTCCAGGAGCACCGGTCCGGGTGTGTCGAAGGCCTGGCGGACCGCGTCGAGCAGCTCCGAGGGGCGGGTGACCCGGATACCGGTCAGGCCGAGGGCGGTGGCGACGGCGGCGAAGTCCGGGTTGTCCAGCTCGGTGCCGAACTCCGGTAGTCCGGCCTGTTCCTGTTCGAGCTTCACCATGCCGAGGCGTCGGTTGTCGAACACCACGAGCTTGACCGGCAGCCGGTGGGTCCTGATCGTCATCAGGTCGCCGAGGAGCATGCTCAGCCCCCCGTCGCCGCAGAAGGCCACGACCTGCCGGTCGGGGGCCCAGAACTGGGCGCCGATGGCCTGGGGCATGGCGTTGGCCATCGAACCCAGGTTGTAGGACCCGAGCAAGCGCCGGCGGCCGTGCATGGTCACGAACCGGGACAGCCAGACCGTCGCCATGCCGGTGTCGGAGGTGAAGATCGCGTCGTCGCTCGCGCAGGCGTCGACCGCGGCGGCCAGGGCCTCCGGGCGGACGTCGTGGTCGCGGTTGTCCAGCGCGCTGCGCAGCCGCCCGAGCAGTCGGTGGTCGTGCCGGGGGTCCGCGAGGTGCCGCTGCCCTTCGGTCCACTGCTCGAAGCGTTCGCGGGCCTCCTTGAGGTGGGCGTCGCCCCCGGCGGGCCGCAGGAGGGGCAGGAGTGCGCGGAGGGTGGCGCCGGTGTCGCCGGCCAGTCCCACGTCGACCGGGGTGCGGCGGCCGAGGTTGCGTTCCAGGAGGTCGATCTGGACGACCTTGCAGTCGGCGGGGTACCAGTCGCGGTAGGGGAAGTCGGTACCGAGCATGATCAGGGTGTCGCAGGCGTCGAGCGCCTGGGCAGCGGCGGGATTGCCGATCAGGCCGGTCTGGCCGACCTGGTACGGGTTCTCCCCCTCGAAGCCCTCCTTGGCCTTCAGGGTGAGGACCATCGGGGCGGACAGTCGCCCGGCGAGTTCCAGCACCTCCTCGCGGGCGTCCCGGGCGCCCCGGCCGACCAGGAGGGTGACCCGCTCCGCGGCGTTGACGAGGTCGGCGGCCTCGCGGATGCCCGCGTCATCGGCTCGGGTGACGGGTCGCGGGCGCGGGAAGCGGGCGGGGCGGTCGTCCGTCAGCTCGCGGTCGCCGAGGTCCCCGGGGACGGTGAGGACGGCGACACCGCGCTCGCTGACCGCGCTCCGGACGGCGGTCTCCAGCATCCTGGGCAGCTGGTCCGGCGAGGTCACGGTGGCCCGGAAGACCGCGACGTCCCGGAACAGCAGGTCGTTGTCGACCTCCTGGAAGTAGTCGCTGCCCAGCTCCGAGCGCGGGACCTGGCCCGCGATGGCGAGCACCGGGGTCCGGCTCTTGGCCGCGTCGTACAGTCCGTTGAGCAGGTGGACGGAGCCGGGGCCGACGGTCCCCATGCACACGCCCAGGGTGCCGGACAGCTGGGACTGGGCGCCGGCCGCGAACGCCGCGGCCTCCTCGTGCCGGCAGCCGACCCAGTCCAGGCCTTCGGTGGTGCGGATGGCGTCGGTGAGCGGGTTCAGGGCGTCGCCGACGACGCCGAACACATGGCGCACACCCAGCTCCTGCAGGGCGTCGACGATCACGCGGGCGACGGTACGTGCCACGGGAGTTCCTTTCGGGGGTGTCAGACGGTGAACCGGTCGGGGCGCGCGGCGTCCCAGTCGCGCGCCCAGCCGGCGGGCGGTTCCTGGAGCAACTGCCCCGGTTCCAGCCAGTGATGGGTGTCCGCGTAGGAACGGATGGTCTCCGGGTCGAGGCGCCGCTGGAGCATGTGCGGGCGCAGCTGGGACGGGTGGGCGACGCCCATGGCGGCCATGATCTGCAGGGCGCTCCGGACGGTGGCCTCCTGGTAGCGCCGCACCCGCTGGGACTTGTCGCCCACGTGCAGGGCACGGGCGCGGCGCGGGTCCTGGGTGGCCACGCCGACCGGGCAGGTGTTGGTGTGGCAGCGCTGGGCCTGGATGCAGCCGACGGCGAACATCATGGCCCGGGCCGCGTTGGTGTAGTCCGCTCCCTGGATCAGCCGCTTCACCAGGTCGCTCCCGGTGGCCACCTTGCCGCTGGCGCCGATCCGGATCCGGTCCCGCAGCCCGGTGCCGACCAGTGCGTTGTGGACCGTCATCAGTCCTTCGGTGAGCGGCATGCCGACGTGGTCGGCGAATTCGAGCGGGGCGGCTCCGGTCCCGCCCTCCGCGCCGTCCACGACGATGAAGTCCGGTGTCACGCCCTCCTCCAGCATCGCCTTGCAGACGGCGAGGAACTGGTGGCGCGAACCGACGCAGAGCTTGAAGCCGGTCGGCTTGCCGTCCGCCAGTTCGCGCATCCGGCCGATGAAGCGGACCAGTTCGCGTGGGGTGGAGAACACCCGGTGGTAGGGCGGGGAGACCACCGTCCTCCCCTCCGGGACCCCGCGCACCCGCGCGATCCGGGCGTCGACCTTGGACCCGGGCAGCACGCCGCCGATGCCCGGCTTGGCACCCTGGCTGAGCTTCAGCGACACGCACTTGACGTGCGGGTGCGCCGCCTTCTCGGCGAACGCGCCGGGGTCGAAGTCCCCGTCCTCGGTGCGGCAGCCGAAGTAGCCGGTGCCGATCTCCCAGATCAGGTCTCCGCCGGGCCGCAGGTGGTACTCGGACAGCCCTCCCTCGCCGGTGTCGTGGGCGAAACCTCCGAGCGCCGCACCGGTGTTGAGGGCCAGCAGCGCGTTGGCGGACAGCGAGCCGTAGCTCATCGCGGACACGTTGAGCAGCGCCATCGGGTACGGCCGGGTGCAGTCGGGACCGCCGACCGGCACCCGGGGCGTCCGGTCCGGCACGGCGACCGGGGCCATCGACGGCACCAGGAACTCGCGTCCGGTGCCGTACAGGTCCAGCTCCGTGCCGAAGGGCTCGTCCGCGTCCGTCCCCTTGGCCCGCTGGTAGACGATGCTGCGGGTGTCACGGTCGAACGGGCTGCCGTCCACGTTGCGTTCGACGAAGTACTGCTGCACCTCCGGCCGGATGCCCTCCAGCACGAACCGCAGATGGCCGATGAGCGGGAAGTTCCGCAGCACGGAGTGCCGGGTCTGCAGCAGGTCCGCCAGGGCCAGTGCCGACAACGGGAGGAGGACGGCCGCCGCACACCACCACCACGGCGAGACGACCAGGGCGGCCACCGTGGCGCCGACCGCTGCACAGACTGTCAGGACAACCGGGAGGAATCTCGTCACAGCAGCCGTCTGTCCCCGAAACGCCCGGTCAATCATCCGGGTCGGGTGGATCGGGCACGTGGTCGGACCACGTGGGCCGGCTCACCTGGTCGACTCACCCGCGGACCGCACGGCGGTGCTCAACTCGCGGCCAGGAGCGGGGAGAAGACCGAGAACCACAGCACCGCGAAGGTGGCGACCGTCATCACCGGGACGACGAACCTGGTCTCCAGCTTCCCGCCGGTGCGCCGGATCAGCACCAGCTCGAAGCGCCCGGGGTAGGGCCAGAGCAGGGGGGCGCCCCTGCGGGTGAGGCAGTCGCCGATCAGGTGGCTCAAGGTCCCCAGGCAGACCGTGTAGGGCAGCCAGTCGGCGAAGCCGGTGAACCAGACGGCCACCGTCGCGGCCCCGACCCCGGCCAGGCCGACGGAGGTCACCCAGGCCGTCAGCCCGCGGCCCGGCGGATGCAGGTGCAGGGCGCGCGCCGCGAGCGCGAACAGCACGAAGGCGAGACCGACGGTGAAGCCGCTGCCGACGCGGGTGACGCCCATCCAGGTGCCCCACCCGGTGAGCGCCACGAACAGCAGCGAGTGCGTCGCGTGCCGGTGGCCCCCGGACAGCCTGCCGATCAGCCGGCACAGCCCCCTCGAGAGCGGACCCAGCAGGTGCGCGGGCGTCGCGTCGTGGTGGTCGAGGTCCGGCAGCAGCGCAGCTCCGGCGCACAGCAGGGTGCCGATCAGCACCTCGCTCGGCCGCATCCCGGTGCCGAACAGCGCCTCCGGAAGGACCGGCGCGGTCGCCGTGAAGAGCAGCGCCCCGCCGATCGCATGTGACTGACCCAGCACGCCGACACCCGCCCCCTCGCCATCGAGCCGACCCCCGGCCTCCCCTGGGCCGTGCCAGCCGATCGCCTGCCCGCGACGGCGCGGAACATTCCCCCGGACACCTGCGCCGGTCCGGGGCGGTCCTCGACCACGAAGGTCCACCTCGCCACCGACGGCCGTTGCCGCCCGCTGTGCTTCCACCTGGCCCCCGGCCAGGCAGGCGACGCGCCCGCGTTCGAGGACGTCATGGCCGCCTTGCGGGTGCCTGGGACGATCGGCCGTCCGCGCAGGCGCCCCCTCGTGGTTCCGACGGACCGGGCCCATTCGTCGAAGGCCATTCGACAGCACCTGCGCAGACGCGGGATCCGTGCGGTGATCCCACAGCCGGCCGACCAGATCGTCAACCGCAAACGCAAAGGCCGTACCGGCGGTCGACCACCTGCCTTCGACCGCGACGCCCACAAGCTGCGCAACACCGTTGAACGCTGCATCAACCGCTTGAAGAGCTGGCGTGGGCTGGCTACCCGCTACAAGAGGACCGCCGGCGTCTACCGGGCCGGACTCCACATCGCAGGCATCTTCATCTGGTCGGCCCGTTGCGCCTTGGGCGTCCTGGGCAGCGCGCTGCCCGGGGGTGGCGTCGAGTGCGGCGCCACCCCCGAGCGGGGTGCGGGTTGCTGGCCGGACGGTGCGTCAGGCGCGGCGGGCTTCGGTGATCTGGGCGGGGGTGGTGCCGAGCCACCAGGTCGGGTTGGCGGTGCCGTCGGTGGTGCGGCCGTCGGCGTGGACGTAGTGGCGCACGTCGCGGCCGGGCTCGGCGAACTCGCCGTTCAGGGCTCGCTCGACCCACTCGGCGCCGAACCGGAAGACCTCGGCGGCGGCGCCGCCCAGGGGGTGGAACTCGTTCTCGTAGACGCGCATCTCCTTGGGGGCGCGGACCAGCTCGTAGTTGGCCAGGGCCTGCTCCAGGACGGTGAGTTCGTCGAACTCGCCGATGCCGTAGAGGACCGGGCAGGTGATCTGCCCGACCAGGTCGCCGAGCGGCATCTGGGCGACGAGCTCGGTGTCGAAGGCCTCCTCGTCGGTGTAGCCGGCCATGAACATGTAGTTGTTCTTGAAGGTGGGCTGGGCCCGCTCGAAGATGGTGGTGAAGTCGCCGGTGACGGCCTCGAAGGCGGCCAGAGCGCGCAGGCGGGGGTCGGTGGCGGCGGCGCGGGAGCCCCAGTAGCCGCTCATCGAGATGCCGAACATGCCGATCCGGTTCGGGTCGACCTCAGGCAGCGAGGCCAGGTGGTCGATGTAACGGCCGATCGCGCGCTCGTAGTTGGTCAGGTCGACGGTCAGCCCGCCGGCCCGGCTCTCACCCTGGCCCGGGCCCTCGATGGACAGCGCCACGATGCCGCGCGAGGTGTAGTAGCGCTCGGCCGCGTAGATGTAGTCCTCCTTGATCATGTCCATCCCCGGGCCCAGGATCACCGCGGGAGCGCCCTCCACCTCGCCGGCGGGCAGGTGGAGCAGGCCGAAGATCTGCTTGCCCTCGAAGTCCAGGACGACCCGGCGCACCCGGCCCTCGCGCAGCGCGCCGAGGCGCTCGACGCAGTGGTTGGCGTGCTCGCGGAAGGCCAGCTTGCGCGGGTCGGCCGCGTCGAAGATCGAGTACTGGGCGCGACCCCACATCACGGCGGCCCGCACGTAGAGGTCGGCGGCGGTCTGGCCGTAGCCGTTCGCCTCGTGGTGGGCGGCGCGCTCCTCGGCCTGGCCGGCGACGGTGGCCCACGCCTTGGGCAGCATCACGCCGCTCTGCACCAGGTCGAAGACCTTGTCGAAGTCCGTGTGGTCGTGGCCGAGCTGCTCGAGGGTGCCCTTCGCCTGCGGGTGCAGGGCGTCGAAGCCGCCCTGGGCGAGGGCGATGTCCAGGGCCCAGTTCTGGCCGGTGGAACGAACAGTCATGACAGGTGTCCTCTCTGGAAGGGCTGGAAGGGGTACTGCTGGTACGGCCGCTGCGCCGTCCGCAGTGCCTAAGTACTTAACTATTAAGTACTTAGGCTAGAATTCTTGTCAACCCGGCACCATCCAGCGCCCCAAGGAGACCGCCCATGACGAAGCAGCAGCCCACCGCCCGCGACCAGGCCCTCGACCAGCTCGCCCGCGCCGCCTACAGCCTCAGCGCCGCCGACTCCCGCCTGCGCGGGCGCGCCACCCGCACCCCCGGCGCGCTCTCCCTCACCCACGCCCGCGCCCTTCGCGTACTCGCCGAGACCGGCCCGCTCCCGATCGGCCAACTCGCGGCCGCCACGGAGACCACCGGCGCCGCCACCACCCAGCTGGTCAACGGCCTCGCCACCGCCGGCTACGTCACCCGCGAACGCCCCGAGGGCGACAAGCGATCGGTGCTCGTCGCCCTCACCGATACCGGCCGCCAGCGCAACACCGAGCGCCAGGCCAACCTCACACAGGCGCTGGACACCGCCCTCGCACACCACGACACCCAAGCCCTGGAAGCAACGACCGACGTCCTGCGCCACCTCGCCACCATCTACGACCAGCTCTGAAAGCTGCGCGGCATGATCCGAAAGACACGCCCTGGCACTCCAGCCGGACTCCTCCATTCCCGCTGGTCAACGACCTGGGAGTCGGTGCGTAGCCGGATGGGGGCGGGTGTGGGGCGGTCTTGGCCGTCCCGTCCCGCCAACGGGTGGCCCCTGCGCGTGTACTGGCGACGCTGCGGGCAGTCATCCCTCGTGGACGATGCACCAACCAGCCTGCGGGAAAAAGAACTTGGTGATCTACTCCTGCGTATCGGCGGCCGCTCCTCCCACGTGGAGCCGCGGCGCCGGATGCGGGACTACGTCCGCGGACTCATCGGCCCGGTAGGCCGCAAGAACGGCTGGCAGCCGGCCGAATACGCCGGTCACGCCGCACCCGACGGCCTGCAGCATCTGCCGTCCCGCAGCCGCCGGGACGCGGACGAGGTTCGCGACGACCTGCAGGCCTACGTCGCCGAAGATCGACGACTGTCACGACGGGCCCCGCTCTTCTGCCTGACGCCCCCGTTCGTCACACTGAACCGTGCCTCGAATAGCCGCCGTCACCTCGTCCCGGCAGGTCCGCCGCCTCACCACAATCGCGTTCTTCGGTCCACCGGTGATAGTCGGGCTGTCGTTGCTGGCTGCCAATCCGGACTGGAGCGGGCTCGGGCTGGTGCTCGGGACCTTCGCGCTGATCGCGACTCTCCTGCTCATGATCACCGCCGCGCCGAACGGGTGGTTGATCGTCGGCGGGGTGTTCCTGGGAATCGCCGCGCTGTCCGTGCCGGGGCCGTTGCTGCAGGCAGAGGTGATGGCGCACCAAGGGCAGCGGGTGGAGGTGCGGGTCACCTCGGTCAAGAGGTACCAGGGCAAGCACGGGCCGGAGTACACCTGCCTGCTGGAGCGGGTGGACGGCAAGCCGCTCAAACACGCCGAGCTGGGCAACGACTCCTGCGACGGGCCGGTGGAAGTCGGGCGGACCGAGGACGTGCTCATCGACCCGCACGGCTGGACGGCGCCGGAACTGACCGAGACGGACTACAGCGGGATCGACATCGCCGCGTGGGCCCTACCGGTGGTTCTGGGGCTCTTCGAGCTACTGGTCTGGCTGTCCCGGCGGGTCGGGCTGCGCCGGTTCGAGGGCCGCTGATGGCGCCCGGGTCCCGGAAGAACGTGACCTGCCCGCCTCCTGACACCCCGCCGAAACCGCGGTCGGGTCTGACGGGCTACTGCCGGTCGTCCTCCGCCGCCGGGCGAAGGAGGTGGCTGTCGAGGCGGTTGGCCAGGACCGCGGTTCGCTGCGCCTCGAGGACCTGTTCCTGGCGAGCGGACAGGCCTGGTCGCGAGCCGAGCACGCTGCTGAAACGCTCCAGTGGCCCGGCACCCGCGAGGAGATCACTTCGCGGCCTGGCGGCAGCACCGGCTCGGCCGCAGGGGGCGCGGCGGGCGGCTGGATCTGACTGGCGGCTGTGTCCGCGGCGTCCCAGAGCGGACGGAAGTACTCGCGGGTCACCGCCGAGGAGGGCGTCGACGCCCGACAGCGGGCTGGTGCCGGACTCCGCGGTTTCGCGAGCAGGCCTCCTGTCCCTGAGGTGCTCGCTCTCCTGGCCCTGTTCGGCCAGGCGGCGGTCGGCATCGATGCCCTGCTCCTGAACGGTCAGCACGGCATCGACAAGGCCGGCCGTGCGACTGGCGGGTGACCCCGGTCGGCTGGGCCGGTCGACCCCTGCTCGCGGGGGCAGCCGAGCGCGTAGAACGTCCACATCGAGCTGAACGCCTCCTCCCCGCACGCCGACGATCAAGCCGGACCAAAAGGAACAAGCTCACTCCTGGAAGGGGCTCGGCTCCCAGGCATTCCCACCGTTCGGGAACCTGTACAGCGGCCGGCCCTTGACCGCGCTGGTGCGGAACGGCACGCCGGCACCGGGGCCGACAGTCAGGGTGCCCTTGCGGTCGCCGCTGGACCACTCCAGTTCCAGGTACCAGCTGACGTCGTGGAAGGTGGTCTCGGCGCTGACCTCGATGACCTCCGGGTCCCGCTCGCTCACCTTGACCGGCAGGCCGGTACTGCCCTCGCTCACGACCAGTCGGGGGCGGGCCGCGTCCAGGTCGAGGTCGTAGGAGTGGAGGTCGACTCCGCCGCCGCAGCCCTCGCCCATGGAGTAGGCGTTCCAGGCCAGCGGGGCCGCGCTCCGCACGACGCGGACGTTGAGGGCGGTCAGCACCACGGTCTCGCTGCCGGTGCCCTGCACGGCGAACTCGATCGACTGGTAGTGGCCGGCGACCGCGCCGACCTGGGAGACCCAGGCGGGGACGTCCACCAGCGCGGGCGGCCGGGGTACCTGCGATGGCGGACGGTCGACCAGGTACTGCTCACACCCGTCCTCCCGGCCGGGCCGACGGACCGCGACGGCGATCGGGGCACTCGCGCCCCGGTCGGCAGCGCCGGCGGGCCCCGACTGGCTCGCGCCGGCGGCGACCGGCGTGGCGCCGGGAGCCGGGAGCGGGCCCGGGGAGCCGGCCGACGGCCCGGCGTCCGCCGCCGTGGCGGGAACGGACTCGGGGTCACCGCCCTGATGGGTCTTGACACCTGTGGCCACAGCCCCGATGGCGGCGAGCACCGCGGCAGTCGCGACAGCGGCGAGTACACCCTGGCGCACGCGCCGCCGCGTTGGCACGGCGAAGGTACGCGCGGGGGCGGCCGTCCCGTCCGCCGCGACGCCTCCCCCAGTCGGCCGCGCTTCCGGTTCGGCTACCGCTTCAACTTCCGGTTCCGGTTCAGGTTCCGGTTCCGGTTCCGTGAGGAGCTCCAGTGCCGCAGAGGGCTCCGGTGCCGCAGAGGGCTCCGGTGCCGCGGGGGCAGGGGCGGACGCTTGCCGGTTCCCCCGCGCCGCGTGGGCGGTGACCCACAACCGGTAGAGCTCGGTGCGTTCCTCCGATGTCGCCCGGCACAGCCGCGCGAGGCGCTCCAGTGGGGCGAATTCCACCGGCATCACTTCGCCGTTGCAGTAGCGGTGCAGGGCCGACGTGCTCACGTGCAGCCGCTTCGCCAGCGCACCGTAACTGAGCCCCGACCGGCTCTTCAGCTCCTGGAGCAACCGCGCAACCTCGTCCGCTCCCATCGACTCCCCGATCCCCTTTGGCACTGATCCTCTCCCCCGCTCGTGCCCCCGTCATCGCACCCCCGGCTCCGGCCGTCACCGACAGCCGGATCACCGGGACGCGGGCCGACGTGACCTCCGGCAGACAAGCACGCGGCAGACCGCCCCACGGTTCCCCTCAAGGGGACCGGCTGCACCGGCCGCGCCCTCCCAGCGCCCTGTTGGCGCGTCCCAGGAAGGTTACGTCTTCCCAGCTCAAACAGGGTAAAGGCGTCCCAGCATCCCTGATCGCCGGCCCACCGTTGCCGCTGGGACGAACCGGCACACAAGCTGACGGCGAACACCGAGAGGGAGCAACTGTGAGCACTGTTCGGACGGCCCTGGCCGCGATACGCACCAACGAGCGTTTCCACCGCGGCGCGGCGGCACTGGCGATGGGCGGGGTCCTGCTGATGTCCGCGGCTTGCGGCGACAGCCAGGACAAGGTCGCTGATGCCACCACGACCGCCACCACCACCGGCGCGCCCGGCGGGGCGGCCGCCGCAGCGACGCCGAGGACGTCGACCGCGGTGCTGGACGTGCAGCCGAAGGACGGGGCCCAAGCAGTCGCACCGACCGCGCTCCAGGTGTCCGTCTCCCACGGCAAACTCACCGCCGTCGACGTGACCGACAAGGACGGCAAGTCCGTCCAGGGCTCGATCACCCCGGACGGCACCGGCTGGAAGCCCGCCACCGCGCTCGCCCCCGGCACGGCGTACACGGTGAACGCCCAGGCGAAGGACACCGACGGTCTGGTCTCCGCGGTCACCAGCGCCTTCACCACCGTCTCACCCGGCAAGCAGGTGTCGACCAACGACAACATCGCCGACGGCCAGACCTACGGCGTGGGCATGATCGTCAAGGTGGACTTCAGCAGCAAGATCGTGAACAAGGACGCCGTCGCCAAGGCCATCACCTTCGAGACGGACAACGGCACCGAGGTGAAGGGCCACTGGTTCGGCGACGACCGGATCGACTTCCGCCCGGCGGACTACTGGAAGCCGGACACCAAGGTCACCATCCACTACCGGCTGAAGAACGTCGAAGTCGCCCCCGGCGTCTGGGGCGACGTCGACAAGGACGAACCGTTCACCATCGGCCGCTCCCAGGTCACCACCGCGGACGCCGCCACACACCAGATCACGATCGTGCGGGACGGCAAGTCCACCACCGTGCCGGCCACCCTCGGCGACGACCAGCACCCCTCCTGGGGCGGAACCATGGTCATCATGTCCAAGGAGAACGTCACCCACATGAACTCCCAGACCGTCGGCCTGGGCAATGAGTACAACATCCCTGACGTCCCCCACGCGATGCGGCTGACGAGGAGCGGCACCTACCTCCACGGGAACTACTGGTACAAGGGAGACCCGTTCGGCAAGGCCAACACCAGCCACGGCTGCGTCGCGCTCAAGGACGTGGAGGGCGGCCGCGACACCTCCCCCGCGGGGTCGTTCTTCAACAGCTCGCTGATCGGCGACGTCGTCACGGTCGTGAACACCAAGGAGAAGACCGTCGCCCCCGACAACGGCCTCGGCGGCTGGAACCTTCCCTGGGCCAAGTGGTAGCACCCGCCCTTGCCGAGAAGCTGTCCTGCGCCTGGTGACCCGTCGGAAGGCCGAGGTCCGGCAGGCCCCGCACGCGGAGACGACCCGATCGGGCTGCGCGCGCCCGTGAGTGGCTCGGCGTCTGCTCCGCACGCGCGGGATCTGCGCCGCTGGGTCAACGGGCGGGCCGCGGGCCGGGAACTGGAGCGGCGTCAGAGGTGCGGGCCGATGAGCAGCACGGTGTCGAACGGCGCTGGGTGGCGTCACCGGTGACGCCACCCAGCGCGTCGGCGACGAGCAGCCGCATGTCGTGCTGAACGACCTCTGCGCGAAGACTCTCTGACGGCCCGCTGCCGGTGGCCGGCCTGCGATGCGGTCGGCGCCGACGGGCCACCGTGAGCTGCACGCCGCCTTGGCCACAGGCAAGCCGCCGGACCGGCTGCCGGCGCGGACGACGGTCAGCCGTGCCGGCGAAGGTGGAAGCCTACGGGCCGTGGCGATGCGCGAGACTGCTCTGGGACTGCCCTGGGACTGCCGGGCCGGGGTGGGTCGGCTCAGCGGCGATGCTCTTGTATCGATTGTCATGACGTGTGCGGGGTTGCGCCACGGGCCTGTAACAGGCGCTGACGTGTGCGGACGGCCCGTGTGAGGATCACCGTGTCAGCGGGGAGGCCGCCTCGGGAAGGGGCGGGGCCGCCCGCACCGCCACCACTGCGGTGGGACAGCGTCGAGAGTGAAAGAGGGACAACATGCGTATCAGGACTGCTCGTTGGGGACTGTCGGCTGCGGTGCTCGTCGTCGCGGGGTTAGCGCTGACAGCGTGCGGACCCGAAGACGCGACCTCCTCGGACACCCCCTCCGCCACCAGCGTGCCGGTCGCCACGAGTTCCGCGCACTCCAGCGGCAAGCCCACCGCCACCGCGCCCGTGGCGAGCGGTCAGGGTTCCTCCTCGACCTCCGGTGGGAGCGGCGGGTCCGATGCGGGCCACCAGCGGACGCTCGTGGGCAAGTTGAGCTACCTCGCGCCCGGCAAGCTGGCGGTCAAGCCCGACAACGGCGGCGCCGATCAGGCGTTCATGATCAACAACGCCACCAAGGTCCTCGGCGCGGCCGCGATCTGCTCCCGCGACGGCAGCACCGTGACCATGGACAGCCAGGGTTACGGCACCACGAACTGCACCGCCGACCAGGCGGAGACGGCCGCGAAGACCGGCGCCGTCACCGTCCGCGTCACCTTGGACTCCTCGTTGGGCGTCGCCCAGACCATCGCCGAGAAGTACCACCCGTAAACAGGGCGAGTTCGTGGTGGCCGCCAGCAGGGGTTCAGTGGCCGGTGGCCCGGGCTCGGTGGGTGAGGAAGGAGTCGAGATGGGTGAAGACCGTCTCGGGCTTCTCGCGGATGGGCAGGTGTCCTGCGCCGGGGATGAGTTCGAATCGCGCGTGGGGGAACGCCGCGGCGTAGGCACGGCCGAAGTCGGGGGTGACGACTGCGTCGTCGGCGCCCCAGATCACCAGGACCGGGCAGGTGACGGTGGAAAGGCGGGGCAGTATGCCGGTGTCTGCCATGGCCGGCCCGGCGTAGGCGCGCATGGCGGTCATCGCCTGTGCGGGCGGTCCGCCCTGTGGCGCCGGAGCGGGTGGACCGGCGGGCACGGTGATCTGCTGGCCGGGTATGACGGGGCCGATGGCGTCCATGAGGACCAGCTGGGAGATCCGGCCCTCGCGGTCGTTCAGGACGGTCTGGGTGGCGACCCAGCCGCCGAAGGACGTGCCGATCACCGTCACGTCGTTCAGCCCGAGGTGGCCGAGCAGGTCCAGGTAGGCAGCGGCGAGTGCGGGCACGGAGTCCAGGTCGTCGGGCCGCAGGGTGGCGCCCCAGCCCGGGTGGGTCGGCGCCACCACCCTGTGATCCGATGCGAGGTGGTCGATCAGGGGCGCGATGCTGGACGGGCCGGGGCCGCCGTGCAGGACGAGGACCGGGCTGCTGCCCGTGCCGGCCTCGCGCACTTCGAGGTCCAGTCCGGGCCGTAGCGGGATGGTGCGCCGGTGGGGCGTCGTCATGGTTCCTCCGGATCGGCTGAGCAGGGTGGGTTCGGTGACTTGAGGGAGCGGCGGCCGTCGGGGCGGGCCTTACCGGGCCGGCGGGCCGGAGGTGAAGAACGCGACCATCTGCTCCAGGCCCCGTTCGCCGAACATCGTGTCCAGGCTGGCGGCGGACTCGGCGGCGGTCGCCTCGCTGCGCGGGAAGAGGGCCTCCTCGTACGCGGCCAGGGCGGCCTCGGTGTCGCCGGGGTGGGCGGCGATGGCCAGGGCGAGTTCGGCGCCGTCGAACATGGCGAGGTTGGCGCCCTCCCCGGCGAAGGGGGACATCACGTGGGCGGCGTCGCCGAGCAGCGTCACGCCCGCAACACGGTCCCAGCGGTGCCCCATGGGCAGGGCGTGAATACGGCGCGGGGTGATCGTCTCCGCGTCGGCGACCAGGCCGCGCAGGCCCTCGTCCCAGTCCTCGAAGTGGGCGAGGACCGCGGCCTTGGCGGCTGGGTGGTCGGTGAAGTCGACCGTGTCCAACCAGCCCTCGTCGGCCTTGAGCGCCGTGTAGACGTGGAGACTGCCGTCGCTCTCCCGGTGCGCGAGGACACCGCGTTCGTCCCCCAGGGCGATGAAGAACCCGCCGCCGATGACCTCGGCGCTGCGCGGGTGGCGGGTGTCGGCGTCGAACAGGTCGGTCTCGACGAAGGAGATGCCGGTGTAGAGGGGCCAGGCGTTTGAGACCAGCGGCCGGATCCAGGACCAGGCGCCGTCCGCGCCGATCAGGAGATCGGTGGTGATGGCCGAGCCGTCGGCGAACGTCACCTCATGGCGCCCGTCGCCCAGCGCCCGGGCACCGGTGACCTTCCGTCCCCAGTGGATCGTGCCGTCGGGCAGGGAGCCCAGCAGCAGGTCCCGCAGGTCGCCGCGGTCCACCTCCGGCCGGCCGCCGGTGCCGTCGTCCTCCTCGGCCACGTGCACCGTGCCGTCGGAGCCGAGCAGGCGCATCGCCTGACCGCCCTCGTGGACGATCTCGAGGAAGGCGTCGTGGAGGCCGGCGGCGTGCAGGGCCTTCTGCCCGTTGTTCTCGTGGATGTCGAGCATCCCGCCCTGCGTACGGGCCGCCGCCGACGCCTCCAGTTCGAAGACCGCCGACTCGATGCCGTTGACGTGCAGGACACGGGCGGCGGTCAGGCCGCCGAGACCTGCACCGATGATCGCGATCGGGAAATGGCTGGTGGTCATGGGGCCTCCGAAAGCAGCAGGGGAACACCTCGGTATGCCGAGTCATCACCGCCGACGCCGCAAGGCTCCTTGCCGGGGCGGCTGCGCGGCGAGAAGGCAGGGGATGCCTCGTTCACTCCATCCACGATAACGAACGCGTTCGTTGCGAACAAGTTCGCCTCGCCCATCGGCAGGCCGCGCGGAGAACCGCCGTCCCCCTGCCGCGTCGGTCCCCAGGCGGGCCACCCCGCCCTGGGATCAGGCCACTACGCCCGGGACAGGCGTGCGCGTGATGCCGTTGACGAGGACGTCGAAGCTCCAGCGGATCCTGTCCGGCACCGAGCCGCCGATCAGGGAGGGCATGTGCGCGGTGATCGCCGGGTACGTGGCGGCGTCCACGGCGTGCAGCGCACGCACCGTGGCGTTCCAGTCGCCCTCGGAGGCGGGATCGTGCTCACGCGTCGAGTGCTCGGCGGCGGTGGCTGTCGCGTCCTGGAGCAGTTTGTCCGCCCCCCAGGCGACCTGCTCGCGACCGGCCCCGCTCTGTGAGAGGAGATCGAGGATGCGCTCCACCAGGCGCAGGTAGTTCTCGCCGCTCGGGCGGGCGACGAGCGCGGCCCGCGCGAGCTGCGGGTGCTCGAACAGCACCCGGGTGTACGACGCCATGACGGCACGAAGCTGCTCGCGCCAGCCCTCACCGCCGTCCCGCCCGGTCAGGTCGACCTCGCCGAGCAGGGAGTCCAGAACGGCCGCGTGCAGCTCGGCCGTGTTGGCGATGTAGACGTACAGTGACGCCGGGCCGGTATCCAGCTCCTGCGCCAGGCGGCGCATCGTGACCTTTCCCAGCCCCTCCGCCCGCATGATCCGCACGGCGGTGTCCACGATCCAGCGCCGGGACAGGGCGGGTTTCGCCGGACGCTCCCGGCGGCTGATCGGCTCTCTTCTCGTAGTCATAGCCCGATCGTAACGAACACGTTCGCACTGCGGACCGCCCGGTCCACTTTCAGGCCGCTGGTCAGCGCGTCGAGGTCCTCAAAACCGGTGGGCACTCCGGCAAGGCCTGGGACGTGCCGATGGCTTCGATCTCGTCGAACGCGCCTTCCAGGACGTCGGCGAGGCTGTCCACGGTCGCCTGCCGGCCGGTGACGGCGAGGATCTCCATGCAGTCCGCGAGGCCGAGCGCCCCACCGTGTCCTCGCCGCACACCCGGCACCCGGACGGCTTGCGGTCGGCGGGCAGCAGCCCAGCGACCTCGCAGCGACGAGCTGGAACGCCTGCATGTCATCCATGGGGGTGCCATCGGGATGCAGCCCGAAGGCGGCCACAAGAACGGCGGGGAGATCGGCCTCGGGGACAGCGGCGCTCAGCTCCGCGAGGACGTCGGGAAAGTCCGCGTCATCGATGGCGACCAGATGCTCCTGGCGCAGGCGGTGGATGACCTCCAGCAGCTCGGGCCTCATCAGCGCAGCGGAAGACGTCGGCCTGGAAAGGCCTCGGCGAAGCCCTGCTCGACTCCAGTGTTCCGGCAGCGCGTGCACCTCGGATCCTCGGTCACGGAGGGAGTGCACGCCAGGACCGGGGCCGTCCGGCAGGAGGTCCGGGGCTGCTTGCGACAAGGCGCGGTCAACCTCCTCGGCCGCTCGCCAAATCAGGCCTGTTGGCCGATAGTTGGCTCCATCAGACGGCAGGGGGGCCGTGATGCAGTTCATTGAGGTGACCGCTCTGGCGGGGGTGCGCTCGGCGGTGACGGTGCTCCGCCCCGATCTGGACGCCGCCCGGGTCGCCAAGGGCTGGCGGCGGGTACCTCGCGCGCTCCGGGTGTCCCTGATCGTCTTCAGTCCGCTCTACGGACTCTGGCTGCGCTTCCTCGGCAGCCGCCGCGCGCTGGCGCGCGGGCTTGCCGTTGACGACCTCTCGCTCGACGAGAAGCGCCTGCTCACTGCCGGAACCGGCGTTGAACGCCTTGAGGAACTGGTGCTGGACCAGCGGGACCAGCTGCTCCTCGAAGCTCTGTGGAAGCTTCACCACCGCCCGCTCGACGATCCGTTGGAGGTGGCAGTCGTCTACGGGGCGAGCCATATGCCCCCGGTCGTCCGCGGCCTGCTCCGCCTCGGCTACCGTCCGACCGACGGTGAGTGGCTGACCGTCTTCACCTTTCTCGACGAGCTCGACTGAGCGCTGTCCGCTGTCGCCGCCGGATCGCCGACCACGGCCACGACCGCCTACTTGTCCCGTCCGTGCGCCCGCGCCGCCGACGGACCGGGCTGCGCTGCGAACGCTGCCCATGGACTCCTTCTCTGCCGCTGCCACCGCCGATGGGCGGGCCGGGACCCGGGAGCACGGTACCGGGTCGGGGCGGGGGCGGGAGTGCGGTCCCCGTTCCGGTGGGTGACGCCCGGTGACGGGTGCGCTCCGTAGTGTCCTGGGTGTGACCTGGTGGTTCGTCCACCGTCACCGTCAACGCCCGTTTCCCGCGCCGCACCCGTGGCGCCGCTGTCCAAGGAGCCTGCCCATGGCCGATCGCCACTTCCGCCACCGTCTCGATCTCTCCGCTTCCACCGGCGACGGCGGGCCGGGGTTCGGGCCCGCCCGGTGGAGCGGGCCGGAGGCCGCGCTGGCGGACCTCGCACCCGCGGGCCTGTCCCGGCGGCGCTTGCTGACGGCGGGCGCGATGGCCGGGGCGACGCTTCTGGGCACCGGCCTGATGGGGGGCAAGGCCTCGGCCGCGTCCGCCCCGGCGATCTTCTACTCGCCGCACCAGGACGACGAGGCGCTGGGCCTGGCCGGATCGATCCTGGAGCACAAGGCGGCCGGACGGCCCGTGTACCTGGTGCTGGTGACACGGGGTGAGAACGACCAGCTGGCGGCCATCATGAACGAGTGGGCGTGGCAGAAGAACGATAAGACGGGGGAGATGGAGAAGGTGGACTGGCCGTGCAGGCTGCGCCCCTCGGGCCGGTGCGCGGCCCACGGCCTCCACGGGGTGGACTGGCCGACCGACGGTGCCAGCATGGTCGTGCCCGGCCGGACCACCGAGTTCATGGCCTCGGCGAAGGCCCTCGGCGTCGACAAGGTGATCAACTGGAAGATCCAGGACTCCGCGTACAACGGCGGCGACGCCTTCAAGAAGCTCACCAAGACGGTCAAGTCGAAGATCGCATCCCTCGCGGACCAGTACCCGGGCGCCTCGCACAAGTTCACCGCGGGCTGGCTGGAGGTCACCCGGACCCACAAGGCGATCACCGACGCGGCCGTGGAGCTGGCGTGGGACGGCGCGCTCACCGACGTGCGCTTCAACTTCGTCTACGCCTACGACTACCCGGAGAGCGACCGCCGCAGGGGCGCCGCCTACGTGCTGGACATCCCCGACGAGCACATGAAGAAGAAGCGCAACGCCATCTTCTGCTACAACAAATGGAACCCGTCCGAGAACTTCTACGCGCTCGGCTACCACAGTGTCTCGGAGAAGATGGAGAGCGCGGCGGCCGACCGGCGCGAGTACGTCTTCGCCCTCCCCAAGAAGGACAAGTACAAGACCGGCAACATCGACAAGGAGAACAAGGACTTCACCGGCGAGCCGCAGTGGGACTGGTCCTGACGGACCGCCGGGCACGGACCGCCGAGCGCGGACTGGCGCCCGGGCGGTTCGTTTCCTGACCACCGGGTCGGGTCGTTGAACGCTGCACCATGTTCTCGACGCAAAGCCCCCCGGCGCCCGTTCGCCCCCGGCACGCCGACCACCGCCGCCGGCGTGGCGCCGGCCGCGCTGCTGCCGGCCCCGGCCCGCGCCGTTCCGGTGGAGCCGGTGGCGTACGAGCTGCGCAACGCCCGTACCGGCACCTGCCTGCAGCACACCCCCGGCACCGCCCAGGTGGTCGGGTTGTAGCCGGCGAGGTGCCAGTGGTCGGCGGCGTCGGGGCCGACGATCGTGGGCCAGCGCTCGCGCAGGCCTCCGCCTGCGGTGCCGAGGGTCCAGCCGTGAGCGGCGGCAAGGCGAGGAAGTCGTCCGCGATCGGTTCGGGTCTACCGGCAGGCGGCGTGGTGGGCGAGGATGGACGGCTGACCGTGTCCCGTACGCGACCGAAAGGGCAGCATCATGGGGAAGCACGAAAAGGCACCGCCCGACCCCTCCAAGGGAACTCCACCCCCCGGAAACGGCGACGGGCAGGTCCCGCCACCTCCGCCGGGCACCGGCAAGCGGGGGCGGTAGCGCGGTGACGAGCGGCGAGGACCTGGCGGGGCGCCGGGCGCGCCTGGACGTGGCGATGGCGAACGAGCAGGCGTGGCCTGCCCGTTCGCCGTGGGTGCGGGAGGCCTGTGCGGCGGTGCCGCGCGACCGTTTCGCGCCGGACCGGTTGTGGCGGTGGGATGGTCGGGCGTACCGACCGGTGGACCGAGCGGTCGATCCCGGAGGCTGGGCCGACGAGCTGTTCACCACGATCCACGACGCGGCCATCACCCAGGTGCGCGGCAGCCTGCCGTCCTCGTCGCTCTCCGCGCCCGCGGTGGTGGCGGACATGCTGGACAGCCTGCGGCTGGAGCCCGGGCACCGGGTATGGGACATCGGCACCGGGCAGGGGTGGACGGCGGCGCTGGCCGCGTGGCGGGCCGGTCCGGGCCGGGTGGTCTCCAGCGAGGTCGATGAGGGCCTGGCCGCGCTCGCCCGTCGGCGCCTGGCGGCCGCCGGCCTTGCGGTCGAGGTGGTGACCGGCAACGCGACCGGCGGCCCGGTGCCCGGGGGCGGGCAGGTCGACCGGATCCACGCCACCTACGCGGTGCAAGCCGTTCCGTGGACGTGGGTGGAGGCGGTGCGGCCGGGTGGCCGGATCGTCTACCCATGGGGCCTGCTGGGGCATGTGGCTCTGATCGTGGCCGACGACGGCAAGAGCGCGACCGGCTGGGTGCAGGGACTCGCGCAGTTCATGGCCGACCGCGCCGGCCCCACCCCGGTGCCCATCGGCCACGCCGCGTACACCGCGGTGCGCGGCGACGCCGAACCGGACTCGCAGCGGCTGCTGACGCGCGACCTGAGCCCGCTGGAGAGCGACTGGGACCTGCGGTTCGCGCTGCGCGTGGCCGTGCCGGACGCGGTGCTGCTCACCGGCCGGGACGAGGACGGCGTCAACGCCTGGGTCCACGACGGCGCCCGGTCGTGGGCGGCGTTCACCGCCCGCGGTGACGGCACGGTGACGCTGTACCAGGGCGGGCCGCACCGTATCGGCGACGAGGTGACCACCGCCTGGTCCGAGTGGGAGGAGCTCGGCCGGCCGGACCGGTACGACTACGGGATCACCGTCACACCCGACTCCCAGTGGGCGTGGCAGGGCAGCCCGGACGGACCGCGCTGGCCGATCGCGCAGCCCGCACCGGCCAGGCACTGACCGACGGCGGCTCCCGCTCCACGGGCGGAGCCCGGCGCTGTCGGCCTGTCAACCAGGCCGAGACCATGGCCGATGTCGAGCGCCACCGGCCCCGCGTCAGCTCCGACCAAGGCGTGGGTGGACGCCGGCTTCAGCGACATCCTCAGGTCAGAGCCCGGCAGCGGCGTTCGATGACGAGCGAAAGTCAGCCAGGAGCTGGTGCGCGTGCTGATCCGCTGGGCCGAAGTCTTGGACCGCTTGATAGGCCTCTTCGACCCCGCTCGTCTCGCACAGCAGTCGTACAAGGCCGTACAGGGCGGCTCGGTCCCCATCTCCGGCGCGCATGCGCAGCGCCGCCTCCATCCCCCGCTCCCGAAGTGATCCATTGAGCCTCCGACGCGCATGGACATCGGTGAGGGCGAGCTCCGTGAGCTCCGTGAGCCGCCCCGCGCGGGCGAGCAGACTCATGTGCCAGAGATGGTTGTCGTGCGCGTAGTGATCGACGGAGTAGCACTCGGCATGTGCGCTCACCAGCGTGATAGCCGTATCCCAGTCCTGAAGCTGCTCTGCTTCCCGGGCCCGCTCGAACCACTCCATGGGACGAGTATCGCTGAGCACCACCTGGTAGGACATCGCGGAAGGGGGCCGTCGACGAGCGTCCGTCAAGACGAAGCTCCTCTATCGGACAAATAATCCCAGAACACCCTCTGAGAGTTCCGGTGAGTGTCCCGATGACGCCGGCCGGACCCTCGAACACGTCGGCTGCAACTCGACCACGGGACCCTCACCCCGCTGATCAAGCGGCTGGAGACGGCTGGACTGGTCAGCCGCGAGCGGCGACCCGACGACGAACGCACCGTGCAGGTCACCTCACCGACCAAAGCCGGGAGCTGCACGAACGCGCCCGTGCCGTGCCCACCGCCATCGGCAACGCGATGGGCCTGTCGCCACAGGAGTCCGACGAGGCCCGACACCTGCTCCGCCAACTGACGGCCAACGTCACCCGCGACCGACCGGACACACCCACCGGAGCCTGGCCAACGGACAATCAGCTCGGTCGCGTTGGAGAGCGTGCCCGTCCGCATGGCGGGGGAACCTCAGGCGGTGGGCACGGCTGAACCCCTCATGACCGACCCCTGCCCCTTGGGTGACCCCACTCCTTCGGCTCACTGCGGGGTTGCACAGTGACGTCCCGATGCCCCGGCTCCGTCACGCGGGAGGCCGGTCCGGTACGGGGCGGCTCCCCGACGCGCGGGCGAACTCGGCCGGGCTCTGGCCGTAGTGGCGCTTGAACGCCCGGCTGAAATGGCTGCTGTCGGCGAACTGCCAGTACGCGGCGAGCTCGGAGATGCTCGGCCGACCGGTCGCCAACAGGAGCGCACTTCGGGCGTGTTCGAGCCTGCGGCGGCGGATGTATCCGGCGACGGTCTCCTCGGCACCGGCGAAGGCGCGGTGCAAGGTCCGGACCGAAATATTGAGTTCCCTGGCGAGCAGGGCGGGCGAGAGCTCCGGGTCGGCGAGCCGGGTGTCCGCGAGGTCCCTGGCGGCCTGCGCCAGGGCGGGAGCGTGGGCGGCCTCGGTGGCGTCGGGTTGCTGTCGCAGCACGCCCCGGATCAGTTCGACCAGGGCCAGGTGGGCGGCCTGCGCGCCGTTCGGGGAGAGGTCGGGGGCGCTGCGCGCTACGAGCCGGACGTGGCCCAGGAGCAGCCGTGCCTCGGGCGCGGCCGAGGAGCCGGTGATCAGCCGGTCGCCGATCAGCGGACCGAGCGTGCGGGCGGGCAGGATGACCACCGTCGCCCTGGCGCGCCGGGCTGCTTCGAAGGTCGGTGGCCCGCTGCGCTGGAGTGCGAAGCCGCCTGCGGGGACGGTGAGTCGGCCGCTCTGCTGTCGGGTGAACTCCCAGGCGTTGCTCGTCACCGCGTGCAGCAGCAGCAGGTCGTCCCCCTGGTCGAGGGCACTGCCGTTGGTGCCGATCAGGGACTCGCTGCGGACGTCCGCGAGTACCGACTCGTGGGCCAGGACGGCGCGGGCGCTGATCCTGAAGTCCCCGGTGGCTCCGGGTGTGAAGGCGGGCGCGGGGTAGGGGCCGCCGATCTGGTCCTCCCAGCCGTGCCGGAACCGGTCGTAGCCTTGCTCGGGGGCGCTGGAGGCTCTGACGTCGACCGCGAAGGTCCTTCCGCCGGCCGAGCCGCTCGACCCCGACACCGCCATCTCGCCTCCCGTCTGGCGCTGAAGTCCCGTCGACGTGGCACTGGAGTTCAAGCGTACGGGGCCACGCCGTTCCTAGGGTGGGTGGTGCCGGACAGGACGGATTCCTGACGCGCGTCCCGCCGTGACGGCCGGATTCGCGATCGCTGCGCCGAGGAGGACGTGATGGGTTCAGAGGCCGGGCGGGTCGTGGTGGTGACCGGGGCCGGGTCGGGGATCGGCGCGGCGATCGCACACCGCTTCGCCGCCGAGGGCGCGAAGGTCGTCCTGGTCGGGCGCAGTCGGGACAAGCTCGACCGGACGGCGGCCGAGGCGCCCCCGGGCGCCGAGGTCCTGACGCGGACCGCCGACCTCACCGTGCCCGACCAGGTCGAGGCGCTGTTCGCCTCGGTCGCGGCGGAACTGGGACGGCTGGACGTCCTGGTCAACAACGCGGGTGCGCCCGCGTTCGGCGCCGTCGACACGGTGGCCCCCGAGGCTTGGCGGGCCGCGATGGCGCTCAACCTGGACGCGGTCTTCTACGCCAGCCGTGCCTCGCTCGGGCTGTTGCGGGCCGCGCGCGGCGCGATCGTCAACGTGGGCTCCACGGGCGGTCTGGGCGGCGACTACGGCATGGCCGCCTACAACGCGGCCAAGGGCGCGGTGGTCAACCTGACCCGCGCGATGGCGCTGGACCACGCCCCGGAGGTGCGCGTCAACGCGGTCCACCCGGGATTCACCCTGGGTACCGGCATCACGGGCGGCCTGAGCGCCCAGGCGCCGGTGGTCAAGGCCTTCGCGGAGCGCATCCCGCTGGGCCGGGTCGCTTCGCCCGCGGAGATCGCCTCGGTGGTCGCCTTCCTCGCCGGTCCGGACGCCCGCTACGTGACCGGCATTCAACTCCCGGTCGACGGCGGCCTCAGCGCCTCGAACGGACAGCCCCGCGTCGTCGTGTGAGCCGGCCGCACGGCTCGGACACCGGCCGCAGGCGCCGCGCGCGGTCGGGGCGGTGTCCGTTGCTCATGTGCCATGTGCTGATCGATCGGCCCCCCGACCGCGACAGGGTGGGGCCGACCACGAGTCCGGCCCGGTCGCACGGGCCTCGGCGGAGGAGCGTTCGAGCGGCCCAGCAGGCTCCGGCGGTTGCGTGACGGGCCTCAGGCGGGCAGGTCGGCGAGCCAGTCGGTCAGGATCCGGTTGACCTCGGTGGGGCGTTCCTGCTGGATCCAGTGGCCGCAGCCGTCGAGCAGGTGACAGGAACGCAGGCCCGGCAGGGTGACCGGGAACGCCTCGATCGCGTCGGCCAGCCAGGTCGTGGAGGCGTCCAGGCTGCCACCGACGAACAGGGACGGCTGGGTGATGGGGGCGCCGGCGTGGGCGGCGAGGTCCGCCCAGTCGCGGTCCATGTTCCGGTAGCGGTTGAGCGCTCCGGTCAGGCCGGTGCGTTCGAACTCCCCGGCGTAGACGTCGAGGTCCCGCTGGTCGAGCCAGGCCGGTAGCGGGCCGGCGGGGAACCGGTCGCACAGCGTTGCGCCGACGCCGACGAAGTGCGGATCGGGGGCTCCGGGTGCGGGCATGGTGTCGGCGGAGAAGGCGGCGTAGAAGCCTGCGAGCCAGCCGCGGACGTCGGGTTCGATGTCGTCCTCGGCGCGGCCCGGCTCCTGGAAGTAGGAGACGTAGAGCTCGTCGTCCCCGCCGAGACTGGCGAAGACGTCGCTGGGACGGGGGCCGCCGGGCGGGGTGTAGGGAACGCTCAGCAGGCCCACCGCGCGGAAGACCTCCGGGTGCAGCAGGGCCGAGTTGGCGGCGATGGCCGCGCCCCAGTCGTGGCCGATGATCACCGCCGACTCCTCGCCCAGCGCGTGCACCACCGCCACGTTGTCCGCGACCAGGTCGAGCATCCGGTAGGCGTCCGTGGCGGCCGGCCTGGATGAGCGGCCGTAGCCGCGGACGTCGACGGCGACCGCGCGGAATCCCGCGGCCGCGATCACCGGCAGCTGGTGGCGCCAGGAGTACCAGGATTCGGGGAACCCGTGGACCAGCAGCACCAGAGGCCCGGCGCCCTGCTCCGCGAGGTGGATCCGGCCGCCCGGCGACGCAACCACCCGGTGCGTGATCTCTACGGCCTGCTGCGACATGCGTCTCCTCCTGAACCATGGGACCGCTGTGCGATCAAGGTAGCGTCCACCGCATCGGGCGGCCGCTTGCCTCCGCCCATCCTGCAGAACCAGCGACGAGGCCACCAGACTTGTTGCCAGGTCAGCAAAAATCAGGCTCAGCCGATCCCGCCGCCTGCCCACTGGAGCAGGCCGCCTGCGGCGGGGAATACGGACGGTAACCTTGCTGTGGTGAACTTATTAAAGGAACACCTCACCGGTGCACTGGCCCGGCTGCGTCTGGTGACCAGACCCAGGGTGGCACTGGTGACACTGTCGATTCTGGGTACGGCACTCGTCGTGGTACCAGGAGCTTCCCCCGCCGCCGCGGCGCCGTTACGGCAGACGTCGATCATCACCAACAACATCCAGGGCGAGGGCGACGCGACGGCCAGCAAGTGGTCCTCGCAGGTCCAGGGCTACGCCAGGTCCGCCGAGATCGTCCTGATCCAGGAAGCCGGGCCCCAGGGCCCGAGCCACGCCACCCAACAGCCGGACGTCACCACCGCGGACGGTGACACCGTCGGGCACTCGGCCTGGCAACCGTTCAGCAGCCGGCTTCAGCCCAGCCCGTACCACGTCTTCTTCATCCAGACCGACGACAACGGCGGCCGGGGCCAAGGCGGCCGGGTGAACCTGGCGACCATCACCCATGACCAGCCCGACGAGGTACGCGTCGTCACCAACCCGATCGAGCGGGGCCGGGCCGCGCTGGGCGTCCGGTTCGGAGACGACTGGTACTTCAACGTGCACGGCCTGTCGGGCGGCGGCGGTGACTCCAACACCCTGCTGACGGCGATCCGCGACTCCGTCCGCTCCTGGGGCGCGCAGTACCGCTGGACGGCCGGCGGCGATTTCAACATCGACCCGCGGACGCTGCAACGCCGCGGCACCTTCCCGATCGGCGCCCGCGTCTACAACTCCAGACTTCCCACCCACCAGAGCGGAAACGAACTGGACTACTTCGTCAGTTCCGACGGGAACCCCGGCGACGCCACCGCGAGCCGTATGAACGGCGGCAGCAGCGACCACTACCCCGTGTGGTGGAACGGCATGCGCGCGGCGGCGGAACCGCCGGAGCTGAAGGTGATGCCGCTGGGCGACTCGACCTTCGGCACCACCGCGAAGATCGGCTACGGCGCCACCCTGGCCGGCTCGCTCTATGCCCTGATCTCGCTCGTCTCCAAGAAGCGGGACGTTCCGGTGGACTTCGTCGGCTCCGGCTCCACGGGGCAGAAGGGGGACCCGGCCTACGAGGGCGCTCCCGGCGAGCAGATCAGCGACATCGCCAAGCGGTCCACGACCGCCCTGCCGAAGTACCGGCCCAACATCGTGACGCTGCAGGCCGGCACGTACGACATGCGGGACGGCAAGCAGGACGGCGCCGCGCAGCGGCTGAAGGACCTGGTCGACCAGATCGAGAAGGACAACCCGGGCACGGTCGTGGCACTCGCCACCCTGGGTCCCGCGACCGACCCCGCCGTCCAGGCCCGGATCACCGCCTACAACGCCGAGATCCGCGAGATGGTCGGCGCCTGGCAGAGCGCGGGACGGCACGTCGTCCTGGCCGACACCGGCGCCCTGACCACCGAGGACCTGTCCGGTGACGGCCTGACGCCGAACGACTCCGGCAACAAGAAGATCGCCGAGGCGTTCCAGGACGCCATCCGCTGGGCCCTCGTCATGGACTGGGTCGCGGAACCACGAGCCGGCGACGGCGGCACCGACGAGTCCAGGGTGCCACTGAAGGTGATGGTGGTGGGCGATTCGATGAGCCAGGGCTACGAAGGCGACTGGACCTGGCGCTACCGCCTGTGGGAATGGTTCAAGAAGGAGCACATCGACGTCGACTTCGTCGGTCCGTACCAGGGAACCCGTCCTCAGGAATCCCCCAAGCCCCCGCCCGTGCCGCCGTTGCAGGGGGAAGCCCCGCCACCGGCTCAGAGCGCTCCCGTCACCTCGGGCGCGTATGCCCCCGGGGTCGCGAAGGACTTCGACTCCCACCACTTCTCGGTCTGGGGCCGGCAGGCGGCGCAGGACAAGACGCTGATCGCCGAGCAGGTGGCGAAGTACCAGCCCGACCTGCTCCTGGTCGGGCTCGGCTTCAACGACATGGGCTGGTTCGTCAGCGGCCCGGAAGGCACGCTGGACAGTATGCGGACGCTGGTCGACCAGGCCCGCGCCGCCAAACCGGACCTCAACTTCGCCCTGGCCAACGTTCCCCAGCGGACGTCCATCGGCGGCAGGGACGACCTGCCCGTCAACACCACCACGTACAACAGCATGCTCGCGGCCGCGATCCCGTCGTGGAGCAACGACAAGTCCCGCGTGGCCCTGGTCGACTGGGCCGGCAACTACAGCTGCGACACGCATGACTGCCCTGCCGGCTACGACGGGCTGCACCCCAACGCCCTGGGCGAGTACCAGATCGCCCAGGCCTTCGTGCACACCTTGCACACCAGCTACGGTCTCGGCAGCCAGCTGATCGACATCCCCACCCACATCCCGGACCGGCCGACGCTCGCGCCGGACACGATCTGGATCGACTCCGGCCCGAGCGGCATCACCCTGGACTGGGAGCCGGTCTTCGGCGCCCACGGATACACCGTCCGGCACCGGATCAAGGGCTCCGGCACCTGGAACGAGACACCGGTCAAAGCGGCCCGCTTCGACACCACCTGGACCCTCGACGGCTGGGAGTGGGAATACCAGGTCCGTACCGACAACGGTGAGGACGGGAAGTCCGAGTGGTCCCACACGGTCGGTGGTGTCGCGCACCCGAAAACCGCCGCGGCCCCCAAGGGAATCGTCACCCGGGCCACCGCCACCGGCGTCGACGTGTCCTGGGACGCGGCGACCGGCCCGTACACCGACACGATCGACCGGTACGAGATCACCACCTGGGACAGGGACACCCCCGGAGCGTTCACCAACAGCACCGCGGTCAGGGGACATTCGGTGCACATCGACGGGTTGAAACCGGGCCACCACTACCTCGTCGCGGTGGCCACGTGGAATGCCGCCGGTGGCGGAATGCCGGGCGTCGCCCGGTCCGTCACCGTCGGCGCCGGGACACCACCAGCCCCCAGCGGCTTGGAGGTCACCTCCACCGACGCCACTACCGTCCAACTGTCATGGAACGGGTCCGTGTGGGCCGCCGGTTACCGCGTCTGGATCCGTAACGTCGACGACAGCAGCGGGTCCAAGCACGACGGCAGCGGGTTCAAGGCCGACGAGTACATCACCAACGAGACCAGCCGGGGCATCGCCTACCTCGTCCCCGGCGTCTGGAACTACGAATTCTGCGTCACCGCCATCAACGGCGAAGCGGAATCCGGCAAGTCCAACTGCGTGATCGCACCGAAGCCGTCGGCCACAGCCCGGACGCCGGCCCCGCTGGACGCGAAGAAGGACGCACCGCTCTCCGCCCTGCTCCGGGCACCGCGCGCACCGGCCGGGTTGGCCGGGTTGGCCGGGTAACAGGGGCCGCACTCCAGTGAGGAGGCGGTGGGTGAACGCCTCACCGCCTCCTCACTCAGGGTGGCACCCGTCCGAGACACCCTGGGACTTCGCGTCAGTACGGGCGGATCAGCTCTCCGTCCGCGTAGCGGTCGTAGCCGATCATGGAGCCGGTGTACGTGTTCTGCAGACCGAAAACCAACCACGTGTTGCAGTACCCCCTGGAAGCCGCCGCCGGTCTCCCGGGGCGTCGGCGCGGGCGGGGCGGGGTCAGAACCAGTCCGTGCAGGAGACGCCGCCGTAGCTGTCCACGACGTCGCAGGCCCGGGACTTGATGTCAGCGTCGTTCACCATGAGCGTGTAGTACGACCCGGAGGCGTCGGCCGGAACGTGCAGGGCATTGAAGTCGGAGGAGGAGTTCCAGATCGAGATGGTGTCGCCCACCCCGTTCATGCCGGACGTACGGCGGGCCCAGGTGGCCCGGCAGGAGGGGCTGTAGCGCAGTTCGACGCCGAACGACGAGGTCTGGATCGTCCGGGCGTCGTTGGCGCAGGTCGTGGTGGCGGGGTTGAGTCCGCTGCAGCTGTTGGCGTAGCAGCTCGTCGCGGCGAACGCGGGTGAGGCGCCGGCGCCCAGCAGCAGGCCGGTCACGGCTATGGCCATGGCGGCACCAGTGCTCGCGATACGGCGGGTCGTCAGGCGCATGGAGGGGCTCCTTCGGGGAAACGTCGTGCGGGATCCGCGACGCAGAGTGTCGCGCCCGGGGCCCGCCCGTGTCACCAGCCGGTGCGTCCCCGCCCGTCCCGGGACGCCCGCCTGCATCCCGGGGACGCCGCCGGGACGTGGGGGGCCGTCCCCGCACCAGGCCGGACGCCGTCCTGGCCGACAAGGCCTGCTCGTCCCGCGCCGTCCGCGACCACCTGCGCAGGCGCGGCATCCGCACGGTGATTCCCGTCCGTGCAGACCACGAGCCCACCGGTTACGCCGAGGGAGCCACGGAGGCAGACCGCCGGGCCAGGAGGCCCTTCATCGGGCAGGTCCTGAACTTCGGTCGCTCCGGTCGCTCCGGTCGCTCCGGTCGCTGTCCCGACCCGGAGACACGAGTGCGGCCCGTCGACGCACCGCCGGGCACGTGCGCGGCTCACGTCCGTGGCCTACGCCAGAGCTGGTCGCGTGGGCAGCGCGAGTACGGCGTGCCGGGTGCCCGGCTCGGTCAGGTAGACGGTCCACGAGGGTGTCGCCTCGGCGTGGGCCGGCGCGCCGGGGTGTTCGAAGACGAGGACGGTGAACAGCCCTGACGGCGTGTCGAGAACGCCTCCGTGGGACAGCCGCTTCCCGGGCTCGTCGAGAAGGGTCTCGGGAGGACGGATGACGGTGGGCTGCTCGCTCATCCTGCGACCGTAGGGGACGGGCCGGTGCGGCGGCCCGGGATTGTGGGGTGACACTGCGGGCCCGGCGGTGGTGACGGGCGAAACGCCGGCTCATGACCCTCAGTGGGGCGCCGAGCAGGCATCAGCGAATCGCCCTCGGCGTGGAATTGCGCCGAGGGCGATCCGTGTGGCTAGAGCTGGGTGGCGCCGCCGTCGACGAACAGTTCCGCGCCGGTGGTGAAGGAGCTCTGGCCTCCGGCCAGGTAGAGGGCGGTGGCGGCGACTTCGTCGGGGTGGCCGGGGCGGCCGAGTGGGGTCGGTGCGGCGGGCTCGGCGGCCTGGCCGTCCTGTGGGAGGGCGGCCCGCAGTTCGTCGGCGCCGGGGGTTGTGACGGGGCCGGGGGTGAGGGCGTTGACCCGGATGCCGCGGCCGGCGAGTTCGGCGGCCCAGGTGCGGGCGAGGCTGCGGATCGCGGCCTTGGTGGCGGCGTAGATGCCCAGGCCCGGGACACCGCGCAGGGCCGCGCTGGAGGAGAGCAGGATCACCGAGGCGCCGGCCGACAGCAGCGGAAGCGCCTTCTGGACGGTGAAGACCGTGCCCTTGAAGTTGATGGAGGTGGTGAGCTCGTACTCCTCCTCGGTGATCGCCCCGAGCGGGCCGAAGGCGCCGACACCGGCGTTGGCCACGACGATGTCGAGACGCCCGCTGCGCTCGGTGATCTCGGCGAAGAGCCGGTCGAGGTCGTCGAGTTGCGATACGTCGCTGCGGATGCCGATGGCGCGGCCGCCGATCTGTCCGACGGCGTCGGCCAGTTCGGCCTCTCGGCGGCCGGTGAGGTAGACGGTGGCCCCCTCGGCGGCGAACCGGCGGGCGATGGCCAGGCCGATGCCGGTGGAGGCCCCGGTCACGAGGGCGGTCTTGTCGTCCAGCTGTCCCATGGCATTCTCCGATGCTTGATGTAACTGTTCTGGTTACATTCAGGGGCGCGAAAAGCGCCCTGCTGCCGCGGTCCGGCAGGGCCCGCGGCGAAACTAGGTGGCTTTCAGTACGTCGCGCAGTACGTCCTCCAGCGTGGTTCTCGCCAGCTCCGCGCGGAGAGCGGTCTCGACCCCGTCGTAGACGACGCCCAGCACTGGTGCGATGCCGTGGCCCACGACGCACCCGGGGTCGGGCGTGGCGGGATGCAGGGCGAAGATCGGACCCGGCTCCACCGCCTCGTAGACGTCGAGCAGGGTGATCGCCGACAGGTCCCGCGAGAGCGTCCAGCCGGCGCCGGCGCCTCTTCGCGAGTCGGCCAGGCCGGCCTTGCGCAGTTGGGCCAGCAGGCGCCGGATCACCACGGGGTTGGTGTTGACGCTCGTCGCGATCTGTTCGGAGGTCGCGACCTCGTGGCCGCGGCGCTGATACAGCCCGATCCAGGTCAGGGCGTGCGCGGCGACGGTCAGCCTGCTGTTGGCACCCATGCCGTCCACCACCTCCCATCGCGTTGTAACAATAACAGTTATGACTGCCGTCGGCGAGCGCCCTGGCCGTACGTCAGGCTCCGCTCGCGGCGGCACGGCCGTACGCCGAGCCCCGCTGCACTCTTCGTCCCGGGCCCGGCGTGGGGTGACACGGCGGGCCTGGCGATGGTGACAGGCGAGACGCCGGCTCATGACCATGGTCATGAGCCACAGGATCACTGCCTGGGAGCCGTCGGTGCGGATCTCGTGGTCGCGGGTGAGGCGGCGTGAGCGCATGAGCCGGCCGAACGTCCGCTCCGCCACCCAGCGGCGTGGGATGACGGGGAACCCGGGCAGCTCGTCGGTCCGCTTGACGATCTCCACGACCAGGGCGAGCCGGGCTTCCGCCCGGGTGACGAGGCCGCCGGTGCAGCCGGCCCAGGGCCAGGCCGGCCAGGCGGGTCGTCTCCGCCTCCGCGCGCCGGTCGCGCCCGGCCGCCTGCCGGTCAGACGCCGCAACGGTGGTGGCCGGTGCCGAGGCCGGCAGATGCGGGGCGGCCTCGGGCACGATCATCGGCGGCTTGGCTCCGTACACGGGATTCGGGGTCGTGTGTCGACGACCTCGGGAGTCGCCTCGCGTCCAGTGGGCGTGATCAATGTCGATGAGTTCGGGCGTCACCTGCACCTCGGCGGACGTCGTCCGTGCCAGCGCCCCGCTGCCTCGCAGGAACCCGCTGCTGGATTCGGCCTGGGGTCAGCGGGCGAGGGAGACGGCGAAGGGCTTGAAGCCGTGCCAGCGCAGGATGTGGGGAACCACGAGGATCATGGCCTCGGCGGAGCGGGCTGTGGTGATGCCGCCGAGGTCCTCGATCCATGCGGGCTGCCAGCCCAGGTCGCGGAGCAGGCCGGTGACGGTCTTCTTCGCGTTCTGGTCCTCACCCGAGAGATAGGCGGTCGGTGGGGTGGCCAGGGTTTCCGGAGCGGTCATGACCATGAACAGCATGGTGTTGAGGGTCTTGACCACGCGGGTGTCGGGGAGGGCGGCCTGGAGTTGCTCGGCGAGGCTGCTGCCGGGGTAGCAGAGGTCGCCGGGCAGGCCGTCATCGGCGTCGCGGGTGGCGTTGGAGACGTCGACGAGGAGTTTTCCGGCGAGTTCGGTGCGCAGGCCGGTCAGTCGGCCCAGGGAGGTGTCGCCGGGCGTCGCGTTGATCACGATGTCCGCGGTGCGGGCGGTGGTGCGCTGGTCGGCGAAGGCGGTCTGCGGGGCGATGCCGTCGGCAAGGGCTGCGGTCTCCTCCGGGTTCCGGACACCGAGGGTGACACGGTGTCCGGCTGCGGAGAGCTTGGCGGCGAGGTTGGCGCCGACGCGGCCGGCGCCCAGGATGCCGATGCTGGTCATGAGGTGATGCTCCTTGCGGTGTGTGGTGGGTGGAGCGGGGGTGTCCGGTCAGGCGATCGGCGCCAGGACCTTGAGAGCGGCGGTGTGGATGCCGGGGGCGGCGGCCAGGAAGTCGCGGCTGCCCGTGTTCCAGGGCTCGCCCGCCAGGTCGGTGACGGTGCCTCCGGCCTCGGAGACCAGCAGCGCACCGGCGACCAGACCGGAGCGAACGTCGGAGAACTGCCAGAAGGCGTCCGTGCGTCCGGCCGCGACGTGGATGAGCTGCATCGTGGCGGGAACGGACACGCGCACGACCAGGCCGTTGATGAGCATGGCGGTGACCGAGTCACCGATCCGCCGGAAGGTACGCTCGTCCTCGCCGGGCCTGGCCTGGCCGGTGCCGACGAGCGCGGCGCGCAGGTCGGTCTTGGCGGACACCTTCAGGGGCCGGTCGTTGAGGCGGGCACCGCCGCTGGCCACAGCGGTGTAGGTGTCGCCGGTCAATGGCAGGTGGACGACGGTGAGCACCGGCCGGTTGTCGCGGACCAGGGTGGCGGTCACGGCCCAGTCGTCCAGGCCGTGAACGTGGTTGATGTTGCCCTCGGCGGGGTCGACGACCCACCACTCCCCCGGCGCAAGCGCACCGCCGGCCAGTTCGTCCTCGGCCCACTGCGATCCCCGCCGGGCCCGCAGCAGCGGCTCCCGCAGCACGTTCAGCACCGCGTCGTCGTTGGCGTGGATCTCGGCGACGACCTCGTCCAGACTCACGCCCCGGGCGTGCGGGGTGTGGCGGCCGAGCAGGGTGCGGCCCGCGGTCTTCACCGCGGCGGTCACCTCGGCCAGGAGCGGCGTGTCGGCGGCGAAAGGCATGGCTGTGCTCATGGCGGGCTCCCTGGATTCGATGGGTGCGGGCGGCTTGCTCGACTCCCGCCTGCACTTCGAAGGTATGTGCCCCGCTCATTAACAACAAGTGCATGCTATTCAGTTGTAGAGTTACTGCCGTGCAATTGGATCTGAACCTGCTCACGGCCCTGGACGCGCTGCTGGAAGAGGGCAGCGTCGCCGGCGCCGCAGCACGCCTCCACGTCACCGCGCCGGCGATGAGCCGCTCCCTGGGCCGTATCCGCAAGGCCACCGGTGACCAGATCCTGGTCCGCACCGGCCGCAGCATGGTTCCCACCACCCGCGCGCTGGCCATGCGCGGCCAGGTCCACGCCCTCGTACAGCAGGCCCACCACCTTCTGTCCTCGCAGCAAGAACTCGACCTGGCAGCTCTGGACCGGGTGTTCACCATGCGCTGGCACGACGCCCTGACCGCCGCCTGCGGCACCGCCCTGATCACCGCCGTCCACCACCAGGCCCCCGGCGTCCGGCTGCGCCTGTGGGCCGAGCCCGGGACGGACGACGCCGAGCTGCGCCGAGGTGAGGTTGACCTCGAATCGAGTTCCAGCGCTCCGACGCTCCCGGACATCCGCCACCGCCTCGTCGGCAGCGATCGGCTGGTCGTCGCTGTCCGACCAGGCCACCCCCTCGCTCAAGGCCCGCTGAGCATCGAGCGCTACGCGGCCGCCGAACACCTCACCGTCTCGCGACGCGGAAGCCTGCGCGACCCGATCGACGACGCCCTGACCACCCGCGGCCTGGAACGACGCGTCGTCGCCGCCGGGCCCACCGCCGCCTTCGCGCTGCAACTCGCCCGCGACACCGACCTGGTCGTCACCCTCCCCGACGCGGTCACCCGCGCAGCCCGGGACCAACTCGGCCTCGCCACACTGCCGCCGCCACTCCCGCTGCCCGAGGTCCCGCTGTACCTGCTGTGGCACCAGCGCTACGACGGCGACCGCGCCCACACCTGGCTGCGAGATCTGGCCACCGAAACCGTCCAAGCACTCTTTGAACTGCCGACCGTCCCTCAACAGCCCGTCACCAACCGGACCGGGCAGTGACAGATACGCCGGGGGCAGGCCCGCGGCAGCCGACTCCCCCGTTCTCGTGAACATCACTGAGAGCGTCCGCCGGTAGGCGTGGTGGGCGGTAGCAGCGGAGGGGGAAACGGAAGCGCTCCGGCAAACTCACCAGAGCCATCAAGCCCCCGGTGGGTTTCCTTGATGGGCCATCGAGGAAACCCACCGGGGGCTTGATAGCCATTCCAGCAGGTCAGAGAGGTGCCGAGCGGGCCGACGAGGCCATGAACCATCCTCCATGCCAGCAGGACGTCCTCTCAAGGGGGATCATGTCGGCCCCTCGCCCGTCGACCGCGCCCGCCCCGGCTCCAAAGGGGCCGAGGTTGAGTACGCGTACTCATGCGGTACCGGGTGGTCGACCCGTTGCGCCTTGCGGTCTCTGCCATGTCCTCATCCTGCGGCACAAGCGACACGGCTTCGGAGAACAGGGCCGAGACGACAGCGAGCGGTAGAAGCCCGCGCGGTCCAGCCGACACCTCCGTGAACTATTCAGTATTTTACCAGAATGGTGATGGAAAGTCATATCGACGGAGACAATGGAGAATTGCCCACTTGTTCGCTACATTGGCAGCCATGACTGCGCGCGCTGAATTGATCGTCGATTCCGGTGAATTGCGGCTGTGGACCGAACGGTTCGGAGCCTCGAACGACCCAGCAGTCCTGATGGTGATGGGTACCGCCGCACCGGGCATCGGATGGCCGGACGAGCTGGTGGATGCGCTGGTCGCCGGTGGTCGACAGGTCATCCGCTACGACCACCGGGACACCGGGCGGTCCAGTTGCGTGGACTTCACCACCCACCCCTACGCCCTGGCGGACCTGGCGGCCGACGCGACGGCGGTGCTCGACGGCCACGGGGTAGCCGCCGCGCACATCGTGGGAGCGTCCCTGGGCGGCGCGATCGGCCAGTGGCTGGCCGTGCACCGCCCTGAACGCGTACTGACGCTGACCGCGGTGATGACCGGCCCGATGGGCCACAGTGCGGGCCCGGCTTGGGCGCGCGCCCTGGCCGGCCAGGCAGCCGACCCCAGCGACCTGCCGCCACCCACGGCACGCTTCCTGACTCACCTCGCACACCGCGCCGCCCTCCCGCAGCGGACTCGCGACGAGTACGTCACGGCGAACCTGGAGACGTGGCGTGTGCTCAACGGCGACGTCCTTCCGTTCGACGAGCCAGCCGCTCGCCACTTCGTGCACGCCTCCTTCGACCGGACCAGTGACCACACTGCGGCCCTCAACCATGACCTGGCCGGACGTCACATGACCGAGGACCGCCTGGCCCCGCTGTCCTCGATCAAGGCCCCGACACTGGTCATTCACGGAACCGAGGACCCCCTGCGCCCGCTCCCGCACGGCCGCGCCCTCGCCGAGGAAGTCCCTCACTCCCGATTCCAGCCGATTCCGGGAATGGGGCACTCATTGTTCTCGCCTGGACTTCCTCGGCAGATCGGAGAAATCATTCGCGAGCACATCGCATAGAGAATTGGAACGTCGAGCGGAACGTCCGTCGACAAAGCCATCGGGGTCCGCCGGCCACTGAGCCGCTGCTTCCCTGGACCTCGCCCAGGATGTCGCCGGAGGGGGCGGTCGGAGGCGTCACCCTCTGGCTTCGGCCGCAACCCAGTTCTGCCAGACGTGGATGGTGTGAGGCACCTCGGGGCGATCGAGGAGCCAGAGAACATAGCCGGCATGCCGCCGCGCCCATGGGTTGTCAGACCGGGCGGCGGTTTCCAGCCTGCCGCGCAGATCCTCACTGTCGACGGCTCGGGCAACGCGCAGGTACTCGCGGTCCTTGCAGCGGTAGGCCCTCTGGACGACGATCTCGACGAGGTCGGTGAGCTTCGTCCTGACCGTCTCGCCGTGGTCAGCGACCGCCACGTCCCGTAGGAGGCTCTGTTTCGTGCCCCACTTCTTGGCATGCCGGGTCCACTCCTGCGGATACCTCGCCTCCCACTCCAGGAAGAGGAGCGCGTAGGGCAGACCCTGCCATGTCCTGATGTCCCCGGACGGGCGGTTCCACAACGCGTCGGGCAGCGAATGCCTCCCGGCTTCGACGTACCTCTCATGTGCCTCCAGGAGAGCCGGATCCTGCCACTGCTCCTGTCCTCCGAGCGGCAGCGTCAAGCGCCACACCTCATTGAACCGACCGAGAGCATCCCGCACGTTCCCCTGGACCCCGGCAAGACGGACCAGCGCCGCAGCCCGTTCGGCGGGATCGTCGGCTATCAGCCCGAACGCCCAGCCCAGCCGGGCGTCCCACATATGAGCTTCATCAACGACCGCACCCGCATCCGCTTCCTTCGTCACGCAGGAGATCATCCAGCAGCCACTGCACCGAGGTGCATCGACTCTCGCCTTCATCCAGAGCACCGATCGCTCGGGCAGTGCGGGAGCAGTTCAGGGATCCCGAAGTTGCGTCAGTAGGCAGTCGATCCCCCTGCGGCCCGCCGCAGCGCTCGGGTTCGCACGCCCCAAGCAGGCCCGGGCCGGTGAGCGGGCAAAAGCCCGGCACCCACGCGGGTCAGGAGCAGTCGTGGGTGTCGGCGGGGTCGTTGTTGATCACGATCGAGCAGTGGTCACCGCCGCCGCTACCGGCTTCGATGTACCCGTCATTGGTGCCGACGTTGATCGTGTTGTCACTGCCGGTGCCGCCGTTGATGCTGGAGTGGTCGCCGAGCGCGGTGCCGTTCTGGTCGACGGTGACGCTGTTCCGGTCGCCGGAGAAGGCAATGGTGCCGCCGGAGTTGCCGACGCCGGCGGGGCCGACGAGCAGATCACGGTTGGCCTTCTGGGCCGTGGTGGCGCTGCGGGAGGCGTCGGCGAGTGCTGCGAGGAGGGACCCGCCGTTGCCGCCGGTGCTCACTTCCTCCCAGTGGCCGGTAAGCGGGCCGTAGATCATGCCTCCTTGGTTGCCGTTGCCACCGTGCCCCCAGTAGTTCTGGTCGAGCGTGTCGCTGTCGCCGCCGTCTCCGCCCCGGACGCCGACTCTGGCCGAGCCGTTGATGCTGCCGTCGTTGCCGTTGCCGCCATGGCCGGCAGGCCCGCCGCCGAAGAGGCTGCCGCCGCGGCCGCCGGCGCCGCCGGTTCCGCCGGTGGCGGTGGCCCGGGCACCGGTGATCGTGCCGGTGCTGCTGTTGCCGTCGCCGCCGGTGCCGCCCGTGCCGCCGCCGAAGGCGCTGTCGCCACCCGCGCCGCCGTTGCCGCCGGTGGCGGTTGCGGTGGGGGCGTTGATGGTGCCGGTGTTGCCGATGCCGCCGTTGCCGCCGGTGGTCGTGCCGCTGGTGCTGCCCGTGCCGCCGTTGCCGCCGGTGGCCCTCGCGGTCGTGGCGGTCAGCGTGCCCGTGTTACCGGTGCCGCCCGTACCGCCGGTGGTGTCGGTGGCGGTTCCGCCGGTGGCCGTGGCGGTGGCGGCGTTGATGGTGCCGGTGTTGCCGGTCCCGCCGGTGCTGCCGGCCCCGCCCTGGGCGGTGACCGTGGTGGTGGCGGCGGTGAGGGTGCCGGTGTTGCCGGCTCCGCCCGCCGCACCGTCCCCGCCGTTCCCGCCGGCGGCGGCGAAGGTGGTGGCAGTGGCGGTGATGGTGTCGCCGCTGCCGGCGCCTCCGGCCACACCGGCGCCGCCGTTCCCGCCGGTGGCGGCGACCGGGCCGGCCGCGTCGATCGCACCCTTCTGGATGCCGACGCCGCCGGCCCCGCCGCTTCCGGCGCTCCCGTTCTTGCCGAACGCGTAGCTGAAACCGCCGCTCCCACCGCTCCCGCCCGCCCCGCCGGTGGCGGTGATGGCGCCGGCCTTCGCGGTCAGGCCGACGTCCTGACTCCCGGTCCCCCCGGTCCCGCTGGAGCCGCCGTTCCCGCCGGCACCGCCGGTCCCGTTCATGGTGTTGGCGGAGCCGTCCCCGCCGCTGCCGCCGCTCCCCCCGTTCCCGGCGTCGCTGGCGTTGCCGGCGGTGGCCGTGATGGTGGCGCCGGTGACGGTGCCGGTGTTCCCGCCGGCTCCGCCGTTTCCGCTGGCGCCGCCCGCACCGCCGCTGCCGCCGTCGCCGCCCCGGTTGGAGCTGGAGAACCCGCCGTTGCCGCCGGCACCGCCGTTGCCTCCCGCACCGCCGCTGCCGCCGGTGAGGGTGACGGCGGAGGTGGGGGCGTTGATCACGCAGTTGTAGGAGCCGTGCCCGCCGTTGCCGCCTGCTTGGCCGGCTCCGCCGTCTCCTCCGTTCCCGCCGTTGGCGGTCCCGTAGGCGTTGCTGCCCGCCGCGCCGTCGCTGCCCGCGGCACCGGTCCCGCCGTTCCCGCCGGTGACGGCCAGGGTGCTGCCGGCGCCGGTGTTCATGGTGATGCCGGTGGCGGCACAGCCGTTCCCGCCGGTGCTCCGGGACCCGGATCCCGCGCCCGCGGTGACGGCGACGTGGGCGGCCTCGCCGGTGGAGGTGGGCTTCTGGGTCGTGCCGTCCGTGGGGCCGTTGACAGTGATGCCGCCGAGGTTGCCGGCACCGCCGGGAACGTCGGCCGCTCCGGTCCCGCCCGTGACGTTGATGCTCACCATGCCGGTGCCGGTATAGCTCACCGAGCCGTTCACACCGATGCCGGCACCGCCCTGTGTGCTGTTGGTGATGTTGACCTGGGTGGGGGTGGCGCCGTCACCGACCGCCAGCGCCGCGTTCAGACCCTGCGTGCACGTCCACACCGTGCCGGTGGGGGTGCTGCCGTCGGGCAGCGGCGTGGGGAAGACGGTGTTGGTGGCAGACGTGCAGCCGACCGGGGCGGCCATCGCAGGCGCCCCCGCCGAGATGGTCATTCCGGCACTGAGCACGGCGGCAGTGGCCAACGCCACCATCCGGGCAGGGGGACGGGACACGGACATCGACACTCCTGGACGGCACTCGGGAATGGAAGGCCCGGAAGTCATATCCACCGCACACCGCCAGATCGCCCCTGCCGGCGACAATCCGCCGGTTCAGATCACTGATCCCGCTTCCCCGCTGCTCCGTTCGGCACCACGCCCGCACTCGGCAGCCGCAGCCCGTGAACCCCGCCCCACCACCACACCTCCTCTTCCCAACGGAGCCGCCTGCCCCGACCGCCCTCGCATCCCACCGGCCCGCCCCGTACTGCCGGGACCGCACCGGGGTGGGGACGGGCCAGGGGTTCGACGCCCCCTCGTAGCCGGCCGGAGCCGACGGGTTGTCCGGGGTGTCTGCGGTGGGTTCGGTGCCAGTCCAGCCCTGGTCGGCGTCGACGGCGGCGAGGGGGCGACGGAGGTCACCAGTGCCCCCCGCCCTTGCAGTGGACCTCAGCCGCTCACCACACATCGGGCAGGACCGCCCCGATCACCAGCCACCCGGCCGGAGTACGGCCCATCGGGGGACGCGGCTGGCACCTGAAGTCATGGGCCGAACTCGCCCGCAGCGGCGTCCGCCTTCCACCGGCGCTGCTGCTCCAGCCAGTGCACGAAACCGGGCCGAGAGCCACGCAAGTCGATGCTGATCGGATAGGGCTCGAACTCGTCGAGTAGCAACCGCCGGAGAAACTCGACCATGCCGCACGGGAAGAGGGTGAAGTCATCACGTGTGTGGCGACCGCAGACAAGCACGGGCCAACGGTCGGGGTCGGGGTCGGTGGTCAACCAGCACAAGATGTCCGCACCCGAAGTGACCCCCCACGCGAGGATGTGCTCCGGGTCGATGTCGAGACCTTCCTGACCGCCCACCATCTCCCAGGTGTAGCGGGCGTTCTCGGTCTCCTCCTCCAACGTCCCAGGGTCCCACCGGATGTACTCCTTGGGCAGGGGCATCAGGACAACGACCTCGTTGAACGTGCCCGCACCGTACACAGACATGAAGGCCATGTAGTCCTGCGGAAAACGCGTGCCCCAGCGCGCCTCGGCCTCTGGCCAGTCGATCTCCTCATCGGCGCCGAGATCCGCCGGCATGACCTCCACCAGCGCCGCGATACCCCTCGGATCTTCCACTGCAGTCCCCTCTCCAGCTCGCGGCGAGCCTACGCGGTTGCGCCGACAGGCAGCATCGATCCAACGTCAAGGCCGACGACGACATCCGGGCCGCGCTCGTGTCCAGCCCGTGGCCATCGCAACCGCGCGCGCCGTCCCCGGGCGCCGACGGATGTGGTACACGCCCTCCCGGTAGCAGCCCTGCAACACCTCCGGGGCTACGGCCGTGCTCCGATCGCAGCGGAGCCGGCCCCAGCCGACAGGCCGACCACGTTCGGGGATGCCCGCACGGCGTCCCCGAACCCCGCCGGCCAGAAAGGCCGTCACGTCACGGCTGGTCCGCCTCGGCCTGCGCCGTACGGTCACCCCGGCTCGCTCCGGACGACGGGGAGCGGGAGCCGGCCGGAGTGACGGGGACGGGGCTCAGCGACCGGGTAACGGCCGGATGACGGGATTTCCAAGGGCGGCAAAAATCTTCACCGGGAAAGAATGTGCTTTTCGGACATTCCTTATCCGATCAACCACATCTGAGAAGGCGTCACGCCGACGGGAATTGCGGACCGCTCCACCGGTCGAGTAGATGTTCCCGTCGGCATGCCCGTCCTGGCAGATCCGTCCCGGCATGCCCGTCACGACCCCAGGGGGACCTTCCACATGCGCAACTCGCGCAGACGCGCGCTCTACGCGCCCTTCACCATCGCCGCCGTCGTCCTCGGGGCGACCGCCGTCCCGGCGCACGCGGACGACCTGAAGCTCACCTTCGCCGGAGTCTCGAACTCCACCGTCCAGATCCCGACCAAGCCTGCGCAGCCAGATCGGGGCAGCCAGAACCTGCACATAGAGATCGGCCGGATCGGCTCGGGCACCGCGCACGACGCGAAGGTCGTGTTCGACACCACCGACCTGGCCGGCGTTGCGGACCTGACCGTTCCCGGTTGCGCGACCGCGGGCAAGACCATCACGTGCGACGAGCACGAGCTGAACTTCGACCGGATCAACCTCGTGCACAACCCGTGGCTCAGTGCCGTACAGGGGGCGACCCCGGGCAGCCACGGAGTGCTGCACCTGAAGCTGACGGCGTCCAACGCGCAGAGCGCGAGCCGGGACATCCGGGTCGACGTCGGCGGACCCGACTTCAAGGCCAAGCCGCTCGCCGACCAGAACGACGTCAAGCCCGGCACCGTGCTGACGCCGTCGGTGGAGTTCGCCAACGTCGGTGACCTGCCGGCCGGCAAGGTCGTGGTGGCCCTCGACGCCATCTCCGGCATCGACTTCAAGCAGCGCCCGTCGAACTGCGAGTTCGCGTCCGAGCCGGACGGCAGCTGGGGCGACAAGACCTGGCCCGGTGACTCCGTCGCGATCTGCACCGTGGACACCACGGTCGCGCCCGGTCAGGTGGTCGCCCTGGACCCGCTGCAGCTCGGCATCACCGACAGCGCCTGGTACACCTTCGCGGACATCACGGTGTTCCCGGCCGAGGACGCCCAGTTCTCCGAGATCCCGGACTGGCGCAAGCGGCTGACCTTCCAGCGCGGCACCGGCCCGGCCCTGACCGTGAAGCCGGCCACCGACCCCGGCCTGCTGAGCGCTCCCCGCACGAGCTACGACAACCGCGTCGAGCAGAACGTGCTGGCCACGAACACCGCCGATTTCTCTGCGCTGGGCTCCTGGAAGCCCAACGGCGACAAGCAGGGCACGCTGTCGGTCGGCTTCCGCAACAGCGGCCCGGCCTCGATCTTCTACCGCAGCGGCGACGCGGTCGTGACCGTCCAGGCCGCGATCCCCGCCGGCGTCACCGTGACCAAGGTCCCGGACGGCTGCCGACCCAAGACCTGGGAGAACGGCAAGCAGGTCGCCCACCCGGACAAGTACCTGTGCGAGTCACCGATCTGGGTGGCGAGCGGGCTGGAGAAGGTGTTCCCGTTCGGGCTGTCGGTCGATGTCGGCACCACGCCGCCGACCGTCCAGGTGACGCTCCAGAACCAGGAGAGCCTGTACGGCACCGGCGCCACGATCGCCAAGCTGTCCTTCGAACCGGACCCGTCGCACGAGTCGGTCTCGGTCCAGCTGGGCGCCCAGGCGAGCGGCTCGATCCCTGGCCCCGTCCCGACCTCGGAGCCCTCGCAGGGCCCGACGCCGAGCAGCCGCCCGACCTCCGCCCCGCCGATCTCGCGGCCGACCGCCACGCCCTCGACGCCGGGCCAGGCCCCGAGCACGACGGCCTCGGCCGTGAGCACCTCCTCCCCCAGCGCCCGCGCGCTGAGCGGCGACCTCGCCCACACCGGTAGCGACGGCACGCTCCTGATCGCGGGCACCGGCGCGGCGGCCATCGCCGTCGGCGGCGCGCTGTTCGTGGTCGCACGCCGCCGCAAGGCCGCGACCCACCGCTGAGACCCGACGAGGGCGGGGACCAGTACCGGTCCCCGCCCTCGTGCGCGTTCGGCGCCGCCCGGAGCAGCTTCACCGGCGGCCCGAAGGGTCACCGCACGTGCCCTCCCAGCAGCGCGCTGCGCCGGGCGGGACCGCACGGGAAATGATCCGGACCCGCCCTCCGACGCCTCCGTGCCCTCGTCCCCTGAACGGCCTCGGCCGTCACTCGGAGGGGCCACGGCGCGACCCACCCCGGCTGTTCGCGGTGAGGCGGGCGGCGTCGAGCATGGCCAGCTCGGGGCGCAGCCGGAACGCCTCCTTGGCGGCGGCCAGGGCTTCGTCCCACCGGCGTACCGCCTCAAGTCTCAGGGAGAGTCCGTACAGGCCGTTAGCGAGGTTGGGGATGTGGGTGTCGGGGTGGGTGTCGGCCAGCACGCGGTAGATCGCGACGGCCTCCTCGACCGCTGCGACGGCCTCCTGCTGCCGACCCCTCTTCTCCAGCCTGAGGGAGAGTGAGATCAGGCTGCTCGCGAGCTCGCCCAGGTGGGCGCCCGGTTCGCGGGATTCGAGGGTGCGGCGCAGGGCGAGGGACTCCTCGACGGCGGCCAGGGCCTGTTCCTCCCGGCCGAGGGCGGCCAGCCGCGTACTGAGGGTGGCCAGCACGGTCGCGAGGTCGCGCAGGTGGGATTCGGGGTAGGCGTCGGCCAGGCGACGGCAGATGTGGACGTACTCCTCGGTCGCGGCCAGGGCCTCCTCCCGCCGGTCCAGCGCCGTGTACAGCGAGGCGACGGTGCTCAGGCTCGCCGAGAGTTCGAGCAGGCGGGCGCCCGGGTGGAGGTCGGCCAGGCCGCGCTGGATGCGCAAGGCCTCCTCGGCCGCCGCCAGCGCCTCCTCCCGTCGGCCCAGATCCTCCAAGGGCCAGGCCAGACGGGCCAGGCTTTCGGCGAGAAGCGGCAGGTGGGCGTCGGGGCGGGCCTTCGCCGCGCTGCGACTGATGCGCACCACGCGTTCGGCCACGGACAGGGCATTGGTCAGCCAGCCCATCTCCGCGCCCTTGAAGGCCAGCTCGTTCAAGGTCGCGACGAGACCGGGGGAGTACGCGGCGTAGGTCTCGGTGTCGATGTCGACCAGGCTCTGGTGGAGAAGCGCGGCATCCACGAGGACCTCCATCGCCTCCTGCTTGCGGCCCAGGTCCCACAGCCGGTCGGCGTGGACGCTCAGGCTCCGGGCGAGCTGACGGACATCGGAGTCGGTCCCGGGCTCCGCCCCGGCCTCGGTACGGCGTCGAAGGCGCACCGCTTCCTCGGACGCGGCCAGGGCCTCCTCCCGCCGCCCGAGGTCACCCAGCCGGTCGGCGAGGTTGTTCAGGCTCTCGACCAGGTCGGGTGCGTGGCCCTCAGGATGGGCGTCAGCCAGGGCGCGGGAGAGGGCGACGGCTTCCGTGATGGCGGCCAGGGCGTCCTCCCGCCGCCCGAGGTCACCCAGCCGGTTGGCGAGGTTGTTCAGGCCGGCGATCAGGGGTACGGGGTCCAGCGAGGTGTCGGCCAGGGAACGCGCGAGCGTGACGGCCTCCTCGGCGGGGAGCAGAGCCTCCTCCCGCAGGTCCAGACCGGCCAGCCGCGAGGAGAGGATCTGCAAGGCCCGGAAGAGATCGGACATCGGGCCGAGGGTGCGGTCGGGAAGCTCGCGCCGGCGCTCGACCACGTGCCAGGCCAGCTCACAGGCCCAGACGGCCAGGCGCTGGCTGCGCGGGACGAGGTCGTTGAGCTGCTGGAGGGTGTCCAACGAGGTTCCGGGATCACCCGTGATCTGATGCAAGCCGTCGACCAGGGGGTCGAAGTGCTCGACAGTCGTGGCAGCGGCCAGCACGGTCGGCGCGAGGACGGTGCGGTGCCGGACGCACAGCGCGGTCAACTCCGTGTCGAGCCGCCCCTGGAAGACGGGGTGCGCGGCCGCACGGCTGTAGAGGGTCAGCAACCGGGTCGCCTGTGCCTCGGTGACGCCGGGAACGAGGCGGTGGGCGAGCAGGGGATCGGCTTCCAGGCGGCGGCCGATCAGACGCTCCGCCAGCCGGTCGGGTTCCAGGCCGCCCCACGGGCCCGATGATCCGGTCACCGGATAGAGAGCGGCGATCCAGGCCAGCACGGCATCGCGGCGATCCCGCGGCTGGTCGGCCAGTGCCGTCACCTTGCGCAGCAGTTCGTCGGCTTGCTCGTGAGTGGCGGCTCCGACGAGCAGCGCGGCGGTCAGGGCGGCATCGAGCGTGCCCGTGCTCAGGGTCGCACCGAGGCCGCGGGTGGCGGCGCTCTGCTCCCAGTAGCGGCGCTCGTGCAGCAGCAGGCGGTCCTCGACGCCGGCTGCGGCCGCAGGTCCGGCCCCGCCCCGGGCCGGGCCGGCTTCGGCGGCGTCCAGCAGGTCGGCGAGGGCGGTCATGTGCAAGGTCAGCGCGTTGTCCAGCCCCGCACGGTCCCCCTCGGGAGGGGTGAGGGCCGCGGCGAGCGCCGGCCAGTCGTGCCCCCGCCATCCGCGCACGTCGGGCAGTGCGCCGGCGAATGCTTCCGCCGCTCGCCGGTACGACTCCCGGCGCGCGGCCGCATCGGTCACCAACGCCGACAGCGCGACCACCGGCGTGCCGTCCAGTAACTCCTCGGCGGCCCGGCTGACGGCCTGCGCACTGGTCCACCAGTCCCCGGCCACCCGCGCCAGCAGCAGGATCTTGAAGGGAGTGGCCCCACCGTGCTCGGCGGCGGCCTCCAGCAGCGCCGCGAGCTGCGCGGTGCGCGTCTCGGCGTAGTCCAGCACCACCAGCACCGGCTTGGCGGCCCTGTGGACCGAACGCAGCTCGGCAGGAGTGGCGCCGGGGCGCGGCCACAGCACCGCCCACCCGTCCGGAGCCAGTACGGCGGCCAACTGGTGGGCCACCCGGGTCTTGCCCTGCCCCGCCGCCCCGTGCAGCAGCCAGCTCCCGAACCCCTCCCGCCGGCACCAGCCGGCCAGTCGGCTCAGCAGTTCCTCGCGGCCGTGGAATCCCACGACCTGCAGACCCGCCTGCAGCAGCGCCGCCGCAGATCCCAGACCGCCGTTCGCCACCACCGGATCGGGCTCGGCCAACTCCTGGAACTCCACCGCCTCCAGGGCCATGGCACCGGCGCCGTGCTCGTCCATCACGGCCCGGAAGCCCGCGTCGTGGTGCAGCACGTACGCCGGTACCACCGCCAGGGCGGCGTGCGCCGAGTGGCCCGCATCGGCTGCGACCACCCCGGTCAGCAGCCGACCGCAGAACATCGCGGCCCCCGACAGCCCGCCCCACGGCGACGACCCGTCGACCGGCCACACCGGTGGATGCTGGACGAGGTTCATCACATGCCGGTTTCCGACGTAGCCGCTGCCGGGGTTCACCGTCCCGGCCAGTTGCGCGGCCTCCACCGCCGTTCCCGGCCGCTGGACCGCATCCGGCACCCCCCACGTCTCGCAGGCCTGCCCGGGGTGCTCGGTCACCAGGCGCCCCCAGCGGACCCCCGACCCCGTCGGCGGGCGCCACCTGTCGTCGTCGACGAGTACCAGCGCCGCATCGTCACGCCCACCGGGCGTACCGCACCACACCACCACCGCGCCGTACACGGTGTCGCCACCAGGACGGAACACCTGCACCAGCGCGCCGTGCCGGGCAACCACGTGCGCCGAGGTCAACACCAGCCGCGGACCGACGAGATACCCCGACCCCGGCCCACCCGGCCCTCCTACCGCGACCAGACGGTCCCGCCTCACCGCGTCCCCCTCCTCCTGGCCCTTCCCGCCGACACCCGTTCAGTCCCGGATCCGCCCGCTCACGTCGCCGGGGCCCGCGGCTCGGGCTGCCGTCCCGCTGACCAGCAGATCACCGCCGTGCGGATTCCTGGGGGTCAGGGTGAACGACACCCGGTGCGTCCGGCCCCGGGACAGCCCAGCCTCCGCTTCCGCGGCCACCGCCCACACCCGGAAGCCCGCCTTCGCCTTCGCATCCGCGCGCAGCTCGACCTCGAACTCCATCTCCACCGGCCCCACTACGAACGCGATCTCGTGCCCCGCGGCGCGCGCCGCGGCCTCCAGCAGCTCATCGCGTACCGCCGCCACCGCGTCCGCCAACCCGATCTCCACGACCCCACCTGTCTGTCGACTGCGTGTGCCCCAGAGGCCGAGCGTAGAAGCAAAGCCCCGTCCCACGCAGGCGATCACGAATGGTTGACCGACCCCGGCGGGACGGAGCCCGGCCGACGAAGAGGGCGGGTGCGGGCCGCGCCTGGTCCGGGTCGCTGATGGTCCGAACGCAATGCTGCTGCACGTGCCGACCCGTCAGCATGTCGGTGGGGTTCATCGGGACGTGGTTGCCTGGTGCCGACGGCGGTGGCCGCCGGGGCGCGGGCGCACCGCAGAGGGGGCCTCAGCCGTTGACGCCCAGCTGGGTCAGCAGGGTCTGGTTGTCCTCGATGTGCCAGTCCTCGACGATCTTGTCAGTGCCGACGTGCTGGATGTCGATGGCGTTGAAGTCCACGTTCTGGCCCTTGCCCTGGACGCCGTTGAACGTGCCGGTGAAGTGGCCGCGGAAGACCAGCCGGGCGGTGATCTTGTCGCCGGTGACCAGCAGGTCGGACAGCTCGCAGGTCAGGTCCGGCACGGCGGCGCGGAAGTTCCTCGAGGCGAGGAGCGGGCCGGCGGGGCCCTGCGGTCGGCCCGCGGGCAGGGTGTTGTCCTTGAACTGCGGGCTGACGGCGGCGTCGAGGTACTTCCGCTGCCCGGTGTTCCAGAAGCTGTACAACTGCTGGGCCAGGTGGACCTCCTGGGCCGCCCGCTTCTCGCCGATCGAGCGGTCGACGGTGATCGCCTGGGGCTGGACCAGGTCCGGCGCGCGGTCGATCAGGCGCTGCGGCCAGGCGTGCGAGGACGGGTGGCGGGTGTTGTCGTGGGCGTACGCGGCCACGGCAGCGCCACCGGCCAGGCAGGCGGCACCGGCGGCGACGGCGACGGTACGGATCAGGGTGCGCGAACGCATGGAGGTACTCCTTGGTTGAGCCGGTCACGCACCGGACTTCGGGCGTGCCGGGGCTGCCGACCGGTCCGTGCGACCGGTCGGTAGCGGTAGCTGATGGTGCGCCGGGTTCGCGTGGTCCGGACGACTGGAGCCGGACCAGTGGCGGGGCGCCGGTCAGGCGAGGCGGCCGCCGCCGTCGACGTGCAACACGGTGCCGGTCACGTAGGGGCTGTCGATCGCGTAGCGCACGGCCTTGACCAGGTCTTCCGGGCTGCCCACCCGGCGGGCCGGGTTGCGCTCGGCGACCCCGCGCAGGAACGCCTCCTTGTCCGCGCCGAGGCCGTCCCAGGAGCCGGTGTCCACGATGCCTGGGGAGACTGCGTTCACCCGGACCGGGGCGATCTCCACCGCGAGCGCCTGGACCAGGAAGGCCAGCGCGCCGTTGGTGGTGGCCATCACCGTCCGCGCCGGGGCCGGGCGCCAGGCGGCCACGCCGGAGAAGAAGGTGAACGAGCCGCTCTCGGACACCTGGCCGGCCAGGTGCTTGGCCAGCAGCAGCGGGCCGATCACCTTGGCCGCGAACGCCCGCTGCACGTTGGCCAGTTCGAGGTCCTTCAACGGGCCGTTGGCCGGCATCGCGGCGGTCGAGACCAGGTGGTCGAACCGGCCGACCGCAGTGGCGAAGTCGGCGATCGAACGCTCGTCGGCGAGGTCGAGCGTGAGCACCTCGGACGGCCCGGACAGCTCACCGGCCGTCCACTCCAGCTTGCGCGAGTCCGGACCGGCCAGCACGACGGCGGCGCCGGCCGCCGAGACCGCCTTGGCGAGCGCGCGCCCGGTGCGCGAACCGGCGCCCACCACAACAAGCCGCTGTCCCTGGAGGGACGTGCCTTCGGACATGGGAGAACTCCTTCGAGTCGTCGGGGATCGGCCGTCCGCTGTTCCCCGCGGCGGCCACACCACGACCCTCTCCCACCCTTCAGCGATGAGTCCAAGGCTTGTTCTCTACCGCAGCCATAAAATCTGCTCATGGCAATCCCGACGCTCCGGCAGCTCGAATACCTGGTCACCGTGGTCGACACAGGCTCCTTCACACGCGCCGCCGAACAGCTGCACGTCACCCAGCCCGCGCTGTCCCACCAGATCCGGGCCCTGGAGAACACAGTCGGCGGCCCGCTGCTCGAACGCCTGCCGCGCTCGGTGCGGCTCACCCCGATGGGCCGCGCGGTACTGCCGCACGCCCGCGCCGCGCTCGCCGAAGCCACCCGCCTGGGCACGGTGGCCCGGCGCACCGCCGGCCTGGAGGAGGGCGAACTGGAGGTCGCCGCCACCTACTCGATCAGCCTGGGCATCCTGCCGCCCGTCCTGCGGATCTGGCACCGCCGCCACCCCGGCGTGCGGATCCGGCTGCGCGAGTACCCGCACGCGGACCGGCTCCAGGCCGCCATGGCCGCCGGCCACGCCGACCTGGCCGTCGGACCCGCGCCCACCGCCTGGGAGGGACCGATCCGCGAACTGGGCGTCGAGGAGTTCGCGATCGTCCTGCCGGCCGACGACCCACTGGCCGACAGCCCCACCGGCACGGTCGCGCTCACCGACCTCGCAGACCGCACCTGGGTGCACTACGCCCCCGGCAACGGCCTCGGCGAGCTGCTCGACCACGTCTGCGCCCTGGCGGGCTTCCACCCGCGGACGGCGATCCGGGCCGAGCAGACGACCGCCGCACCCCTGCTCGCCGCCGCCGGACTCGGGCCGGCCCTGGCGCCCGCCAACATCATCCCGCCCCACTTCGACGGCGTCCTGCTCCGCCCCGACCCCCCGATCCGCCGCACCCTCACCGCCTATACCCGCACCCGCCCCGACCCCCTCACCGTGGCCTTCGCGGACCTCCTCGCCCACCAGGCCCGCGTCAACCCGACCGGATTCCCGGCGGCCCCGCGGATCGGCGCGGACCAGTCAGCGGATTCGCCCGCCCCGCAGCCACCATCCGGCCGATGACGGGCCGGGCGCAGCAGACCCAGGTACCGCGTCTGTCCACCAGCCCGCATTATTCGAGCCGAGCGTTTTGCGCGGGCGGGCACTGAGTTCGACGACGGAGGCCAGGTGTTCGGGGCAACAGCGGGTACCTCAGCCGGCACCCACCCAGTCGTTCGTCATGACCACTACCCTGACGCAGCGCCTGCCCCGTGTCCTGGCCTTCTGCGGATGCGCCCGGCCGGCCAGGCGAAACCAGGGCGCAAGGATCAGCCGCGCACCTCGTCCGTCCCGGTCAGCTGCTCGATGAGGGCCCGACCGGCTCGCTGCAGCGCCTCGTCGTTCTCGATGCCTTGGAAGAGGCCGCCGCTGCGCCGGGCGAGGGCAAGTTCGGCGCGGACCCGGGGCAGGGCGGGGGCGGCGGCGGGTCCCAGTCGCCGCAGGCAGTCGAGGACATGAGCGTCTGCCGGGTCGTCCTCCTGCCATCCCTCCAGGAGCACGGGCAGGACGGCCCCGGCCTCGGCCGGGCCGCCGATGGCGTAGATCGCGGCGGCCGCGTGCGTGCGGATCCAGACCGGGCCGGCCTTGAGCAGCCGTCGTAGACGGGGCAGTGCGGCGGCCGCCGGCGCCCCGATCCGGCCGAGGACATCGGCGACGTCGGCGGTGTCGCGGCCGCTGACGGCGTCGAGCAGGGCGGTCAGGCGCAGCACGGCGTCGGCCGGATCGCTCTCGATCTCCCAGAGGGTCTTCACCGCCGCGATGCGCAGGTCCAGGTCCTCGGCGTCGGCGAGAACTCGGACCGTCTCCAGCGCGGATGTGGCGGCGCCTCCGAAGGAGCCCAGCGCACGTAGGGCCACCGCGGCTGTGCGCCAGTGCCCCTGCTCGACGGCGGTGCCCAGGGCCGTGGTGAGCGCGGGGACGGCGGCCGGGTCGCCGAGCTGGTTGAGGGCGGCGATCAGCGCGGTGGCGGATCCCCAGGGCGAGGAGAAGTCCGCGTGGGCCAGGCGCCGGATCAGCCTGGGTGCGAGTTCCTCGGCGGCCTGCGGGAGGTGGCGGGCGGCCTGCACGGCGCGCCAGTCGTCGACGCCGGTGTCGAGCGCGGTCAGCAGGCTGGGCAGGGCCCGCTCGTCGCCGAGGCCGGCCAGCGTCGTGACGGCCTGCTGGTGGGCCCGGCGCAGCAGCGGGTGGCGTGCGGCCCAGACGTGCGGGCCGTGGGTGGTGCGGTGCGCGGCGACGAGGGCGGCGAGGGCTTCGCGTGCGGGTTCGGCGAGGGCGGCGGGGAGTTTGCCGAGGGTTTCGGCGGCTTCGGCGGCGGTGTAGGGGTCGTTGGGGCGCAGGTGGTCGGCGAGCAGGAGGACGAGGTGGGTGTGGTTGCCGCGCCAGGAGCGGATCAGGTCCCAGGTCATGGCGATGGCGTCGTGGCGGGTGCCTGCGTCGGGGCTGCGGAGCTGGGCGGTGAGCAGCGCGGTGCGTTCCGGCACGCGCGCGTCCAGCACCTGGTGGAGGGTGGTCAGCAGTTCGGTGGTGGGGGTGTGGACGCGGCCGTGGCGGTCGAGGTCGGCGAAGGCGGCGGCGATCTGCGGAGGGACGTGCTGGCCCGGGTCCGGTTCGGCGTCAGCGTCGGTATCGGTGTCGGTGTCGGTGTCGGCGCAGCCGCACTGTCCGCAGTCCGCAGTCCGGACCTGGTCCTCGGGCTCCGGTTCCGGCTCGGCGGTGATCAGTTGGAGCAGGCCGGTTGCCGTCGGGACGAGGTCGGAGTCGATCGACTCCGGTGCGCCGGCGGCCTGGTGGACGAGGGCGGCGAGCCGGATGTCGGCGTCCAGAGCGGGGTCGGCCGCCAGGGTGGTGAGCCAGGTCGTCACCGGGCCGAGCGCGGCCGGCAGTCGCTGGGCCAGTGCCGCGGCCGCCTCGATGACCAGCAGCCGCTCGACGGTCGCGTCTTCGGCTGCCAGGCGCTCGCGCAGCAGGGTGAATGCCCGGTCGGCGTCGTCGAGGAACAGTCCCAGGGCCGGGAGAGCGGCCTGCCGCACTTGCGGGTCCGGGTCCGCAGCGTGCCGGACGAAGTCCTCGAAGCGCTCACGCAGTTGGGGAACGACCTCCGCGTAGGGCCTCGACGCGTGGCCGGACGGACTGTAGTAGACGGCCTCGGGGTCGCAGTCCAGCGCGGCCCTGCCGATGCTGAGCACGAGGCGGATGACGGCCGCGCGGTCGGGCGTGCGGAGATCGTCGGCGAGCGTGAGCAGGAACGGCAGGCTCGCCGCCGTGCACGAGTAGACGTCGCCCTGGTGGTGGGCGGCACCGTAGAAGCTGCTGAACGCCGCATTCCGGACGTCGGAGTCGGGCGAGGCCATCTGCTCCAGCCACCGCGGGACTTCGTCAGCCGGCCCGTAGGCGTGGCCCATCGATGCCCAGTCCACGCGGTCAAGGCCCTCAAGATCGTTCGTCATGGCTGCACGGTGGCACGGGGCACTGACACCGCAGCCCAGCCGGTTGCACAGCCGCTTGTGCGAGAGGGCGTGCGGCTTCCCGGGGGCACCCGCTGCGGCAGAGCCCCCGTTACTACTCCGTATCCGCTGGTCGGGCCTTCGCGTTGGGAGGAGCATGACGACCAGACCGTGCCTGCTGGATGGTCCAGGCCGCCACGACAGCGAGCCCTGTCCGTCCGTCACATGTGATCAGCACGCCAATCGCCCGGGCGGATGCGGAGTCCGCGCGGCTGCCCCCGCCAAGGGGTTCGCCGGCACAGTCGGCCGGTGGCACCACACGACACCCATCAACGTGGCTCACCTGAACCAGGCCTTCCGGGGCCGGCCCGTGATGACCGCCGCGTTCGGGCCCGCGACGCTGACGCCGCCGGCCGTGGAGGTCCGCCTGCGTGTCGTACGGCCGGGCTGGTCTCCTCCGGCGTGGCCGCCAGCCGTTCGCCGCGCGTGGGGGCCGCCGGATCGGAGACGGCAGCGATCGGAGCCTTCACCAGGCGCCAGCGCCGGACCTCCGGGTGCATCCCGGGCACGGTCATCAGCTCGCGGGGCGCGCCGGGCATCCTCCCGCGAGCGCCCCCCGGAGCCGTGGGGGGCGAGGGCAGGGCTGCCACCACGCCATTGTTCGATAGTTTGTTCTACTGATCAATCGCCAGCAGCCTGCCCTCCTCGTCACCGGGTCCCGGCCGCCGACGGGGTGACCTGCACCGACGCCTTCCCGTGCAGCACCCTTCCCGCCGCAACCTCCTGCTCGAGCCTCCGGGTGAACACGTCGAGACGCTCCGCAGGCTCAAGTTCGATCAGGCCCGGCGGCCAGGTGCCCGGCGGCACGATGACCACCACCACGGCGCCCCGGTCCTCCGCTGCCGCCAGCCAGCCGGGCGACGCCTCGACCCGCGAGCCCGGCTCCCACACATCGCGACCCCCGACCAGCTCCAACCGCTCCACGCGGCCACCTCCGACCCCGACAGCCGCGCTCGTCCCCGGCGGCTCGCCCGCAGCGAGCACGAACCCGCTGTCGACGGCAGCCTCCACCAACGCGGCGTGGAGGTCCTCACCGACCTCCACGATCAACTCCGCGAACGGAGGCCCCTGCACGGACTCGTGCACCGCCAGCGCCCACACCACCGGCGCCCGGTCCCGGCCGTTGTCCCTCTCGTCAGCCATGACCGATCAACGAGCCACAGGTGCCGACCGTGCGGACCTCACACGATCGGCCCCCCGCCGAGACCGGCCACGGCGATGCTGGTGCTGGCCTTCCCGGTGCTCTCCGCGGTGATGAAGAGACGGTTGGACTTGGCGCCGCCCCAGGAGATGTGGACCAGCAGTGCAGCAGCTCCGGTGCGACCGGCCGGAAGCCGGGCGGAGCCGGCGGCCCGTCAGGAGGCCCCGTCCGCGGTGTCCTCTCCCAAGCCGCGGCGGATCGCGATCTCCACGGGTGAGTACGCGCGGTCGGCCCGTTCCAGTTCGAACGGCGCGGCCGGCATCAGCGGCGGCTGGGCCATGAAGCGCGGCCGCACCCCGTGGTGCGGCTGCGCCGCGTGCACCAGGAACGGATGACACAGGAAGACGTCACCCGGCGAACCGGTCGCGAGAGCGGTCGGCCGGTGGTCGGACGCCGCCACCAGATCGGGTGCGAGGGCCAGCCCGCTCGCCCCGTCCTCGCCGTACTTCTCCAGCACCTTCGGCACGTCGAGGTGTGAGCCGACCCGGATCCGGGTCGGGGCGTCCTCCTCCCCGACCTCGCTGAACAGGAACAACATCAGCAGCGCCCGGTCCCGGGAGCGCAGGTTCGTGAAGTACCAGCTCTCACCCTCCGGCAGGTAGCTCCCCTCGATGTGCCAGCCCGCGTCGTCCGGCTCCTCCTCGTGCGGGAAGCGCAGCGGGAACGTGCCCAGCGAGTAGCGCGGCTCCCAGCGCCCCGCACCGACGAGCAGGTCGTACGCGCGGTGCAGGGACGGGGAGTTGGGTGCGGCGGCGAACGGTCCCTGTGCCATGCCGCCCACCCAGTGCACGGGCTGCGTCCACGTCGACGGGTCGTCCGGGGCGCAGCCCGTCTCCCGCCACAGCAGCCGCTCGCAGTCCGCGGCCACGCGCGGCGCGACGGCGCCCTCCAACTTCACGAAGCCGTCGCGGAGGAAGCGGGAAACCAAGGTCGTGTCATCCATGCCCCCATCGTGCGGCGGCACCGGCCCCGGTCGCCAGACAATTTCCGCACCGCATTTGTCGGGTGAGCTTCGTGGAAGTATCTGCCCCGCCGTGGTCGCCGCGTGGGTGGGAGGCGCGGCGCGCAGGAGTTCGGCGGTGGTGGCCGGTCCACCCCGGTTCAGCCGCGTGGCGGTGCGCTCCAGGCGGGTGAGGGCGGCCCCGTCTCTGTGGCGCGGGCCCGGGTGGACGGTGTCGGCGAGGGCGGCGAGCGCCTCGGCGAACGACCGGGGGTGCCAGACGTGGTGGGGCCGTCCGTCGGTGAGGCCGGCGCAGTTGCGGACCGTTACCGCTCCCCCGCCGGGACTGCCCGGAGACCGTGGGCGGCAGGCCGAGTGAGGCCAGAGTGTGCGGGGGGCTGGTCCGGCCGGACCACCCGGTGGCCGGCCGCCACCGCCGGCGTGGTCTACTGGCGCGACGTCAGCCGCGCCACATCGAGGGAACCAGCAATGCCCGACCCGCTCCGGGGACTCGACGAGATCGACTGGGCCGCGCTCCGGCACGCCTACGGCAGCGCCGCTGACGTGCCCGCACTGCTGCACGACCTGACCGCGGCCGACTCCGGGACGCGCGCGTGCGCGCTCGACGCGCTGCACGGCGGGGTGCACCACCAGGGCGACATCCACGACTCCACACTGGCCTGCCTGCCGTTCCTGTGCGCGATCGCGGCCGATCCCGCGGTCGAGGACCGCGGCGGAGTGCTCGGACTGATCTGGAGCATCGGCGAGAGCGCCGAGGCCGCCGTCGAGCAGAGCGACGAGGAGATGCCCGACCCGTTGGCCGTGGTCGCCCAGGCGAAGGCGGCGGACGACTGGTGGGAGGAGGTCGGCCACGCCTACGGCATCCTCGCGCAACGGGCGCTCGCCGAGCTGCTGCCCCCGCTGACCGCCCTGCTCACCGACCCGGACCCGGACGTCCGGGCCACCGCCACCCACCTGTTGGCGAGCCGTCACCCGCAGCCCGCGGCGCTGCTCCAGGTGCTGCTGGGACGGGTCGACGCGGAGAGGGACGGGGCCGTACGGCACGCGCTCGCGGGGGCCCTGGGCACGCTCGCCGCCCGGTCGGCCGGAACCGACGCGGCAGTGACCGGGACCGACACGCCGCCGGACGGAACCGACGCGGCGCCGACCGGAACCGACGCGGCGCCGACCGGAACCGACGCGGCGCCGGACGGCCGGATCGGCCGGGCCCTGCTGGTGCTCGCCGAGCCCGGCGCCGACCCGGGCACCGAGCTCACCGCGCTCGCCGCACTGGCCCGGCAGCTGCCCGAACTGCTGCCCGCCGACACCGCCGAGCGAGCCCTGTCCGCCCTGGACCGCGCCCACCACCGGCCGACCACGCCCGCGCCCGCGCCCCAGCCCGCCGCCACCCCCAGCACCCTGCTCTCCCACCTGCGCGACCTGCGGGCCGAAAGCTTCGCCGAGGGCGCCGACGAGCGCACCGCCGACGCCCTCGACCTGCTGCACGCCTCACTCGGCGACCGGGTGGAGATCCGCCACGAGCTGGTGCTGCACGGCCTGCGGCACGGCGAACCGAACGGCCCGTACGCGGCCGTGGAGCGGGCCGCCACCCTGCACACCGGCTGGCGGACCTCGCCGGAACGCGCCGCGGCCACCGCCGAACTGCTGGGCGCGCTGCTGGACGACCCCGACGAGCGGCTCGCCGCCCTCGCCGTCCGCACGCTGCGCCAGGCACGGCTGCCGTGCGGCCCCGAACTGCTGGACGCGATCGCCGGGCGCTGTGCCGACGGTCGCTACACCACAGGGTGGGGCTGGGAGCGCAACCTGCCCGGCGAGTGCATCCAACTCCTCGCCCGCAGGGGCGACGGGCGCGCCGCCGAAGCCCTGGCGCCGCTGCTCCCCGGGCGGGCGGTGCCGGAGGACCTGCCGCTGCTGTGCGAGCGGCTACGCTCGCGCGCGCACTCCGCTCAGCTGATGCTGGCGCTGATCAGCCGGACCCGGGCCACCGTGGAGCTGGTGGACAGCATCGAGGAGACCGGCCGGGTGCACCACGAGGGCCTGCGCGAACTCGGCCGCCTGATGGGCGCGATGGCCGCCACCGGCCGCCCCGAGGCGAACGAGATGCTCGCCGCCCTGCTCACCGCACTGCTCGAGCAGGCCCGCGAACACGGCGACGGAGCGCTGCACCCCGATCTGCGGGTCGCCCTCGACCGGCCGGACGGGCTGGGCCCCGAGCCCGGGACGGCCGTGCCGGTGCTGCGCGAGCTGCTGGCCGACCCCGAGGAGCGGACCCGGCTGCTCGCCGCCCGGGCGCTCTTCCACGGCGGCCATGACCCGGCCGAGTTGCTGCCCGTGCTGGCCAAGGGCCTCGCGGACGAGGTCCCCTGGTGGCACAGGCACGACGCGCTCGGACTGCTCGCCGAGATGGGCCCGGCCGCCGCGCCGCTCGGCGGGCAGGTGCGCGCGGCCCTCGACCGGGCAGTCCAGGCGTCCGACCCCGATCCGCTGCTGCTCCGGCTACTCCTCGCCGCCAGGGCGGCCACGCCGGTCACCCCTGCGGACGACCGGCTGCTGATCGAGCTGTGGAACCGGGAACGGGCCACCCGGCCGCTGATCGCCGAGGCGCTGATACGCGAAGGCGGACGGGTGCCGGAAGGATTCGCCGCCCTACTACGCGCCGAGCTGGTCCACCCCCGGCGGCACGGCCACGACGGCGCCGAACAGACCTCGGTCTCGTTCCGCTTCGACGTGGAGCCCGACGACACGCTGCTCGCGCACTGCCGAGAGCTGCTCGGCCGCTGACACCCCACGGTCCGCCCGGTACACCGGTTCCCGAAGAGCCGGTTCCCGAAGAACCGGTTCCCGCGGAGCTGGCGGCCTGACCCGCGGGGAGCCGCCGCCGGTGCACTGTCCGGTCGACCGGCTCATCGTGCTCTGACCGCATTGGTTCGCCGGGTTGGTGATGGTGTCGTCCCCATGTCCTGGGATCCGCGGTGCCGGTTGGGTACAGCTCGCCCGGAGGGAAGGGACAGGCAGGGAAGGCACTGATCCCGGGCCCCCTGCAGGGGCCGGTACGGTTGGCCGGTGATCACCAATCCGAAGCTCCAGCTGACCATCGACTGTGCCGAGCCGGAGCGACTCGCGGCGTTCTGGGCCGCAGCGCTGGGCTACGAAGTCGAGCCGGCACCGGCGCCCTTCGCCAGTTGGCGTGGGTACTGGTTGGACCAGGGCTTGTCAGAGGAGGAACTGGGCACGGGTGACTGCAGTGACTCCGTCGTCGATCCGCAGGGCGTAGGACCGCGGATCTGGTTCCAGCAGGTGCCCGAGCCCAAGGCCACCAAGAACCGGCTCCACCTCGACCTCGGCGTGAGCGGTGGGCGCGGAGTCCCGTTCGCGACCCGTAAGGAGCGCGTCCTTGCCAAGGTGGCGCGACTGGAGAGCGCTGGTGCCTCCCGGCTGCGCGTCGAGGAGTCGGAGGAATCGGGCTCCTGCTTCGTCGTGATGCAGGATCCGGAGGGCAACGAGTTCTGCGTTCACTGAGCTCAGCGCCGCCGGTCCCGTTCGGAGCGCGTTGTGGCATCGACTCTGCTCGGCCCTTCCCTCCAGAAGAGCTGATCGAGTCCGTCAGCGACACCCTCAAGGGCCAACTCGGACTCGAACAGCACCGAGGACGCACCATCGAAGGCACCGCCGTCCGGGTCAGCCAGCGGATCCTCGCGCTGACCTGGGCGATCTGGCACAACTGCACCACCGGCCAGCCCGTCACCGGGTCACCCGGTCAGCGCCTACGAGCACGACCGCCCCAGACCGGAACTACTCGTCTACAGAAGGTGTCCGCATTGCGGGCGGAAGCGACGCCGCGCTGCCACGGGCCGAGACCGACAAACGGCCGTCACCGGGGGTTCGAGAGCCGTTCGCATCACCGTCCCGGAGGGCTGTGGTGTCCCGGCCGATCAGGAGCGCCGGTCACTGAACCGGAAGGCTGCGGCGCGACGTCCGGCTTCACGGTCCACGGCGGGGCGGGGACTTGCGATCGTGGGCGGGGGATGTGTCGGGTATCTGCCGATACCGCCCCTGACCTGCGAAAACTCGCTGGCAGCCGGTGCCACGCATCCCCTAGGGTCGACGTACCCGTCCCGGTCAGGGGCAGTGGCCTACCGGTGCGTTCGGTCGAGCGCGCGCCGATTCCAGGAGTTGACGATTCGATGGTGTGTCTGGCGTGCGGCACGCGTCCGGCGGGAACGGACAGCGGCCGGTGCTTCGGCTGCGCGGAGGCGGCCCCCGGCTGGGCCGCCGCGCTGAACCCGGCGAACGGCCTCGCCACGGCGGTGTCCGTCCTGCTCGGACTGAACGCCGCGATGGCGGCGGTGCTGGTCACGGTTGACGTCTGGTCGAACGTGCTCACAGGCCGGCTGCTGGACGGGGCCGATGACGTCGGGGCCGAGGACTTCGCGCCCCTGAAAGCGGTGGCGAACGCCCTCAACGGGGTGCTCCCGCCGGTAGCGCTGGCGACCGTGGTGGTCTTCATCATCTGGTTCCACCGCACCCGCAAGAACGCCGACCTGCTCGCACCCAACGGGCACCGCATGGGACGCGGCTGGACCATCGGCGCCTGGTTCACCCCGATTGCCCAGCTCTGGATCCCCTGGCAGCTGATGGCGGACTGCTGGCGGGCCAGTGCGCCGCTGGACCCCGAAGGAAGGCGCCGCCCGCCGTCGGAGGCAGTCCTTGCCGTGTGGTGGTCGACCTTCGTCGGCTCCCTCGTCCTCGGTCGGGTCGCCGCCACGATGACCCGCCACGTCGGCCAGATGGATTCCATCGACCTCGAAAACCTGCGGACCGGCGTCTGGGTGGAGGCCGGCGGGGCGGCCCTGCGGCTCGTGGCGGCGATCGCCGCGATTCTCGTGGTCCGCCGCCTGACCTCGATGCAGCGGACACGCCGGGCCGACATCAACCTGATCGCCGCCCGGGCCGCCCAGGAGGCCCGCGTCAAGGCCGTGGTCTCCCCCACGGGTTGAGAGCATTCCGACCGACACGATCACCAAAGTTCGCCGCCGACCGTGCCACGCTGATCCCCCGATCCTGGTCGCCGTCCACACCCGCGGAACCCCCCGCAGGCCTGCACGCCGCCGCTCCTCTTGGGGCGGAGCCGACTCGGGCTGGGACGCGGGCAGGCGTCCCACGGTCTGGGGAGCCGAACGGCTGCGGGCCGGTGCGGGAGGTTCCTCACCGGCCCGCAGCCGTTGGGCTTCCGGCGGCCGACGATCACTTCGACGACGTCAACCTTCCGGGTATCCCCACGGGCCAATGCCCCAAGGGCCCGGGTGCGGGGTGCGGGGTGCGGGGTGCGGGGTGCTGGACAGGGTCCCGTACCTGACGCCGTAGGTATGCCGAGCCGGCCCGGGCGTCCCGCGGTTGACGCTCCGTTCGGCTGCCGTTCGGGCTGTTTCCCTGGCGGCGATCACTAGCTTCGCCGCCCGCCGACACGGCCGGAAGGCCTTCCGGATGTCGCCAATCGGCCTGACCAGATTCGGACATGTCATCATGAGCATGACAGAAATGGCGCTCGCGGGCACGATGCAGGTGGCGGTGCCGGGGGTCGTGCAGTGGACGGGGGGCGATTGATGAAACCGCCGCAGGTCGGCGCCCGCCGGTGATGGCCCGTGAGTGTGCGTCTCGGGTCCGACGGGCGCCTGTCCGCAGGCTATCGGGACGCGGTCGGCGGGCCGGGGATTTGCACCCGCCGCAGGACAATCGCGTTACCCGTGGTGGTAGCACTCAGATCTGCCGGTCCGGGTCGGAGAAGGTCAAACCGCCAGCGGCGAGCGGACGTCGGGCCGGAGCAGGAACGGCCATGCTCTCGCCGGGCGGCTGGCGGAAGTCGGTCTGCTCGACCGGCAGCAGCCGGCGCCCGCCGGGCTGGGTCGGCTGGGGCGCGTCGGCGGAAGGGTCGGAGAAGGCAGGCAGCGAGAGGCTGCGGCGGTCAGTCATGATCACCAGTGTCGCAGCCCGGACGGGAGTCGGGTAGGCCGGACCGCTCTCACCGGTGGTAGTGCTCTGGCCCTACCCGTAGGAACGAAGGGGAAGGGCCTGGGCGGGGGTGCCCAGGCCGTCTCCTTCATGTTCCGGCCGGCCGCGTCAGGCCCCCCGGTCGCCATGACGGCGCCGGTGCGCTCATTCTGCTCGGAGCTGGCGTAGAGGATGACTTCCTTCTGGGTCCGAGCGGTCCTCGATGGCGAAGAGCTGCTCCTAACCCTCCTCCTCCGTGGCATCGTCCCAACTCTGCAGGGAGACACCGACTGCCGTCGTCATCCGGAGAACCTCACAGCCCATGAGCCGTACGGCATCGAAGAGGCGCTGTCGGACCCGTTCGCTGTCCTCGGGCGGGAAGCTGATACGGATCTGGTGAGGGCGGGACATGTCGTAGGTGAGCAACCAGTCGGTGTCGACGGTCGCGAAATGGTCCTGCCCGCTCTCGCCGTTCTCCGTCCGCCACGAGCCGCGGTCCGTCGTAGGGGTCAGGGCATCCCGGAGCACGCGCAGGCGCTCGGGATGAGCCAGGTGGCCTTCGGTCAAGCGCAGGCACCGGTGGACACGGGGCCGGAAGGCGTTGAACCACGGTGCAAGGTCCGGTTCCATGTCCGCGAGCAGCCGGGAGGTGACGTGTCCGCCGGCCCAGCCTTCGAGGAACGTGGTCACGCCCATGGCGAAGGTCTCGTACTGACCGTCCCGGCTCCAGACCACAACAGGCCAGTCCCGTGGGTCTCCGACGGTGAGCCAGCACAGCCGGTCGGCGTCCATGGTGGTTCCCCAGACCAACAGCCCACCCGGAGACGGGTGCAGCGGGTACGGGTACCGTTCGCGGTCCCTCTCGGGCGCCCCCGACGGTCGTCCGCTCTGCCATTCGACGCCGTTGTACTGACTGGCGCCGAACGGTGTCCGCAGGTAGAGGAAGTCGCAGAACTCCCCCCACCCGTAGGTATGGACCAGCCACTTGTAGTCCTCGGGCAGCCGCACACCGAGCGCGCTCTCGGGGACGGTCCAGTCCCCGCTGGCATCCATGGGTGTGGCCGGCGGCGCAACGAGGCGCGTCAGGCTGTGGCTCCCCATCAGGTCACCCGCCGCACGAGGGCCTTGGCCACAGGCTCGCCAGTACGCCTCGCATACGTCATCCGCTCCCGCACCTCGCGAAGCGAGCGGGGCCGGTACCCAGGGCCGCCACAGCAGCCCTTGTGGAAACCCACGCCTGCGTTCACCAGGACCGAGAGAGTCCGCCAGGCCGCGGTGTCCCGTCGCCGGGGCGCGGCGAAAGCCGAGCCCACGTGGGTCAGCGGCTCCGAGCAGCGCGGGCAGATCCGCTGCCGTTCCCTGTCGTAGGGCTGCTTGTACGAGGCCCGGCAGGGCAGGCAGATGTACGAGGTCTTCGCGTGGGCCATGTCACCAGCCTAGACATCACCCGGTGACGAATTCGACGGGTATTTCAGGGGCCGTGAACGGGCGTAACGGGTCGCATGTGTTGCAACAATTCGACGTGTCCTGTCATGTGGTCGACGCGCAGTTCAGGCGTGCTGCCGCCCGCCGGGCCATGCCCCGCTCGGGGTTGCTGACCCGTGCCCCGTAACCCCGCCTGTCGGCCACCGCTGAGCCGTCTGTGCCGGACTATCCTCGGCCGTGGGCGAGCGCCGCCGCGGTTTCGATCAGGCTCCGCTGGCCCGGCGTGGCCGCGCGTCCACGGGTGTGGTCGGCGAATCGGCCGAGGTCGGTCCGGATGGTGGCGGAGTCCAGGGTCCGGATCGTGGGCAGCAGTGCTTCGACGAGGTGGCAGGCCCGATCGAGCCGGTCGATGCCGGCCAGGGCGCTGGCCTGGCGGATCTCGAAGCGGGTGCGGGAGTTGGTGTCCGGGGGGAGCTCGGGCCGGTGCCGGAGTTCGCCGGCGAAGAGATCGGCGGCCTGTTCGAACTGGCGGAGGCCGATCAGGCAGGAGGCCTCGATGAGGAGCGGGCTTCCGTTCTCGATGCGCGGACCCCAGCGGACTCCGGGCCGGTCGGCCTCGCGGGCGTAGTCGCGTGAGCGCTGCAGTGCGTCCCGGCAGGCGCCGAAGTCGCCGAGGTAGGCGTGTCCCTGGGCTTCGCGGCGGGCGGCGTGGGCACGGATCAGTGGTGTGGCCGCGGGATGGACCGCTGCTCGACCGGCCAGGAGGACCGCGGTGGGGTCGCCGCGGTGCTCGGCGATCGAGGCCTTTCGGACCAGGGCGTAGGCGGCGATCGTCTCGTCCCCGCCGTTGGCGCCCCAACGGACCGCGAGATCGGTCCAGCGCAGGGCCTCGGCGGGGTTCCCGGCCTCCTGTGCCATCCAGCCGGTGTATTCGGCGAACCGCGAGGCCAGCAGCCAGACTTCCTGGCGGCTGCGCGCCTCGGCCCGAGGAGCGGCCTCGGTCAGGACCCGCGTGGTGGACCGCAGCGCGGCGTCCACGAATCGGGGGCCGGTGGACCTGCCGATGTCCCTGAGCTGCTCCAGGATCCGCCCATATCCGACGACGAGCGGCTCCACCTCGACCTCGACCAGGCTCCGGTCCGCCGTACCGCGGCGCGCGGTCTCGGTGAGCCTGATCAGCCCGCCGTCGGCGCCGAGCGCCGCATCGCAGGCGGCTGCCACGGAGGACGTCGGGTTGCGGCGCCCGCTCTCGAGGTTGCTGATCTGCCCTTCGGAGACGCCCGCGCGCCGCGCGAGCTGGCGCACCGTCAACCCGCGCCGTGCACGGAGCCGCGCCAGCTCGACACCGAAGTCGCCCATACGGACGAGGGTAGGAAGACCCGTGGGCGTTGCGCAATCGGATGCTATTCAGTTTGATCTGAAAACGCGTCAAGAGCACTGCCCTGTCGGTACCGTACGTGCGGATCTGGTCGTCGAGGTGCACTGGAGAGGGGCCGACCGTGCCGCATGTCTTCCTCAGCTTCCGCAAGCTGGACTCCCGGTGGATGCGGGACCGTGTCTACCAGGCCCTGGCCGACCGGTTCGGGGCCGGCGAGGTCTTCAAGTCGGGTGAGTCGATCCCGCCAGGGGCCGACTTCGCCCGGATCCTGGACCGGCAGGCCGCCGAGTGCGAGCTGATGCTCGTGCTCATAGGGCCGGCCTGGCTCGACCTCCGGGACGGGCACGGGAAGCGGCTGCTCGACCGGGACGACGACTGGGTCCGGCGGGAGATCGCGACCGCAATGGGAGCAGGGAACCGCGTCGTTCCGCTGCTCCTGGGCGACGGGACGATGCTGCCCGAGGCTGCGGCCCTGCCCCGGGAGATCGCCGATCTGGGGCGGCTCCAGTTCATTCGCGTTCCGGAGACCCACCTGGACGACGAGCTCGGCAGCCTGTGTGACGCCGTGGCGACCCTGCTGCCATCACTCGGGCACGGCGAGGTGCCGCCGACGGCGGCCGCGGAGCCCGCTGCTCAACCGCCGGTGAGCATGACGGCGCACGTCTCCGGTGGCGGCAGCGTCTACCAGGCGGCCCGCGATCAGACGATCACGTTGACTCAGGAGTAGCGCCGTGGAGACGCTCGAAGCGGATGATCCCCGTCAGGTCGGTCCGTACCAACTGGCAGGAAAGATACGTACGTTCAGTGCGGGTGAGGTCTTCGCGGCGCGCTCGGCCGACGGGCGGAGCCTCGAGGTGACAGTGGTGCGGCCGGAGGTGGCCGCGGCGCCGGGGTTCCGGGAGCGGTTCCGAGCCGGCGTGGCGGCGGCCCGGGCAGTGCCCGGGCCGTTCGTGATGCCGGTCGTGGACGCCGACCCCGAAGCACCGTCTCCCTGGACGGCGACCGCGGTCGTTCGCGGACTGCCGCTCCGGCAGGCGGTGGAACGTTTCGGCAGGCTGCCGGAGTCGACGCTGAGGGGAATCGCGCTCGGCCTGGGCAGGGCGCTCTCCCGGATCCACGCCGCACGGCTGGTCCATGGCGGCGTGCGACCGGACTCCGTGCTGCTCGCGGGGGACGGGCCTTACCTCGCGGCCTTCGACCCCACTGGGTCCGTCGATGCCGACGGATCGCCGATGGGCGACCTCCTCGACCTGGGCGCGACGATGCTGTTCACGGCGTCGGGAGGCGAGTGGTGGTGGGACAGTCTGTCCGAGGACGCACAACTCCGGATCGCGGAGCTCGAAACGGTGATGGGCGGGCTGCCGCCGTCGCTGCGTGAGGTGATCGGCGGCTGCTTCTACCCCGACCCCTCGACCCGGCCCACCGCCCAACAGCTCGTCGACTACCTCGACCGGCAGGGCCTGCCCGCGCCCGCCGAGGGTTGGCTGCCGCCGGCGCTGAGCGCCGAGATCGCGGCACTCGACGCGGCCGCCCCGTCGGTCAGCCGCCGGAAGCTGCTGCTCGGGTTGGTCGGCGGCGTGCTCATGATCGGAGGCGGGACCGCGGCCGCGGTCCTCTCCTCCAACGGCTCGTCGCCGACGCCCTCCCTCAAGCCCGCGCCGCCGTCGCCGTCCTCGTCTGCGACGGCGTCGGCGTCGGCGTCCTCGACGGGCGGTCCGACCCAGATCACCTTGGACGCGCCCGACGCGACCAAGGAGTGGCAGGTCAACGGGCAAAGCGCCCCGACCTGCATCGAGGCGTCGGACAAGGTGGTCATGGTCATGACGGACAAGACGACGGCTTTCGTGGACGCCTCGACGGGCAAGCCGATGCTCCCCGCGCTGAACACCACCAGCGGGTTCGGGGGGGACGACATGACGTCGCGGACCACGTACGCGGGCGGCGTCTTCTACTACCTCTGCGACGTGCCGGACTCGCCCAACATGATCGCCGCGGTCGACGGCACCACCGGGAGCGTGAAGTGGGCGACCCGGATGGCCGGGACCAACTCCAACGGGGACTTCCGAGCCGCACGGTACGTGGCGGTCAACGGGACTACCGTGTTCGTCTGCGGCAGCGTGGTCAACTCGGCCTCCGTGAACCTGGATACGACGACGGGATACATCCGGGCGTTCGACGCCGCCACCGGCAACGGGCTGTGGACCGTCGAGGGCACGGACATCAACAACGTGCTGGTCCCGCAGTCCGGCTCCGCCCTCCTCGCGGCGTCGAGCACCCCAGGCGGGAAGGCTGGCCAGGTCGAGATGATCGACTCCGGGAATCAGGGTGCCCGCGGCTGGAAGCTTCCCTCCTTTGGCGGGTACTACTTCACCACGGGCTGGCCGATGACGTGCTTCGCCGCCGGGCTGTTCTGCTTCGTCGGCGGCTCCGGCAGCGTGGTCATCGCAGTCGACGCGGCAACCGGTCAGGAGAAGTGGCGTCAGGAGTTCGACGCGAAGAACGGGGACCAGGTCGAGCTCGGCGACCTCTTCGCGAGCCCGGACGGCCAGACGGTCTACGTGCCGGTCGGCCGTGACCTGGCGTCCCTCAACTCCGCTGACGGGACAGTCAAGTGGGTGGCCACGGTCACCGGGGCCGGCGCCATGGGCGGAGGCAACCTGTTCGAGGCCGGCCTCGGGGCGGTCGGCCGGAGTGCGCGCTGCTCGGCTGACACCGTGTTCGTCACCGACGCGGCGCAGACCCTTTGGGCCATCGACGCGGCCACCGGCAAGGCCCGATGGAAGTACAGGGACCCCGGGCAGCCGGACACCGGGTTCAAGTGGACGGTCGGCGGCGATCGCGTGTTCATCGCCTCGAACCTGACGTTGACCGCGATCTCGGCCCACGGCCAGTAGCGGACTTGAGGAGGGGACACATGTCGACAGGCTCAGAACTGGCCGGGGGCCTCGCATCGGCCGCCGCGAGCCGTCTGATCGACCTTCTGGCGACGGACGGATGGGCCGCGGTCAAGGCGTCGGTCCTGGCGTTGTGGCGGCACGCGCATCCCGAGCGCTTGGAAGCCGACCTCGCCGAGGCCCGCAGCGAGTTGATGCAGTCCGGCGGCGACAGCGAGATCGAGCGGCTGCTGGTCGCCGAGTGGCAGGCGCGTCTCGCCAGGCTCCTCGCCGCGCGACCGGAGATCGCCGAGGAGCTCCGTGCGCTGCTCCTCGACGCGTCCGCCGGGACCGGACTGACGGGGCAGCAACCGATGGGCTCGACGACATTGACGGCGCACGTCTCCGACGGTGGAAGCGCCTACCAGGCAGGTCGGGACATGCACATCACCGAGGGCGGGACAGCGTGACCGAGGCGGACGAGGGCGCGGCACCGAGCGGGCCTCCCCCCTGGCAGCCGATCAAGCTGGAGGGCACGGCGACCGGCGGTGGCAGCGTCTACCAGGCGGTCGGGGGCATCACCATCATCCGCAAGCCCGAGGGGCCGAACCGGACGAAGCCCGGCCAGGCGTCCCGCGACATGCGGTGCCCGTACCCGGGGTTGATGCCGTTCTCGGCGGAGTACCGGGACTGGTTCTACGGTCGCGACACGATGATCCACACGGTCATCGAGCGGATGGACGCTCGGCTGCGCGAGCGCGGGCCGCTGGTGCTGATCGGCCCGTCCGGGGCGGGTAAGTCCTCGCTCCTCGCCGCCGGGATGCTGCCGGCCGTGCGCGACGGTCGGCTACCGGTGAAGGGATCGAGCGGGTGGCCGCAGCTGACGCTGACTCCGACGGCGTCCCCGGCCGAGGCGCTGGCCGCCGCTGCCGGGCTCGAATCCGAGGAGGCCCGGACCCGGGCCGAGTCCTGGCGCACTGATGTCCCGCAGTGCGTCGCGGACCTCCGCACACTGACCGGCGCCGGGGAGGGTGACGCACCTGGCCTGGTCGTGGTGGTCGACCAGTTCGAGGAGCTCTTCACGGCTTGCGGTGACGAGGCCGAGCGGCAGTGGCTCGTCGAGGTGCTCGACCGGTTGGCCACGGGCGGCGCAGCCGTCGTGCTGAGCCTGCGGGCGGACTTCTATGCCGCGTGCACGCCCTACCCGGAGCTGCGCACGGCACTGCAGGCCGGCGCCGTGGTGCTCGGCCCGATGAGCGAGCAGGACCTCAAGGATGCGATCCGCCTTCCTGCCGAGGATGTGGGGCTGGAGGTCGAGGACGGTCTGGTCGAGCTGCTGCTGGCCGACCTCGGGACGGTCGGGGCCCCGGCGGGTGCGGGCTTCGGAGGAAGGCTGCCGCTGCTGGCACACGCGTTGCGGGGAACCTGGCAGCAACGCAGCGGCCACCGGCTGACCGTGGACGGATACCGGGTCACCGGCGGGATCCAGCGGGCGCTCGCCAATTCCGCGGATCGGCTGTTCAACACGCTGCCCTGGCCGGGCCGCGAGATGGCACGGTGGGTGTTCCTGCGGCTCGTGACCGTGGGGCGCGACGCGGACGACACCCGCCGCCGGGTCCGCTACGACGATCTGCTCGGACATGCGCCGGATCCGGAGTCCGCCAGGACGGTCGTGGACGAGTTCACCCGCGGCCGACTCCTGACCCGCGATCAGGACGCGGTGACGATCACTCACGAGGTACTGATCCGGGCCTGGCCGAAGCTGCGGGAATGGATCGAGCAGGACCGGGACGGCAACTTGGTCCGGCAGGACCTGGAGGAGGCCGCCGCCGCCTGGGCCCAGTCCGGCCGGGAGTCGGGCGGGTTGTACCGCGGCAACCGCCTGGAGACCGCCCAGGCCTGGGCGGAGCGGCACGCACCGGACCTCAGTGCCGCGGCCGGCGAGTTCCTGGCCACCGCCCGGCGCCATCAGCGACGTGGGCTGCGGCTGCGGCGAGGCGCGGTCGCGGTCATCACGGCCCTGGCCGTTACCGCCTCCGCAGCCGCGGCGTTCGCGTTGTGGAAGAACGCCAATTCCGTCAGGGACCGCAACAAGGCCATCGTCGCCGCCGTCTCCTCGGCCTCCCTGCAGCAGGCGCCCACCGACCCCTCGCTCTCCGCCCAACTCGCCTTGACCGCTTACCGGTTGAACCCCGACCCGCAGGCCGCGTCCCGGCTGATCACCACCGAGAACATACCCATGGCCATTCGCCTGGCGGGCCCCGCCGGCTCGGTCGGCGCCGTGGCCTACAGCCCCGACGGGCACACCCTGGCCGCCGGATACGTCCAGCAGAACACCGTCCGACTCTGGGACGTCTCCGATCCCGGCCACCCGGTCCCACTGGGCAGGGCGCTGCCCGAGGACGCGGCCGTCAACACGATCGACTCCCTCGCGTTCAGCCCGGACGGGCGGACGCTCGCCGTCGGCGGCAAGTCCGACCACATCGGCGACAACGGCGGCGGCGGCTTCGTCGACCTCTGGAGCCTGACCAGCCCCAGCCACCCGGTCCTGCTGAGCAGGCTGACGGGAGTAGGCGCGGATGACGTCGACTTCATCAGCCCCGTCGCATCGCTGGCGTTCAGTCCGGACGGCCGCACTCTGGCCGCCGGACGCACCACCGGGCTCGTGAGCGTGTGGGACGTCACCCGGCCCGCCAGCGCCACCGCGGACGGAGCGGCGTTCGACTCCTGCCCGGACCTGCTCTACCTCCATTCACTGGCATTCAGCCCCGACAGCCGCACCGTCGCGGCCGCCTGCGAAGACGGCACCGGTGGCGACACCGGCAAAGGCGTCATCGGTTTGTGGAACGCGACCGACCCGAGCCACCTGACGAGCCGAGGCCAGCCGCTCGATGTCGGCAGCGGCCCCGCATCGGTGGCGTTCAGCCCCGACGGCCACACACTCGCCGCGGGGGCCAACGACAGCGACGTCCACCTGTGGAACCTCACCGACCTGGACCACCCGGCCCCGATCGGGAAACCCTTGAAAGGACCCGCCGACCCGGTGCAGTCGGTCGCGTTCAGCCCGGACGGCCACACGCTGGCCGCCGGCAGTGCCGATGACACCGTCGACCTCTGGAACGTCACCGACGTGCGAGTGATCAGCCCGCTGGGTCGAGCGCTGAACGGCCACGGCAACGTGGTCGCCGCGGTGGCCTTCAGCCCGGACAGCCACACCCTGGCGGCGGGCGACACCGACGGCCACGTGGACCTCTGGAACCTGCCGCCGACTCAACTGGCAGGCGGCGGAGGAAATGTCGCATCAGTGGCGTTCAGCCCGGACGGCCGCACGCTGGCGGCCGGGAACCAGAACGACACGGTCAGCCTGTGGAACACCAGTAACCCCAACCACCCCGCCCCGAGGGGTGCCCCGCTGACCGGGCCCACTCAACCGGTCGACGCGGTGGCGTTCAGCCCCGACGGCCGCACCCTGGCCGGCGGCGACAGCGGCGGCGCGGTCACCTTGTGGAACGTGGCCGACCCGGACCACCCCGTTCCGCTCGGACCAGAGCTCACCGGGGCAGGCGGACTGATCTTCTCCCTCGCCTTCAGTCGCGACGGCCACACCCTGGCCGTGGCCGGAGACAATCGCGTGTCCGGCGGCATCGCCCTCTGGGACGTCAGCGACCCCGCACACCCCGAGCAGCGAGGCCTCATCCGGGAGGACCACACCAGGTCCGTCCAGTCCATCGCGTTCAGCCCCGACGGACACGCTCTCGCGACCGGTGGGGACAGGAGCACCGGCGAAGTCGGAGTGTGGAGCACGACCAGCCAGTACGCGCCCGTCCGGATCGGCGAACCGGTGAAACAGCCTGGTGACTCCGCCGCCTGGGTCGCCTTCAGCCCGGACGGCAAGACCCTGGCTACGGGGGACAGCAACGGCCGGATCACCCTGTGGGACAGCACCGATCTCAATCACCTCAGGCCCAGGGGCCCGGCCTGGACCATCCCCGGCGACAGCCTCTGGGCGATCGCCTTCAGCCCCGACGGCAGGACCCTGGCCGCGGCGGGCCACACCAACGTGGGCAGCATCGGCCTTTGGAACGTCGCCGACCCGGACCACCCGAGGGAGATCGGCGACCCGCTGACCGTCGCCACCGGACCTGTGTCTGTGCTGGCGTTCAGTCCGGATGGCCACACCCTCGCCGCCACCACCGACGACGGCGTGGCCACCCTCTGGGACCTGGATGTCGAGGCCGCGATCGGCAACGTCTGCGCGAGCAGCGGCGACGCCCTGAACCGCGAGAACTGGGGGACCTACGTTCCGGTGCTCGGGTACAGATCGCCTTGCCACTAGGCAGTGCAACGGCAGGCGCCAGGTCACGGGCCGACCGCTCTGGCGGACTAGCAGGTCGTTGGCCAGGCTGAACGGAGGGGAGCCACCGCAGATCAGGTCTCCGGTGGTGGAGCGGAGCGGCCCGCTCGCATGACCGGGCGCTAACGATGTGCCTGGTGGGATTGGTGGGATTGGTGTGCAGCGGACGGTGGCTGAACCCCTGCAGTGCGCTGTCCGCGACTCACCGGCAAGGTGACTGATGCGCTGTCACCTTGCTCGAGGCTGGGGGAATACGACACGGCAGGAATACTGACTCTCCGCCAGTCCAGAGAGTGAGCCGTCGCGGCTCGCCTTGGCGGGCCGGTTCGGCGCTCGCGCAGGTCGGCCAGGCCGGGTTCCGGCTCGGACAATCGGCGTAGTGGCTTCACGTCCACGACCACAGACCCCTCGTCGGTGACCAGGAGACGGTCCGGATGTGCTTGCGCAAAGCCCCGTCCACCTCGGACTTCCGCAGGAACGACATGGAAACCGGGCGGCCCGCCGGCGACAGCCGGAGGGTCGCCCCGAGCGCGTCCCCGTCGCCCGCCCCGGGCGGCACCCGCATGCTCGTCCCCACGACCGTTCCCGTAACGCTCGTAGCGGGAAGCCCTTGTTCCGTGACACCCGCCCGCGCGCCCTCCGGGGTCGTCAGCTCCGCCTGCGCGGAGGTGTCTCCGGGTTCCGGCGGTTCCGAACTGGCCCCGATCTCGTGGGGGGCTCAGAAGTCTGCGGTGTCGAGTCGGACGTTCAGCGGCGGCGGGAGCTGCAGCGGCGTACCGAAGGGGTGGGGGCCTTCGATCCGGGTGTAGCCGAGCTGGCCCGGCTGGGAGAGGAGGGTGCAGGTGCGCTCCTGCCGGTCGACCAGGAGATACACCGGTGCACCGAACTGCGAGTAGCGCCGCCGCTTGGAGGTTCGGTCGGTGTCGCCGTTCGAGGGCGAGGTCACCTCGACGACGAGCACGGTCTGGTCGGGCAGGAGCGCCCCCTCGGTCTTCGCGAGCTCGGCGGGTACGACGGCGAGGTCCGGCACGTAGTAGTTCTCCGTGCCGGGCAGGTCCAGGTTTCCGGATCCCGCCCGCAGGCCGAGCTCGCGCATCCGGGGCCCGATCTGTTCCCGGATCAGGTCGACGGCGGTCTCGTGGGCCCAGGACGGTGACACGGGGGTGATGACTCCCTCGACGATCTCCACGCGGTCACCCGCGATGTGCTGAATCGCGTACTTCAGTGCCTGCTCCGGGTTCGGCACCTGGCTGTAGTCACCCGGGCTCGCATGCGCCGTGCTCACCTGCTGCTCTCCTGTCCGGATCTCGGTCCTCGGAACGGACCAGTGACAGTTGCTTGGTCCGGCTGCGGTCCGGCTGTCACGGCCGGAGCGATGAACCGGCCCCGGCGCCGGCGGTACGAGCAGAAGCCAGGGCACTTAGTAACGTTACTAGGCGCCCCCGGCGACGTCCCTCGGCCGGCGAGCAGGATGCAGCCCCCGGCCCTCACGACTGTGCAGCGGGAGGCTTCACTCGGGGCGGCTGGTGGGTCTTGAACGGTGGTCAGGCCTATGAGCGGTCCTGAGTCCGGGAACGCGCATCGCCCCGGGCCCGGAGGGGGCGCGGGGCGATGAGGTGACCGATTCACGGGTGGCCCGCGATGAGGTCCGCGGCTTCGCCGCTCCCGAACGAGTGATTCCCGGGCCGCCTCCTTCGAAGGTGGACCTTTGGAGCTCAGTCCTGGCCACTGGCCCGGCATTCGTTGGTGAGCTCAGAGAATTGTTCTCAGGGCGGTTGCGGCGGCGACCAGATCGTCGAGTCGGTGGAACTCCCGCTGGTCCTCTTCGGTTTCCGAAGAGGACCAGAGAAGGTAGGAGCCATCGTCCCTCTGCCGGATCAGCAGCTCGCCCGGCTGTTCACGGTAGGAGTCCTTCACCAGCCGGAGCGTCCACATCGAGAAGAACGGGAACATCTGCGCGAGCAGCGGCTCGGCACGGAGAGAGGTGAGCAGCTCCCGGTACTGCGCGAGTGTCGGGTCGCCGATCTGCAGGTCCCACATCACGGCCACCTGGTTGCCTTCGTCGTATCCCTGGCTCAGCCTGGTATACGTCATGAAGGGGAAGCGCTGGGAAAGCTCGGCGAGGGAAGCGCCGTGCTTCCACGCCATGAGTACCCCGGTGGTCTCGGTGATGTCCGCGGTGATGCCGTCGGCCCAGCGGGAGAACCATCCGCGGTTGCTGTACAGCGAAATGTCAAATCCGCGTTCTGTGGGCCGGAGGTTGACCTTCATCTGCCCGCGCGGCGAGTCGAACTCCGCGACCGTCGGTGCCCAATCGGGCTCGGGGGCACGCAGTTCGTCGCCGAGGCTGAGGCCGTGCTCGGCCGCGGTCGCGAGGATCGCAGCTGTGAGGCCCCCGTGTCGGGCGAGCTCCGGATAGTGCTCGGAGAAGTCCGGCGGGAGGCCGTCGGTCACGTCGTTCATGGAAGAGTTCGTCCTTTTCGCCCTGCTCGTAAACGAAATGCCCGTCCGGCGGGGCGGCCTGCCGGAGGGCGGCCGCCCCACCAGAGAGGTGGTCAGTCAGCCCACTCGAAGATCCAGGCCTTCTGCCATTTGGCTTCCTGCCATTTCGGTTCCGGGACGGAGATCGATTTCCCGTTCTTGTCGTAGAACTTGAACTTACTCCACGGCACCCTCTCGCCGATCACGGCCCGGGCGATCCATGACATCTCCTCCTGGGTGGCGGTGGCCTTCGCCGCCGCGCCCCCGAGGCCGATCGTGGCCATCTGCTCGAAGCTGTCGCCGTCGAATTCCTTCATGTTGACGTGGATCTCGGTCTGGGGGTCGTCGATGGCCTTCTTGACGTATCCGCGCCAGGTGTCCTTGTACTCCGGCTTCATGTAGTGGGTGAACCCGAGCTTCTCGGCCCACGCTGCCGTGTCGGTGAACTGGTAGCCGAGGGCGACCGCCTTGGTGCAGTTGTGGACGAGGACCGGGGTGTCGCCCGCCAGCACGTAGTACGTGTGCAGGTCGGCGACGGTGAGGTTGTAGGCGGCCTGCAGTCCCTCCCACTGCCGGGTCGCACTGATGCTCTCCTGCTGCCCGGAGGGGTTCAGCAGGGAGTCCCCGGGCCGCAGGCGCGAGGCGTCGGCCCAGGCTCGCTCGGAGGCGTTCCAGAAGCGGTGACCGCTGGTGGCGGTCAGCGACCCGCCGCCGGCCAGGGTCACTTCGGTGAACTGGCGGTCATCGGGTGTGTAGATGGTGGCGTCGACCCGGCGTGGCACTGTCCGGGATGCGGTCGGGTCGGTGGCGAGGACGGTGTCGCCGATGCGGACCGCTTCGATGGGGCGGGTGGAGCCGTCCGCCATGAGGACGGGGGTGCCGGCCGGGAAGCTGTTCGGGCAGACCGCGGGGGTCCGGGTGACCAGCTTCTTGATGAACTCGACAGCCGTCTCGCCCCAGCTGCCGAACTTCTTGGTCCACTGGACGAACTTGGCCATCATCGCGCCGTTGCCCGCGATGGGGATCGCGCCGAGGCAGGAGATGACCGCCTGTTCCTTCTGGCCCTCGATGGCGTAGTAGGCGCAGTTGATCAGGTCAGCGATATCGGCGAGGCCGGGGGCGATGACGCCGCCGGCGCCGCCGATGACGTCGAGGGTGAGGTGGATGCTCTCGGAGATCAGGTGGTAGATGAAGCTGGCGTTGTCCTTCTCCTCCTGCCCCTTCTTGATCTCCGCCTCGATCGCCGAGACCTGGGCGTCCTTCTCCTTGGCCTTCTGCTCGTCGGCGGCCTTCTGGTCGGCGGCTTCCTGCTTGCGCAGCCGGTCCGCTTCAGCACGTGCCGCTTCCAGGGCCTCGCGCTTGGCCTTCTCCTCTGCTTCGTGCCTGGCCTCGTAGGTGCCGAACGCGTCGTCGGCAGCGGCTTGGGCGGCCTTGGCGTCCTTGCCCGCAGCGTCAGCCGACGCCCGCGCCGCCGCAGCGGAGGCGTATGCATCGGATGCGGAGCGGCGAGCCGCACCCGCTGACAGCTCGGCCCGCCTGGCCGAGTAGGTAGCCAGGGCTGCGTCGTGCCGGGCCGAGCCTGCGGCAGCGTTGGCGCTCTTGGCGGATTGGGCGGCCTTGGTGGCGCTGGTCTGGGCGGCGTCGGCCGCAGCCTGGGACTTGGAGACCTGGTCGGCGGCGGTGTTGGCGGACTGCTGGGCGTTGCCCGCGTAGCCCGCGGCCTCGTTGGCGGCGCCGCGGGCGAGGGCAGCGACGCGCTGGGCCTCGGCGGCGTTCTTCTGTGCGGTGGCGGCGGCTGCGGTGGCCTGGGCGATGAGGCCGGTGACGTCCGCGACGTGGACGGCGGTCAGCCGGTCCTTCTGCTGGGCGGTGTACTGGCCTTCGGCTACGAAGGCACGCAGCTTGACGACGGGGCCTTCGAGTGCGATCCGCGCGGCGGCCTTGAGTTCGGGCTCGGTGTCGGCGGCGTCCGCCAGCCGTGTCGCGGTGAGCCGGTCGTCGGCTGCCTGGGCGTCGGTGACGCCCTTGGCGAGGAAGTCCCGCAGCGCCTCGGGGGTGTTGGTGCGCAGCGCGGTGTCGCCGGCGGCCTTGACGGCGGGCCCGGCCTTGTCGAGGAGGCGGGTGATCGTCAGCCGGTTGTTCGGCGCCGCGGCCTCGTACTGACCGCTGTTCAGGAACGCACCGACCTTCGCCGCATCCCCTTGGAGGGCGGTGTAGGCGGCGGCCCGGACGGCGGGGTTCTCGTCGTCCTTGTAGATCTGGGTGGCGCGCTCGCGCGCGTCGTGCTCCTCGGCGGCCTGGCGCCCGGTCTTGAGGTAGGAGAAGACGGCGAGGTCGCCACCGGTCAGGGCGGCTTCGGCGGCTGTTTCTCCCCAGGTTCCGGAGATCTTGCGGGAGAGGAGGGCGAGTTTGCGGCCGTCGGTGGCGACCTGCTGGGGAGTGGTGCCGGGCTGGTTGACGGCCTGGGCCAGGCGGTCGGCCTCGCTGCGGGCCTTCTGGACCTCCTGTCGGGCCTGCTCGGTTTCGGCCTGCTTGTCCGCCTCGTCCGCGCTGGCCTTGCGGGCGGTCTCGACGGCGGCTGCGGTGCGGTTGGTCAGGTCTTCGGTCTCGGTACGGCGGGCCAGGTCCTGTACGGCGTTGGCCTTGTCGACCGCGGTCTGCGCGTCGGTCGCGAAGCCGGAGGCCGCGTTGGCGTGGTCGGTCGACTCCTTGGCGGCGTTGGAGCTCTGCCCGGCGTGGTCGGCGGCGTCCCTGGCGGCCTGGGCTGCCGAGGAGGCGTGCGCGGCTGCGGATTCCAGCAGGGTCTTCGCCGCCTCAGCCTGGCCGGCGGCTTCCTCGGCCAGCTTCTGCGACGCCGTCGCGGCGCGCCCGGCCTCGGCGGCCTGACGGCGCGTCGCCGCTGCCGCGCGCTTGGCCTTGGCGGACTGCCCACCCGCACTGTCGGCATACGCGCCGGCCTGGTCTGCCGAACCCGCCGCGGCGTCCGCGTTGCCCCTGGCACTGAGCGTGGCTCCGGCGGCTTCCTTGCTGCTCGCGGCGGCCTCTTTCGCCTTCACCAGGGTCGCCTGCGCATCCGCGGCGATCTTTGCCGCCGCGTCAGCAGCATCGGCTGCGACCCGCGCCTCGTGCGCCTTGCCCGCATCACCCGCGGCAGCGGCAGCCGCCGTTCGGGCGTTGGCTGCGGCCCGCTGAGCGCCGGCGGCGGCGGCCGCGGCATTCGACGCCGCGTAGGCCGCGGCCCGCGCGGAGGCGTTGGCCGACCGTGCCGCGCTGATCGCGGTCCGCGCGGCTTCCCCGGCCCGCTCCGCCGCCGTGGCGGCGTTGTTCGCGGCGGCGGTGGCCTTGGCCGTGTCACCGCCTGCGGCCTGTGTCTCGGCCGCCGCGCGCGCGGCATCCTGCTTCGCCAGCTGTGAGTTGGCGACCGCCTTGTCCTTGGCCTCGATCGCCGCCGAGGTCTCGGCCGCGGCCTTCGCACCTGCCTCCTTGGCCTGCTGGGCTAGCTGCGCGATGCTCCCCCGTTCCTGGTCTCGGTTCTGGGCGATGTACTGCCCGACGGCCAGGAAGTCCCGGACGTCCTCGATCGAGCCGTTCAACGCAGCCCGCGCCGCCGCCTGTGTGTTCGCACCACCCGCGCTCAGGACCTGGACCAGCTTCACCCGGTCGTCCGCGTCCTTCGCCGCGAACTGCTCTTCCGTCAAAAAGCGTTGGACATCATCGGCGGATCCGCGCAGTGCGGCGTCACCGGCAGCCTGCAGTCCGCGGCCCGCCCCGGTGGCAGGGTCGATGATCCGGGTCGTCCACAGGCGCTGGTCCGCAGCCAGGGCCGACTGCCAGCCGCTCTGCAGGAACGTCCGCAATTCGACGGCGGTGCCGTCGATGGCCTTGTTCGCGGCCTCGCGGACCTTGGGCCCGCCGAGGCTGGCGATCTGGGTGGCGGCGAGCAAGTCGTCGGCGTGCTCTGCTCCCGCGAGGTCGCTCTCCAGGAACCGCTTCACGTCCTGGTCGCCACCGGCGAGCGCGGCTTCGGCGAGTGTGTGCACGCTCGGGCCGCCCTTGAGCCAGGCCCCGAGTATGCGTTCCCGGTCACTCAGCTGGAGCTGTTCGCCGACTGGTTCGACGGCGACGGCATCGGGCAGCCCGGCTCCCACCAGGCCGGTCACCAGAGCGAGTGGCAGCAGGCTCAGGGAGAGCCTGCCCAGCAGTGGTGGTCTGCCCCTCCTCCTGCCCCGGCGCGGGCGGGATATCGAGTGATGCACCAAAACCTCCCCTTTCAACGTCGACCGCATCTCGGCCGCGAAGGGGAGTTTACTCAGATATTACGCCACGACAGTGAGCATGCCGAACCGGTCATCCCAAGGTAAATCGATAGCAATCCACCGACCGCCTGCAGGCATTGAGCATCGATGAGCTGACGCCCCATCGGAATGGGACTGTTTCCTATAAATCAGGACATTCCACCTGGCAATCGCGGATCCACAGTTGTCGCACTCTCGCTCCTTCTGGTTCGATGGGGCGGATTCAGCCTGGGACAGAAGAGGGGGAGTGACGACCCTCATCCCCCACATCTTCTGGTGACGAACCATCAAAACTATCGGTTCTCCAGCAAGCCAGGCCCTTCATCAGGATCTTTTGCATCCGTGCCATCGGGCAACCCAAGAAGAAAAGAGTAGGGATAGTCATGGCAAAGCTTGCCTCCCGGCACCTTGCCGCCGGTCTCATCGCGATAGCGGCGACGCTCGGTGCCGGCACACTCGCCTCCGCCGAGAGCACTCCTGCGGACAACTCGGCCGCGCCCCCGGCGGTGGAGGACTTCACCTACCCCGGTCCCGCCCCGTTCGGCAACGTCAAGCTGCTGCGCGGCGACGGCCACATCATGCTGTCGGACTGCGCCGTCAACGACCAGATCAGTGTGCTGAGCATGGACCTGCCCAACGAGAGCGGGAACAGGATCTGCTTCCGCGCGACCGGCGGCAACGGCTACCTCGCACTGGAAGTGCCGAACGTGATCCGGATCCGGACGGACAACTACGCGCTCAGCGCCAAGATCACCAGCGAGGGCGTCTCCCAGACCGTCGACATCGCCAAGGGCGCCGCCGCCAGCGTCGGAATCGGCAGCGGCACCGGTTCAGGCAAGCCGGCCGTCCTCCTCGAGCTGCGTACGACCTGACCCTCAGCCCTCGCCCACCCTCCTGGAGTCCAGGTGATCCACGACTTCCTCCCCACAGCAAGACAGGCCCTCGGTGCCGCACGCCAGTGGCTCGCCGTTGCCCTCGGCATGGCCATAGCACTTGCCTCCGCAACTGCACTCGCCTCAGCTGACACCGCGCCGCCGCCCGCCGACAACTCGGCCCCACCCTCGGCTGTCGAAGACTTCGCCTATCCCGGCGCCTCGACCATCAGCAGGGTCAAGCTCCTGCGCGGTGACGGCGGGGTCCAGCTGGGCGACTGCTCCAAGCCCTCGCAGATCCAGCTGTGGACCCGAGCGCCGGGCAACCCCGACAACCGGATCTGCTTCACCGCTCCCTCCACGACCGGGTTCCTCACCCTCGAACTGCCGGACGTGTTCGCCGTACAGACCTCAGGCAGAGCCATCCGGATCGTCCTCACCGCCGCCGGTGCCTCCACAAGCACGGACGTACCCAAGGACGGCCTCATCGGCGTCGGCGAAGGCCTGGGCCAGGCCCCGACCACTGCCGTCGAACTACACGTCACCGGCTGACTCGCTCTCAGGCTCTCCGCGCACCGCCTGCCCGCTGCGCCCACCCGCATCACCCAAGGACCGAACTCTTGTCTGACACCGCCCCCCTGGGCGCCGCTTGGAAGACCTTCCTAGCCTCCGCCACCGCAGTCGGCGCCCTCTCCGTACTCCCTGCTGCACCGGCCCACGCCGTGGTTGCCGACACGGCCGCCAACGGCACCTCCACCGCCACCGCGCGCCTGGTCATCGGCGACAACTTCCGCGCCTGCACCGGCACGCTCGTGGACCGCAACTGGGTGATCACCGCCGCAAGCTGCTTCGCCGAGGACCCGGCGCAGCCGACCGCGCTGCCGGCCGGGGCGCCGAAGTGGAAGACCACCGCCACCATCGCCGGCAAGACCGTCGAGGTCGTCGAGCTCGCGCCGCGCGCCGACCGCGACGTGGTCATGGCCCGCCTCGCCGTGCCCGTCAGCGATGTCGCCCCGCTGGCCATCGCCACGACGGCCCCTGTGGCGGGTGAGACTCTGCGCGTGCCCGGCTACGGACGCACCAAGGACGAGTGGATCCCCACCAAGCCGCACACCGGCCTCTTCGGCCTCGACTCGGTGCAGCCGACCACGGTCGCCACCACCGGCAAGGGCGGAGCCGCGATCTGCAAGGGCGACACCGGCGCCCCCGCCATCCGCGAGACGAACGGCAAGGCCGAACTGGTCGCCGTCGCCTCCCGCTCCTGGCAGGGCGGCTGTCTGGGTACCCCGGCCACCGAGACCCGCACCGGCGCGCAGTCCTCCCGCACCGACGACCTCGGCGCCTGGGTCAAGGACCTGAGCTACCGTACTGCGGAGGTCAAGGCCGGCCTGCACGTACAGATCGTCGGCGTCAACAGCGGGCTGTGGGACACCGCCGTCGAGCGCAAGACGAACAGCTGGCTCGGCACGTGGTCGTCGATCGACAGCAGTGCGCTGACCTCGGTGGACACTGTCACGATCGGCGACACCGTGCACGTCTTCGTGGTCGGGGCCGGCCGGGTCTACACGAAGGACGGCAAGGTCGGCGGCGACTGGACCCCGTGGCGCGAGGTCCCCGGCGGCGCCGCCGATGTCCAGGGCATCACCGCCGCCGCCCGTGGCAACACCGTCAGCCTTCAGATCATCGGCTCGGACAAGACCGTGTGGGACTCCACCAGCGACTGCGACACCGGCCGCTGGAGTGGCTGGGTGAAACTCGGCGACGGCACCGCGAACCACCTCAGCAGCGCCACCACCCCCGACAACAGTCTCCACCTGTACTCCGTCGGCACCGACGGCAGGGTCTACACCCGCGACAAGCTGGCCGACGACAGCTGGACCCCGTGGGGCGAGGTCCCCGGCGGCGCGGTTGGCGTCCAGGGCATCACCGCCGCCGCCCGCGGCTACACCGTCGACCTGGAGATCATCGGCGGCATCGGCGACCTGTTCGCCACCTACGGCCACTACGACCTCGGCCGCTGGGACCCGCAGTGGCAGAAGGTCAGCGACAACCGCCTCAAGGCCATCTCCAGCAGCGCCGAGGGCAACGTCGTCCACCTCGTCGCCGTCAACGAGGACTACAAGGTCTACAGCCGCGACGCCGACTACAACGCCGGCAAGTGGACCGCCTGGAGCGAGATCCCCGGCGGCGCGGTCGGCGTCAAGGCCATCACCGCCACCACCACCGGCTGAGCCCGAGGTCGCGCTGCTCGCCAGGGGCTGTCACCGGCTGGCCCCGGCTCCCCAATCCTCCTCATCCGACAGGAACCCACGTGCTTCACAGGACTTCGTCCCGCTCCCTGCGGTCCAGCGTGCTCGCGGCGGCCACAACCGCCGGCGTGCTGACCACCCTCACCGCCCCCGCCGTCGCCGTCGTCGGCGACCCGGCGGCCAACGGCGCCCACACCTACACCGCCAAGCTCGCCATCGGCGACAACGTCCGCGCCTGCACCGGCACGCTCGTGGACCCGTCCTGGGTGATCACCGCCGCCAGCTGCTTCTCCGACGACCCCGCCCAGCCGCAGAATCTGCAGCCAGGTGCACCGAAGTGGAAGACCACCGCCACCATCGCCGGCAAGACCGTCGACGTCCTCGAGCTCGCACCGCGCACCGGCCGCGACGTCGTCCTGGCCCGACTCGCCGCCCCTGTCCAGGGCGTCGCCCCACTCGCCCTCGCCACCGCCACGCCCACGGCCGGCGAGAAGCTGCGTGTTCCCGGCTACGGGCGCACCAAGGACGAATGGGTGCCCGCCGCCCTGCACACCGGCCTGTTCAGCCTGGACAGCGTGAACCCGACCGCAATCGCCGTCACCGGCACGGGCGGCGCCGCGATCTGCAAGGGCGACACCGGCGCCCCCGTGATCCGCGAGACCAACGGCAAGGCCGAACTCGCCGCCGTCGCCTCCCGCTCGTGGCAGGGCGGCTGCCTGGGCACCCCCGCCACCGAGACCCGCACCGGCGCCACCGCTACCCGCGTCGACGACCTCGGCGCCTGGGTCCAGCAGGTTCGCGACACCGCCACCGCGCCGACCGCAAGCGCGGTCCACGACCCCGTCAAGCAGACCTCGACGGTGTTCACCGTCGACGACAAGGGCCGCGTCGTGGGCTCGTACAACATCAACGGCCAGGGCTGGAGCTCCTGGATGCCGATCAGCGAACGCCCGGCCGGCACCAAGCCGTTCGTCGGCTCGCCCACCGCCCTCTACAACCCGGCCACCAACGCCATCGAGCTGTACGCCAGGGACAGCGACGGCCTCATGTGGCGCACCTACTACACGGCCGACGCGCAGGGCTGGCGTCCCTGGGCCGGCACCGGCGCGACCAAGTTCACCGGCAGCGCCACCGCCGTCTACAACCCGGAGACCAAGACCGCCGAGGTCTTCGCCACCACCGTCGACGGCCCCGTCGCCCACACGTACTACTCCCCCGGCATGACCGGCTGGTCCGACTGGACCGCCATCCACGACCGGAAGTTCAACGCCACCCCCGGCGCGATCTACAACCCGGCCACCGGCGCGGTCGAGCTGTTCGCCGTCGAGCCCGGCGGCGCCGTGTACCACACCTACTGGTTCAACGACGGCAAGCCGTGGAACGCCTGGCTCCCCCTGGACGGGGCCACCGTCACCGGCAGCCCGAGCCTGGTCTACAACCCCTCGACCAAGACCGCCGAGGTCTTCGCCACCACCACCGACGGCCCCATCGCCCACCGCTACTACACCCCGGGCATGAAGGACTGGAGCGACTGGACGAACATCAACGGCGACTACCGGTTCAGCAGCGCCCCCAACGCCCTCTACAACCCCGCCACCGACGCCATCGAACTCTTCGCCACCGGCCGCGACACCACCCTCTACCACACCTTCTGGTTCAACAACGGCAAGCCGTGGAGCGCCTGGGAGCCCCTGAGCGGAACCACGAAGCTCGCCGCCGGCCGGATCCCCGCCCCGCTGTTCAGCGCCTCCACCAAGACCGTCGACCTCTTCGACGCCGGCACCACCGGCACCGTCAACCACACCGCCTACAAGCCCGGCATGCCCGCCTGGGCCCCCCTGGACACCCTGCCCGGCACCACCCTGCCCACCAGCTGAGAACCCACCCGGCACGGAACGGCCTCCACGCCGGCCCGTTGACGGGACTGCCCGAAGAGGAACAGGGCCCGCCCACCCCCAGACCGGGGACGGGCGGGCCCGTTGCCGCTCGGACCGAAGCACCGCTGAACCGGCAAGGGACCGTCACGCACACGCCCGACCCGCCTCCCGGCCTATCTGTCCAGGCCCCTGCCGCCCTACGACCACCGCCAGCGCCCCGCCGAACGCCTCCTCGCCTACCACCGGAACCGCTGCGCCGTCTGCGGCTCCACCCCGGAGCCCGGCCGCCCCGCCCACAGCGAGGACCACGACCCCCACACCGGCCTCACCCGTGGCCTCCGCTGCCACCGCTGCCACCCGCAGGCGGAGCGGGGCCGCCCCCTTCTGGGTACGGCGACCCGCCCCCTTGTGAGACGGGGATCAGCGGGGGCCGACTCCTGGATCCGCACGACCGGCCGTACGCACGGTTGCTCCCCGGGGGTGACCGTCGACCCGATGGGCGGTTCTCGGGAGCCGGACGGCAGCACAATGAGCCATGAGCTCCCGCCTCGATGATCCCGGCGAACCGTCCCCCGCGGGTGAGCCGGCAGAGCCGCGCGGCGAGCATTGGTGGCCGGTGGCGTCGGCCGTCCTGGTCGCCGCGCTGCTCCACGTCGCGCTCCCGCGCAGTTATCGCGAGAGCCCGTCGTGGGTGCTGCCGGCGGTCATGGTGGTGCTGTTGGCCGTCCTGATCGGAGCTGACCCCGGCCGGATCGATCGGCAGACACGGTGGCTACGGGTGGTGACCGACCTGATGATCGCGTTCATCACGCTGGCGAACCTCGGTGCTGCCGCGTCCCTGGTGGCGGACATCCTGACCGACAGCAAGCTCTACGCCGACAACGCGACGGGTCTTCTCGCGACGGGCGGGGTCATCTGGGTGACCAACGTGATCGCGTTCGCGCTGTGGTACTGGGATCTGGACCGGGGCGGTGCCGCCGCGCGGGCGCACCGGCCCTTCGCGGACCCCGCGTTCGTGTTCCCCGAGATGCAGCTCCAGCAGAGCACCTGCTCCGCGTGGGTCCCGGTCTTCGTGGACTACCTGGCGCTGGCCTTCTGGACCTCCGCGTCGTTCGGTCCGGCCGACACGTCGCCGGTCAAGCCGTGGGCCAAACTGCTGATGATCACTCAGAGTACCGTCTCGCTCGTGGTGGCGGCCCTGGTGATCGCTCGGGCGATCAACATCCTCAAATAGACCACTCCACCCGGACGGGCGTGCACCGGCCGGCCGACCGGCGGCGCGGCGGTTCACCGGTTCGCAGCACTGCGCACGGCGGGCGACCCGGCCGACTCATAGCGTGGGAGCGGAGCAGGACCGGCGGGGCCGAGGAGAGGGACGCGGACGATGGCGGGCAAGCCGAACATTGTGGTGCTGTGGGGCGACGACATCGGGATCACGAACCTGAGCTGCTACAGCGACGGCCTGATGGGCTACCGCACGCCGAACATCGACCGGATCGCCGCCGAGGGTATGCGGTTCACCGACTACTACGCGGAGCAGTCCTGTACGGCGGGGCGTTCGGCGTTCATCACCGGCCAGAGCCCGTTCCGCACCGGTCTGTCGAAGGTGGGGCTACCGGGGGCGGAGCTGGGCATGCAGCCGCAGGACCCGACCATCGCCCGGGTCCTGAAGGAGCAGGGCTACGCCACCGGCCAGTTCGGCAAGAACCACCTGGGCGACCGGGACGAGCATCTGCCGACTCTGCACGGCTTCGACGAGTTCTTCGGCAACCTCTACCACCTCAATGCCGAGGAGGAGCCGGAGGAGCGCGACTACCCCTCCGAGGAGGAGTACCCGGACTTCCGCAGGAACTACGGGCCGCGTGGGGTGCTGCACACCTGGGCCGACGGCCACGGCGGGCAGCGGATCGAGAACACCGGGCCGCTGACCCGGGAGCGGATGAAGACCTGCGATGAGGAGTTCGCCTCCGCAGCCGGGGACTTCATCCGCCGTCAGGCCGGCGATGACGTGCCGTTCTTCCTCTGGTTCAACACCACGCACATGCACTTCCGCACCCACGTCAAGGACGCGTCCCTGGGCCAGTCCGGGCGCTGGCAGTCCGAGTACCACGACGCGATGATCGACCACGACAAGCTGATCGGCGTGCTGCTGGATCTGCTGGACGAGCTGGGCATCGCTGAGAACACCATCGTGGTCTACGGCACGGACAACGGCCCGCACGCCAACACCTGGCCGGACGCGGCCACGACCCCTTTCCGCAGCGAGAAGAACTCCAACTGGGAGGGCGGCTTCCGCACTCCGGCCCTGGTGCGCTGGCCCGGTCACATCCCGGCCGGGGTGGTGTCCAACGAGATCGTCGCCGGCCTGGACTGGCTGCCCACCTTCGCCGCCGCGGCCGGTGAGCCGAAGATCGCCGACAAGCTCAAGGCCGGCACCACGCTGGACGGCCAGTCCTACAAGGTCCACCTCGACGGCCACAACCTGCTGCCCTACCTGACCGGTCAGAGTGAGCAGGGCCCGCGCAGGGAGTTCTTCTACTTCTCCGATGACGGGGACCTGATGGCGCTGCGCTACGACAACTGGAAGCTGATCTTCATGGAGCAGCGCTCGCCGGGAACCATGGCGCTGTGGGCTGAGCCGTTCACCGTGCTGCGCGTGCCCAAGCTGTTCAACCTGCGCACCGACCCGTTCGAGAAGGCCGACGTCACCGCGAACACCTACTACGACTGGTTCCTCGCCCACGCGTTCCTGCTCGTGCCGGCCCAGCGGGTCGTCGCGGACTTCCTGTCCACTTTCAAGGAGTTCCCGCCCCGGCAGAAGGCCGGGAGCTTCACCATTGACCAGGTCCTGGCCAATCTGGTCGCCGGAATGCCGAGTGCGTGAGCCCAGCCCGGGCACGAAGGGCTGCGGTGTTGTCGCACCCGCCCCTGCCTCCCTGCCCCTGCTGCCCCTGCTGCCCCTGCTGCCCCTGCTGCCCGGACCAGCGGCGGGCGGTGACCGGCCGGTCAGCACCCCGGAGGGCATGGTCGCCCTTCCCGCCGGACACTTCGCCATGGGCTCGGACCGGCACTACCCCGAAGAGGCGCCCACACGCTCGGTCACCGTCGACGCCTTCGCGATCGACCGCCACCAGGTGACCAACGCGCAGTTCGCGGCGTTCGTCGCGGCCACCGGCTACGTCACGCTCGCGGAGCGCCCGCTGGACCCGGCGCACTACCCGGGCCTGCCCGCAGAACTGCTGAAGCCGGGCTCGATGGTGTTCCGCCCCACCCCCGGCCCGGTCGACCTGCGGGACCTGAGCCAGTGGTGGGCCTGGACCCCCGGGGCCGGTTGGCGCCGCCCTGAAGGTCCCGGCTCCGGCCTTCGGGGCCGCAAGCAGCATCCCGTCGTGCACATCGCCCACCAGGACGCCGAGGCCTACGCCCGCTGGCGCGGGCACCGCCTGCCCTCCGAGGCTGAGTGGGAGTACGCCGCTCGCGGCGGTCTGGACGGAGCCGCCTACACGTGGGGGGACGAACAGCTTCCCGGTGGGCGCCGCCTGGCGCACTGGTGGTCCGGGCACTTCCCCTGGCGCAACACCCACCCCGGCGGCGCGATGGGCCCGGCACCGGTCGGCAGCTACCCCGCGAACGGCTACGGCCTGCACGACATGGCCGGCAACGTCTGGGAATGGACCTCGGACTGGTTCGCCCCCGCTCACGCTGTCACCGGCGGCCGCGACGCCGTCCCCTCCTGCTGCGCGCCCGACAGCGCACGACACGACGCGGAAGCCGCCAGCGTCGACCCGCGCGCCCCCGGCCCGGCGGTACCGCGAAAGGTCGTCAAGGGCGGGTCGTGGTTGTGCGCGGACGAGTACTGTCATCGTTACCGCCCCGCCGCCCGCCGCCCGCAACCGATCGACACCGGCATGAGCCACATCGGATTCCGCTGCGCAGCCTGACCACGCGCGGCATCCCCATCGAAACCAGTCCCCCGTCCCACAGGAGCACCGCGGGCAACCCCGTCGGACAGATGCAGGCCTCCGCAGTGGGCATCGCGATCAGTCCCGTCCCGTTGGTCGCGGTCATCCTCATGCTCACGCCCCGCGGCCGCGCCAACGGGATCGCCGAAGCGTTCGGACGGATCGGTTCCATCGGCGTGCTGACCGCACCCGTCGCGGCGTTCGGCGGAGGAATGCAGACGAGCGGTCAGCCGGCCCGCCAGAGCTGGTTCGGCGTCGTCTTCTTCTGCCGGCCCTCAAGCAGTGGCGGGACCGCACCCGCGAGGGCGAGGAAGCCGAACCACCGGCGTGGATGCAGGCCGTCGACCTCTTCGACCCGGCAATTCCGCAGGACTGGCCGCGGCGCTGGCCTGGCCCACCCGAAGAACCCCGTCCTGGTCGTCGGCGGCGCGATCGCGGGCCTACTCGGTGACCATCACAGGATCACTCGGGAAGGCGGTTTTTGAAGACCAGCCGCTGCTGCGCGCCTCAGGCCCTGTGGTGACGGGCTGTGCGACGGTCGGGGTGGCGGTTGCGCTCCGGCGGCGTCGGCCGCGTGCGGGCGAGGTCGAGCAGCTCCGCGGACCAGTGGATTCGGTGAATGGGCAGGTGGCGCTATGGCGGGGACGGCATCAGCGGGGGCGCGGCGGGTGCTGGCCCCGCTGGCGTTGGCGCAGTTCATCTGCAGCTTCGCCGGCTCCAACATGAACGTGATGATCAACGACATCAGCGAGGACCTGGACACCACCGTGCAGGGTGTCCAGGTGGCGATCACGATCTTCCTGCTGGTGATGGCCGCGCTGATGATCCCGGGCGGGAAGCTGACCGACAGATGGGGCCGTAAACGCTGCCTGCTGGCGGGGCTGGTGGTCTACGGGGTCGGGGCGGTGCTGAGTGCGGCCGCGCCGGGGCTCGGGGTGCTGATCCTCGGAAACTCCATCCTGGAGGGCGTGGGCACGGCGTTGCTGATCCCGCCGGTCTACATCCTGACGACGCTGCTGTTCACCGACACGGCGTCCCGGGCGCGCGCGTTCGGCGCGATCATGGCGATGGGCGGTATCGGGGCGGCCGCGGGCCCGCTGATCGGCGGTCTGATCACCAGTGCGATCAGCTGGCGGGCCGCGTTCGTGTTCCAGGCGCTGGTGATCGTGGTGATCGTGGTGCTCAGCCGCCGCCTCGTCGATCCGCTGCCGCCCGACCCCTCCCGGCCCTTCGACACCGTCGGCGCGGTGCTGTCGGCGGCGGGTCTGGTGCTCCTGGTGACCGGGATCCTGGCGGTCGACAACAACGGCTGGCTGGCGCTGGGGCTGCTGCTGGCCGGTGCCGTGGTGGTGGTCGGTTTCTTCGTCTGGGTGCGCGGCCGGGAGCGGGCCGGCCGGGAGGCGCTGCTGTCGACGGCGCTGTTCCGTAACCGCACCTCCAACCTGGGGCTGGTCACGCAGAACACGCAGTGGCTGATGCTGATGGGCGTCTCGTTCACCGTGGCCGCCTATCTGCAGGTCGTGCGCGGCTACGACGCGATCCAGACCGGAGTCATCTTCACGGCCGCCACGCTCGGCATTCTCGCCTCCTCGCTGGCCGCCGAGAAGCTGGCGCGGCGCCGTCCGCAGCGCACCCTGATCATGGCCGGGTTCGTCGTGACGATCGCCGGCATCGCCCTGCTGCTGGCCCTGGTGGCCTGGACGCCCGGTGCGTGGGCGTTCGCGCCCGGACTGCTGCTGATCGGCCTGGGCCTGGGGGTGATGCTCACCCCGTCGGTCAACGTCGTCCAGTCCTGCTTCCCCGAGTCGCAGCAGGGCGAGATCTCCGGCCTGTCGCGCAGCATCTCCAACCTCGGGTCCTCGCTCGGCACGGCCATCGCCGGCACGATCCTGGTGTCGGGGCTGACCAAGGGCGCGTACGCGGCCGCGATGGCCGCGCTCGCGGTCATCGGCCTGGGCGGCCTGGCCGCCGCCGCCCTGCTGCCGCGAGTCGGCCCACCCGCCGCCGACGGGGCAGACCGGGCCACACCGCTGTAGCGGCGCGCGACCGGCCGGCACGTCGCCGGCCCTCCCGTGGACGTGGGGACGGCCGGCGGCGTGTGCGGTCAGCGGGGCCGGCGCTCGGCGCGGTCGAGTTCCTCGTCCAGGGCGATCGCGGCGTCGATCAGGGCCAGATGGGTGAACGCCTGCGGGAAGTTGCCGAGCTGCTCGCCGGAGGGGCCGATCTCCTCGGCGAACAGGCCGACGTGGTTGGCGTAGGTGAGCATCTTGTCGAAGGCGTAGCGGGCCTGGTGGAGGCGTCCGGCCCGGGCGAGTGCCTCCACGTACAGGAAGCTGCACAGGTTGAAGGTGCCCTCGGAGCCGCGCAGGCCGTCGGGGGAAGCGGCGGGGTCGTAGCGGTAGACCAGGCTGTCGCTGACGAGTTCGGTGTCCATGGCGTCGAGGGTGGTCAGCCAGTCCGGGTCGGTGGGGGTGAGGAAGCCGACCTTCGGCATCAGGAGCAGGGCCGCGTCGAGGACCTCGGTGTCGTAGTGCTGGACGAAGGCGCGTCGCTTCTCGCTCCAGCCGGAGTCGACGATCTGTCGGAACACGGTGTCGCGGGCGGCCTGCCAGCGGGCCACGTCGCCGGGGCGGGAGTGGGCGGTGGCGAGCCGGATCGCCCGGTCGAAGGCGACCCAGGTCATCAGCCGGCTGTAGGTGAAGTTCTGGCGGCCGCCGCGGGTCTCCCAGATGCCCTCGTCGGGGCGGTCCCAGTGGTCGACCAGCCAGTCGATGACGCGGGTGAAGGCCTGCCAGCCGCGGATGCCGCCGATGTCCTCGGCCTGCGCGAAGGCGTAGGCGGCCTCGCCGTAGATGTCGAGTTGGATCTGGTCGGCGGCGGCGTTGCCGGCCCGCACCGGCGCGGAGCGGCGGTAGCCCTCCAGGTGGTCCAGTACCTCCTCGGTGAGGTGCGGTTCGCCGTCGACCCGGTACATGATCTGCAGCGGCTCGCCGGAGGCCGTGCCGCTGGCGTCCAGGCGCTCGCGCAGCCACCGGCGGAATGCGTTCGCCTCCGCGGTGAAGCCCAGGTCGATCATGGCGCGCACCGAGAGGGAGGCGTCGCGCACCCAGGTGTAGCGGTAGTCCCAGTTCCGTTCACCGCCGATCTGCTCCGGCAGGCCCATGGTGGCGGCGGCGATCGGGGCGCCGGTCGGGGCGTAGGTCAGCAGCTTGAGGGTGATGGCGGAGCGGGTCACCATCTCGTGCCAGCGGCCGCGGTAGCGCGACGATCGCAGCCAGTCCGTCCAGAACCCGGTGCACGCCTCGAACTCGGCGAGTACCGCCTCGGCGGTGGGGACCTGGCCGCCGGGTCGGCCGCTCAGCTCGCCGGGCTCGCCCGTCTCGCTGGTCAGCACCACGGCGGCACGCTCACCGGCGTGCAGCGTGAAGCGCGCGGAGACGTCCGTGCCGTCCGGGTGCAGCCCGATCTGCGCGGTGGTCTGCACCTGCAGGTCCGTACCCGGGCCGCGGAAGAGCATCGACCCGTCGTCCAGGCGAGTCAGGTCGTGGGGCGCGCGGCCGTAGTCGAAGCGAGGCCGGCACAGCAGCTCGAACGGCATGCTGCCGCGCACCACCCGCGCCACCCGGACCAGCCGGTGTGTGGCCGACGGCGTCGGCGACGGGTCGGGCGGCATGAAGTCGAGTACCTCGCCGACACCGCTCGGCGCCATGAAACGCGTGATCAGGACGGCGGTGTCCGGCAGGTACAACTGGCGGACGGTCGCCTCCTCGCTGACGTCGGCGTGAAGCCGGCAGTAGCCGCCGCGGTCGCTGTCGAGCAGCGAGGCGAACACGCTGGGGGAGTCGAACCGGGGGGTGCACCACCAGTCGACCGTGCCGTCGGCGGCGATCAGCGCCGCCGTCTGGAGGTCGCCGACGATGCCGTGCGCCCCGATCGGGGGGTAGCCGTTCACAGTGCCTCCTCGGTCCGCCCGTAGGCGGGGGACGCGCAGAGCCCCTCGCGCCGCAAGGCGCGGGCCGCGGGTGGCCGCGCCCCGCGTCTGACCAACGGCGGGGCCACCATGGCCAAGCGCCGGACGATCTGCCCATCATCGCCGCGTCGGGCGCCCCCAGCCACTCCAGACCGAACGCCAGCGACCGCCTCACAGGCTGGCGGGGCCGCCATGTGGAACCGTACTGGTGATGAGGGACGACACCGCCTGAGCCCTCCTGGCCGCACGCTGCCAGGGGCCGCCACGAACACGCCAATCGGAGCGGTTGCCGCCGCTGCGGGGCTTTGCCCACCATCTACGGCTCGCCGTCGTCTCCACCAGCCGACGGTTCACGCAGCTGCCGCTGCCCAGCCTCTTAGGCGTTCCTTGACACCTTCACGGCCACTGCCCGGGAAGCAGCAAACGGCCCATCGTCAAGAAATGGCAAAGCGCTCCTTTCGTCTCAGGTCAGAAAGCCTCCTCCCCGCGCCCGCGGGGGTCAGCCGGCAGCGAAGGGAGCAACCATGTGAACGAGGAACACCCACTCCAGCAGGTCCGCGGCACGTGGGGCCAGATCGTCGCGCCGCATCGGGACCGAGAGCGAGCCGTTCACGGACTCCGGCAAGTCGGCGCACTGGCAGAGCGGCCGGCCCCCGAGGCATGTTCTGACGTCACGTCATAAATTCTCGCGAGCTGGCAATCAACGCCAGACCTTGTCTATCAGACGTCTAATGAGGTCATTTGTCTTCAGATCTCGGAGCTTGGCATAGCTCTGGCAGCAACATCACGATTCTCAGCGAGAAGCGGCCTCGAGGCGAAGGGCGGAGTTCATGACGGCCAAGAACCTCGGAGCCGCGTGGGAGGTTCCCGTCCCGCCGGTCGAGGTTCGGCTGGAGAAGCAGACCTATTCCGCGGTCCAGCCGTCGCAGTACTCGAGGCCCGCCTCCCTGCTGGCGCGAAAGGCCAGGGCTTCGCGGCCCGGGCCGGCTGGATCCGGGGTGGGGGGAACTGGGGTGTATCGGAGCCAGGCAGGGCGCTAGGCTCCCGGCATGGCTGGTCCGACGCTGGTGATCGAATTGGCGGAGCCGGTCTCCCCGGTTGCGCTGAGTGGGTTCCGCTCGTTGATACGAGGGCTCGCCACCCACTTTGAGCAGCTGCGGCAGGGATACTTCGACGTCAACGTGCCCGTGGAGCGGTTGGGCATCGAAGCGCCCGCGACTCTCGACCCGCACGAGGCGGACCGGCCTTTCTTGGTCCATTTGTTGGGGCCGGGGGCTGGTGACGAGGCCATCTTCGAGGCGGAGCACGCGGATGAGTCCGAGGTGGAAGCAGTCCTCGGCTTCAAGCCGACACAGGCTGTGAATGTCAGCGCCGGCTGCAACCGTGGGATTGACCACGTGGCCACCGCCCTGCTGACCGCGGCGATCGTCGACGTCCTCGGGGGTGTGGTCAAGGTCGAGCTGCTGGAGGGACAGGCAACAGTGGTCGACGAACTTCCAGGAGTGCTGGGGGTAACCGACGGGGACTATCCGATGGTGCTCGGCACCGCGGGGTTCCTGCGGGCCTGGGTCGGCCAGCCCGGCTTCCGGCTGCTCAAGTAGCCCAGGGGCGGGGAGCGCGCGCCCTGGCTGTGCGGCGGCCAGCAGCATCATCGCCCGCCGGTACCGCACCGTACTCGTACTGCCCGGACGCACGATCCTCTGTAGCTGCTGGCCTTCCTGGTCCGTGAGTCTGCGGACCACGACCGGCTCCGCCATCGCGCCCCTCCCAAGCTGAACGTCTCGCGACATCCAACCGGCCGAGGCTCTGTCAGCGCCACCCCGGTGGACCTATGCAGTCAGAGCACCGGAAGGACAGCTGGCCCTCCCCCACCGCGGATCTGTCCAACTCCCGCATTGGGACCGGAATTTTCCGCAGAAAATTCAGGCCCCGCAACGCCCAGGCGCCGGCCTCGGGAGGCTTGTCCGCATCACCGATCGTCAAGGAGACAGCCGCTGGCGCCCGCCCGGGTCGCGACGCGACGGCCATGGGGACTGGCACGCCGCCGCGCAGCGCAACCTCTTCAACCGCATGATCGGCCAGCTCTACCACTGCCTCCAGAAGGGCCGACGCCACGACGAGGCGTTGGCCTTCCCGACCATGCAGGACGAGTCGGGGGTCCGCGGCCGCCTGACCCCGTCACGTCACCGTCACCGTCACCGACCTGAAGGCTTGACCCACGGAGCGAACCGCTGATCAGGAGCTGCGTCCTCGCGCCAGTACCTCAATACGGTCTCCTGCACAATGTCCAGGCGATCCGCAGCGATGAGGCACGAGGCAGGCTCCGTCCCGCCTGCGTCTGCTTCGAAGGCGACCAGCACAGGCGGGTCTTCGCCAAGCAGGCCTATCGCCGCCGCCAACTCTTCAGGCGTGGGCACGCGAAAGAGAGGATCTTGGAAATACGACGGGCAGTTGACGAAGAGTGGGTCGCCGAAGACCAGTTCTAGGCCGTGGTGGTAGGTCAGATCGTGATCGGCAGCGAGCCGAAACTGCCCACGGCCCCACGCGACAACGTCCCACTCCCACCAAGATCCTTCAGGGAGTTCGATCGCTGCATGAGGCTGTTCGACGTCCACCTTCAGGCCCTCCATCTATTCGAACGGAGCGACAGGCTACACAGCTGCTCCACGCCTCGGCTTGACGCGTTAGATCCCTGAGGTATCTATGCGGTCTCGGCACTAGGAACCGTGTGGGCTGCCGATCCGGAGGAGGTTGCCGCTGCGGTCGACCAGGGCGAACTCCCGCATCCGGTAGTCGGTGTCGATCACGGGAGTCAGGCGGCTGCCGGTCGACGGCTCGCTGGGGATGCCGGTCAGTGCCCAGTCGCGGCGGAGGGCGTCGGCGTCCCGAACCTGGAGGTAGCAGCTGCCGGCAGTGGCCAGCGGGTCCACGTCGGGGTCGTGGCGGAAGTGGAGTTCGACGGTGCCCCGGACGAGGATCAGGTAGCCGTCCGGCCCGTCCCAGCGGCCGCGGGAGCTGAAGCCGAGGCGATCGTAGAACTCCTGTGTCTCGTCCAGGTCCCGGCTCGGGAGGATCGGGATCGCGTACTCGTCCATGGCGTCACCTCGGGGGTGTATCGGATGGGGTCTGGTCGGATCAAGTGCCGCAAGCCCCTGGCACCTGGTGGTGGGGTCCAGGGCAGGGAGCAGGCCGGAAGAATTTTCCGCGGAAAATCCGGATCCAGCTGACGGGCCGCCTTGAGGCAGGTTCGGAGGTCGGAGCAATCCCTCGGCGACCCGGCGCTGCAGCAGTTGTCGGGCCGCGGAATTTTCCGCGGAAAATCGGGGGCCGTCTACTCGGGCACCGCCCGGCGGTTGGCCCCGGATCACTCGTTCATGGCGTCCGGCTGCCGACACTGCGGGGAGTCTCGGGGTCGTCTTCGCTGGGCCAGCGTCCTTCTATATGCAGTTGGATGAGCGCGGCGTGCGAGAGCGGGGTGGTAGGGACTGTCACGTCCCCGTTGGTGGTGTAGTCCAGGAGTACGACGTCGTGCTTGCTCCTGAGCAGCTCGATCAGATCGGTGGCTCGGTGCTCGAGGACCCAGCGGTAGGCCGGCAGGTAGATACGGCGCCGGGCCGTTTCGTAGGGCAGCAACCGGTCACCGTCCAGACCGGTTCGGTGGCCCAGGACGGGGCCGTACCGGCGGACTGTCCGCTTCAGGCCCTTCATCGTGGTGATCCGGAGCTTCGCGGGATCGACGTCGGAGTCCTGGAAGACCTTGAGGGCTTGCCAGATCCCCTCGACGGACTGACTTGTCACTCCGTCGCTGTAGGGCACCGGGAGGTCGCCGTGCGGGTAGAACGGGCTCAGCCGCACCCACGGCTCCGGTGCCTTGGAGGTGACGTCGATGACCTCGGCGCCGGGGAAGGCGGCGGTCAGTGAGGCCATCGAACGGCGACGGCTGGCGATACGGATCGGCACTTGAGGACCCCCTGGTTCGGCGACGGCAGTCACCGAGCATCTCCGATAGCACTGACATCCCAGCCGCCGTTGGCAGCGGGACAGCGGTGACGAGAGCCCGGTGTACGCGTCCCGAGGCCGTCACCGGCAGGGGTGATGCTGTCTGCAGTGCCGGGGCCATGGCATCGATTGAGGGTGAACACAGGCGCCACCGGCCGCGACTCCCCACTCCCCCGGCTCCCCCACTCCCCCGGCTCCCCCACTCCCCCGGCTCCCCCACTCCCCCGGCTCCGAATTTTCCGCGGAAAATTCGGAGCCGGGGGGACGCCTTGCGAGAGCGGAGGTCCGACGGAGCGATGGCACGCCGCGGGCGTTCCGTGTCGCTGAGCCGTCCTGTGTTCTCCTGACGGCTGTCCCCGTCTAAGCGGGTGAGGTGGCGCTGACGGTCGCGGTACGGTCCCCGGGTGGAACTCGTGAACCCGGCCTGCCCGCTGCACGGACCTGGCATCGACCCCTCGTCTTTGATCGGTAGCCGGCTCGTCGAGGTGCTGGCGTCGTGGCACACGCACGCCGGGCATCCTGGCGACGGCCCGGTCGAGGTGTGGCTGATCGACGATCGAGGCAGGTCCACCAACATCGCCAGCGGCACGGACTGGTGCCTCATGGTCGAGTCCTCCGGGCCGGATGAAGGCTTCAGCATGGGCGACTGGGGCCGGATCGACCTTCTGCCCGTGCGTGACGAGACACCGTTCGCGGCCCACCTCGGCGAGGTTGTGCTCGGAGTCCGGCAGGAATGGAATCCGGCAACAGGGCGCGTGGCACTTGAACTGGACTTCGCATCGGGCGGTGTCCGCTGCGAGACCTGGAGCGGCAACCTCCGCCTCCTGGCCGTGGGGAGATCCACGGGTCCGACCTTGCCAACGCCGTGATCTTGGAGTGGCAGGTGTGATCACGGCGTCGGCCCCGTCCTCGACGGCTCGCCCGTTCATTGGGCTGGGCTCGCGCGACTTCCAGAAGCTGGTCACGATGCTCCGCCGCGAAGGGGCCGGCACGGTGCGCCGAGGCCGCACGGTGGGGCCTGCCGTTGGAGGCCCGGAGCCTGCCGGCCTCCGTCTACTGACGCACGAGCCTGACGCTGCGACAGCTTGCACCGCTGCTCGGGGTGTCCAACGGCGTCCACCACGCGGATGCCCGGCATTGCCCGTCTGCACATCCTCCTCCGGGGGCGCACCGGTGATTCCCGCCCAGAGGCGGATCACCCCGCCCTGATCTGCCAGAGATCAATGACGGGACGACCCTGGGCCACGGAATTTTCCGCGGAAAATCGGCCGACCGAAGAACGGGTGCCTTGGGCAGCACGGCCAACAGGCCGACCTGGGCGTCGGGTGAGTCCGACCCTCAGGGGGGCGAAAGCGGCCCGGCGTTGGACCAGGGATCGGCGTCGATCCGCTGATCCTCTCCTGTCATGACTCCCCCGCGACGTCACCGTGTCGCGGCCCGCGATCTACCGGCCCGAGCGGTTGGCGAAGGTGTCCTCGTCCGCGAGATTGAACACGCTGGCGCAGCGAGGGCATTCGGTGTTGCCGGGGAGATGGGTGACGCCGTCGGCGAGGGGCTTCCTGTCCATCCCGGACAGCAGCCTCATCCATCCATCGCCCGATCCCCCGAGAGGTGCTCGGGGGACGCCGGCCGCAGGTCGCGTCGGTCGACGTCTCCGAGGTGCCAGTCCCTGATCGCCGAGTACCGCCCGTCGTCTCCGATGGCGATCGTCACCTCGGCATCGCAGGGAGGACAGGGAAGGTGGTGGAAGCCGTCGGTGAAGTCGCCCGGGCCGACGCTCCAGTGGTACTGCTCCTTGGCGGCCAGCAGATCGACGAATGCCGCGAGATAGTCGGGCGGCCGCGACTTCAGGTACTGGTCCAGCAGCACACGAAGTTCAGCGATCGTGTCGACGCGGTCCGCGAGCAGCTCGTCACAGCCGTGGCGCCCCTCCCCCAGCGGACGATCGTCCCGGCCAGTGCGCGCGCCTGCGGGTTGTCCGCCGCGAGCCGCACCAGGCGGGGAAGACGAGGTCATCCTCCAGACACAGCCGGTATCCGAGTTCCTTCCACGCTTCGGCATCTTCCTCGTGCTCGACGCGGTCCAGCAGCGCGGGAGCACGCTCGACGTTCCCACGGCAGTCGCGCATCCGTGTCCAGTCGATCGGACCGACGTGGAGTCGCCCGGGAGGGCCTGGGCGGATCCGTCTCGTTTCCCCTGTCTGATCGTCCACCGGTCAGTGCCCCCTGGTGGTCGGTCGGCAGCGTCCGCCGATGCCATCCACCTTCCAAGGGGACTCCGCCCGGCCGGGCGAAGCGCAGCTCGTCGTTCAACGCGGTCGTCAGCCAGTGGGCGAGGGTGACGCCTTGCGGTCGGCAGTCGCCGTCGGCGTTGGACCACATCGCGCCGTCCTCGTCGCGGAAGTCGACCATCGACCACATCGTGCAGCCCCGGTCGTGGAGCGGCACCACTCCGGCTGGTACTCCCCCGGTCGGATCCGGTCCGTACTCATGGGCTTCCGCGATGTGCTCGTGGCACTGCTCCATGTCGACCGGCAGCCCCTTGTCGGCGGGTCCGAAGCCGCCGTGGAAGGCCTCGGTGTGGAGGCGCCGAAGAAACCGCCTCGGACGGCGCGGGTGGGGGAGCGTTCCGGCCCCGGGCGATCCTGCGGCAGGTTTCGATGATCTCGTCGTCGGTCACCGGGGGATCGTGGGGACTCGCTCGGACACCTGAGGCCGCCGCTCCCGGATGGCGGTCCCGCGGGAAAGTCAGGTTGTCCCGGCATCATGCTTGTTGGCCTGTTGCTCTGATGGGGGTTGTTCACCGAGCCCGTGGTCGTGACGGTCGGGCGAGAAGCCAGTGGCGCACCGCTCGATGCTGGGGGATGCAGGAACTCAACATGCGGGGCCCCGGCCGGTGGGCATCACGGCCCGGACGGTACGAGCCGGCCGGCCTGGCGCATCGACTCGTCGGTGCCGTTCGCGCGTCCCGGAATTTTCCGCGGAAAATTCGGAGGCGCTGGGGGAGAGGCTGTCAACGCGCCGGGGGAGTGGCCGGTGGTGAGGCACGTCCCGTACGGATGGCTGCACCTGTGGTCCGTCCCCGGTCAGCGACCGCCCGGGCCAGGCGGTACGGAGCGCGGTGGGCCGGGCGGGCCCGGCTGTAGAGCGCCGGGGGAGTCGGCGCCTGGTCCGATGCGTGCAGGCTCAAGGGGAAGGCTCTCGCAGCTACCGCTACTGGCTGGGGGCCGGGACTGCTGGATGCCGCAGGACGGTCGGAGGCCCGAACACTGTCCTGTCCTGTCGGAATCCCGGTCGGCCTGCGGGAGCCGTTGCTGCACCTTCGAGGCCCCGAATTTTCCGCGGAAAATTCGGGGCCTCGATGTGGGCGGAGCTGTGCTGTCCCGTAGGGCTGCTCAGGGGGCTGCGGCTACTGAGCGATCATCGGTATCGCTCACCTGCGCAGCCTCCGCGCAGGCGGCTGGCGGACTGTCGCCTCGGCTGCTCGGGGCATCCGGGCATGAGCCCGAGATGGGTTGCGGGAGAGCCTTAGTCGGAGTTCTCCCAGACCAGTACCCCGGGACCGTCAGGCGTGATGACCGGGATCCACGCCTCGGCCGCCTCGGAGAGCCTGGACTCGTCGAGGACCAGAGACGGTGGACTGGAGACGTCATGGCGACCGGAACCGTAGATCCCCAGAGCGTCGACGGCGGCCCGCAACCGGTCGAGCATCCCGGCTGGCCACTCCTGCCCGCGCATGCCCCAGCGCTTCAGCTCGCCGACGAAGATCGCGTTCAGGTCCTCGTCCAGGTTTGCTCCGTAGAGCGGGACAAGGTAGCCCTCCTGCTCGTACTGAGCGCAGGCATGACCGCCGCACTGGTTCTGGTAGACCACCCCGGTGGGCGCTGCCACGATGACGAACATCCAGCCTCCGCCGCACCCGTCCGGGTCGAGGTAGACGTACCGATTCGCCGTCATGTCGTGGATCTGGTCGGTCATCTGGTTCGGTCTCCAGGGCGGGTCGGCGGGGTCGGCAGTCTTCAGGAGACCGCACGCAGCGGCCGCCTGGAGGACAGGGACATCGAACCTCAGGCGGGTACGCGCCTCCACCGGATTTCGGCCGGCGTCCAGCTGGCCGGGCCCGACTGCTGGATGACTCGGAAATTTTCCGCGGAAAATCGACGAGCCCATTACCCCTGTCGATGTCGTTCCTTCAGCACCGGAGATGCGCCCACGAGCCCCTGTCTCCTCGATCTGCGCTGGATCAACGGCGCGCTGTTCCTCTACTTCGGAGCCAGCCGAATCACCGCGATCCAGAGGTCCCCGACCTCGTCCACGAGGTCGGCCGCCGGGGGCGCGTCCTCACCCGTTCCGACCGTCGGTGTGGTGCCGGCGTACCTGTGGCGCCGTCAGGCGGGCGACCGTCTGACGGGCGGCCTCCCGGTGGTCCGGTCGCGGCGCCGGCACCCGGGGGCCGGCCAGGTCGCGGCCGGTGACCGACTTCGCGTCGACCCTGGTCCAGTCGGCGCGGCGTACCACGGCGACGTGCCCTTCCACGTGGGCCTTGTTGTCCTTCCAGTCGTCGTGCGGCGCCATGAGGACGCGGAGGTCCTGGTCGTTGAGCCACTCCAGCCCGAGGACCTGCCGTCCGAAGTCGTGCTCGATGAGCGACCGGACCCTGCCGGTCTCCAGGTGAAGGAGCAGCAGCTCCCCTTCGAAGTGGTAGCCCCCGTCGTAGTCCCCGGACCCCACGGCCAGCAACGGGCGGACCGGATGGAAGGCCATCGCGTGCACGGGGTACTGCGAGCTGATGAGCCAGCGGCGGCGGGCGCGGTCGGTGACGTCGAAGACGCCGACCGTCTTCGCCTCGTCGTACTCGTGCGCGCCGGCGACGGCGACGGCGAGCAGGCCCCGCCGCTTGTCCGTGACGGCCAGGACGGGATCGCCGATCTCGGCGAAGGGGTCGTCGGAGCCGTCGTGGCCGGTGGGTGTCTGGGTCATACCGGTGATCTTCGCAAGGATCCGGTGAGGTATGCAGCCGGATTCTCGTCGCGCTGCGCCTGGGTGCCTGGGCCGGGACCAGCCGGCCTCGGCCGGCAGGGCGTGCCCCGGTAGCTGGGGCGGTGTTCCTCGGGGAATCGGCCTCGTGGAGGCAAGGGCTGTCGGCGGACACCCTGGATGTGCCCGGTCGCGTACAGGTGAACGTGCTCACCGTCCTCGCGGCCGAGTCAGCTTCGGCGCCGGTACGCGCCGGGGGCCAGTCCGTGCGTGCGCTTGAACGCGTTGGCGAAGGCGAACTCGGAGGTGTATCCGACCTGGGCGGCGATGGATCTCAGGGGTGCTTCCGTCGCCTGCAGGAGGCGGGCTGCCGTGGTCAGTCGCCACCAGGTCAGGTAGCCGAGGGGCGGTTGACCGATCATCGAGGTGAAGCGCCTGGCGAACGTTGCCCGGGAGAGGCCGGCTTCCGCAGCGAGTGTCGCCACGGTCCACGGCGCTGCCGGGTCCCGGTGGACTGCGTGGAGGGCGGCGGTGACCGCCGGGTCGTTGAGCGCCGCGGCCCAGCCGGTGATGTTGTCGCGGGCGGGCTGTTCGGCGAGCCAGATGCGCAGGATGTACATCAGGAGCGTGTCCAGGAGTGCGGGGACGGTCGCGCTGGTGCCCAGGCGCGGATTGCCCACCTCGGCAGCCAGGAGTCGCACCGCCGCGTGCAACTCGGGATGGCGGCCTGGATCGGCCGGCAGGTGGATCAGGTCGGGCAGGGTCAGCAGGAGGGGGTGGGTTCGGGACGGGTCGAGCCGGTAGGCGCCGCAGAGCACCACGGTGGCCGGGCCGCCCTGACCGTGCCGGTCGACGCTGTCCGACGCGTAGGGCCCGGGTGACTCGGCGTCGTCGGGGCTGCAGACCGGGGCTGTGGCCGCCGTTGCCGGGCTGTCGGCCAGGGTGTGCCCGCTGCCGTGCGGCAGGAACAGCACATCGCCCGTGTCCAGTCGGACCGGCGCCGCGCGTGGCGACAGGAGCCAGCAGTGGCCCTCCAGGATCACCTGGAAGCCTGCCGAACCCGGTACGGACGCGAACTGCTGCCCCCAGGGGGCGTGCCATCGCACGTGTGCCGACCGGGGCCGGCCGGTTCGCGCCACCGTGATCACGTCGCTGAGCACATCCATGGGGCGAGCGTACGCATGAGACGCGCGCGCATGAGACGAACGCGCATGAGACGAACGCGCATGAACAGGGCACCCTGGCGTATGGATCGTCTCCGTGGACGGCCGTAGGTTCACGGCATGAAGATGAAGACCGCGCGTATCCACGCGTTCGGCGATGCGTCCGTGATCCGCTTCGACGACGTTCCGCGGCCGCGACCCGGTGCCGGTGACGTGCTCGTCCGCGTCGCGGCGACTTCGTTCAACCCCACCGAGGCCGCGTTGCGCGCCGGCCTGCTGCAGGCGTTCCTCCCCGTGGAGCTCCCCTACACGCTGGGCTGGGACGTGGCCGGCACAGTTGCCGGGATCGGCCCGGGGACCGAGGGGTTCTCCGTCGGCGACCGGGTCGTCGGGCGGCTGGAGGGTGCCGGCGCGGCCGCCGAGTACGTGCGGGCGCCGGGTGCGCTGCTGGTTCCGGCGCCGGCCTCCGTTCCTCTCACGCACGCCGCGGCCCTGCCGGTGGCGGGCCTGACGGCTTGGCAGGCGGTGTTCGAGCACGGGAAGGTGGCCGCCGGCCAGCGGGTGCTGGTCAACGGCGCGGGGGGAGGGGTCGGCGGCTTCGTGACGCAGCTCGCCAAGCACGCCGGGGCCGAGGTGATCGCCACGGCCAGTGCCCGCAGCGACCGGGCAGTCCGGCGGCACGGGGCGGACCACGTGATCGACTACACCGCCGGGCCGGTCGTCACCGCGCTCGACGGCCCTGTGGACGCTCTGCTCAATCTCGTTGCGCTGAGTTCGCGTGATGCCGCGGCGCTGGCATCCGCAGTACGGCCGGGCGGGCGGATCGTCTCGATCGCGACCCCTGTCGAACCGCCTGCCGACGCCGGGGTGCGGGCGACGCACATGGTCGCCCGCAACGACGCGGCGCACCTGGCCGCGCTCGTGGGACTCGTCGACGCGGGGAAGGTCGCACTCGACATCAGCGCCTCACACCCGCTGGCCGACCTCGCGAACGTCCACCGCCTCAGTGAAGCCGGCCGTATCCGCGGCAAGGTCGTCATCATCCCCTGAGAGCGGAGGCCGCACCCTGTCGCCGGCTCCCCAAGCCCGACTCGATGGGCACGTTCATGAGTACGCAGCCGAGCGAGTTCGCGGGTGCGCAGACAAGGGCGGAGGTGAGTCGCTTCAGTCGCTGTTTCGGTACGGCTTCGTTGGTGGCCCGGGGGGCGGCGAGCAGTTCCCGGATGGGCTGGAGTCGCACGCCGGATGGCCGTGCGGGCCCGGAAGCGGGGCCCGGGCCTTGACGGAGCGAAGGCCCGGGGGCGCGCTGGCCATGCTGAAGGCGGAGGTCGACCGACTTCGCGGTGCAGCGACCACGACGGGTGGGACAGCGACTGTAGACGGGGGACAGCGACTCTGGACAGATGGGACAGCGACTGTAGCCGTCGACCGGGGTGATGAGCGCACCGAGGTCAGCAGCGTGGCCCCGCAGCAGCACGCCCTGGTGACGCCCGCAGTCGCGCGGGACCCCGGCTGGGCAGAACCGGTCGATGGCCCGTATCGCCGGTGCCATCGGTGGAGTGCTCTCCGGCCGGGGCCGAGGAGCCGGCCGGTGCCCCGGACACGGCGGGTTCCTGAAGGGGCTCCTCCCTGGCCGGCCGGCCGGCTCTCCAGAGGCAGCTGCGCGAACGACAGCGACCGGACCACGAAGGCGGTGGGGGTGCGACCCGGGTCCGGGTCGCACCCCCACCGCCTTCGTTCCGAAGCGGTCAGGTCAGGCCTTCGGGAGCGTTATCCCCAGTTCGAGCATGGCCGGCGAGGCCGGGCCGCCCTCGGAACGCTCGGTCTTGTACCCCTTGACGCCGGGGGCGACGGTGCGCGGGTCCACGGCCTCGGAGGGGGCGCCGGTGGTGTAGAGGCCGTCCGGGTCCTGGTCGCGGTCGTGGGGGAGCAGCCAGAAGACGCGGCGGCGGAAGGTGCCGGAGGCCCGGGAGGACTTGGCGTCGGGGCCGAGGATCGCGTAGCCGACCATGCGGCCGTCGCGGTGGTAGGCGGGGCGGCCGCGCCGGGTGGTGAGGCGGTCCAGCGACTGGCGGACGTAGTCGAGGTCGGTGGTGTCCTCGAGCCAGACGAGGTCGGTTTCGTGGGCGAGCTCGGCCGGGTCGATCAGCGCGCTCACGCGTTCTGCTCCTCTGTGTCGTCGGTGATCAGGCCGATGCCCGGGTAGTACTTGCGGCTGTTGGACAGGACCATCTCCTTGGGAGAGGTCATACCCAGTGTCTCGCGGACTCGTGCGGCGAACGCACGACCGGATACGGGATTGGCTCCCTCGAAGCCGCACCAACGGGTGTAGGCGCCGAAGAGCTGGGACTGTTCGGCACGCATGCCCTCCCCGGTGATGCAGGCCTCCTTGAGGAAGCGGCCGACGTGGTCCTCGGTCTCGGCGTAGGCGGTGGTGGCGGTCTGGACGGCCTGGGGGCCGGCCAGGTCCTTCTCACCGGCGAAGTAGCGGCGGGCGCCGTCGATGAGCCAGGCGAGGATACCGGGGCCCTCTTCGGCGACGAGGACGTGGGCCAGGTTGTCGATCTTGCGTTCCTCGGGGACGACGCGTTCGAAGGGGATGAGGCGCATGCGGCGCCAGAAGGCGAAGCCGCCGGTGCCGACCTCGGGGCGGTGGTTGCCGAGGAGCCAGAGCTTGTGGGTGGGCTCGAAGGAGAAGAAGTCCTGGCGCATCCGGCGGGCCTTGATCTTGTCGCCGCCGGTGAGGAGCTTGACCCGGGCTTCGTCGAAGCGGTCTCCGGGCTTGAGCTCGGAGCAGACGATGATGCGCCGACCGTGGAGTTCGGCGAGGTCGGTGGGGTGGCCGTCGAAGGTCTTGGCCATCAGGAAGCCGGGCGGGGCCGCGTCGGCGTAGTCGCCGAGCAGCTGGATCATGACGTCCAGGAGGACGGACTTGCCGTTCTTTCCCTGGCCGTAGAGGAACGGCATGACCTGGGCGCCGACGTCGCCGCTGATCGAGTAGCCGAGCAGCAGGTGGAGGAAGTCGCGGGTCTGGCGGCCTTCCTTGTCGTCGCCGAAGGTGTCGGTGAGGAAGCGGTCCCAGCGTGGGGTGGGCATCCGGGCGGGGGCGAGGGTGGTGGAGCGCGAGTGGTGGTGGACCTTGGGGTCGGGCGGGGCGATGGCGCCGGTGCGCAGGTCGACGACGCCGCCGGGGGTGCACAGGGCGTAGGCGTCGGCGTCCAGGAGTGAGGCGTTGAGGACCATGCCGGGGGCGGACTTGGCCTGGGCGAGCATGGCGTTCATGCCGGAGGTGGACAGGGCCCGGCGGCGGTGGCGGCGCAGGTCGGCGTTGGTGTAGACGCCGCGGGGGTCGTGGGTGGCGACGCTCTCGGCCATCTCGCCGGCGGCCCACAGGACGGTGTCGTCCTCGTCGAGCTGCCAGCGGTGGGTGGCCCAGCGGTACCAGCCGATGCCGGGGACGTGGCGGTAGTCGCGTCCGTAGAGGTGGACGAAGAGTTTGGCGTTGCCGCGGTCGGACAGGGAGTCGGGCAGGAGGCCGTGCGGGCTCGCCTGCGGGCCTGCCGGGGCCCGGTCCGGCCGATCAGCGGCCGGGGCCGCCTGGAGGGGCTGGACGGGCGCCTGTGGCGCTGCGGGGGCGGGTGTGTCGAGGAGGCTGTCCTGGACTGCGGTGCCGTGCCAGGGGGCCTGTGCGGGCCCGGGGACCGGCGGGTACTCCAGGATCTGCTGGGCAGCGGCCACGGGGTCGAAGACCGTCCTCTTGCGGGTGCTGTCGCTCATCCTCGCGCCTTCCCGACGTGCAGGGGCTGCCGGGCTCCGGCGGTGAGGCCGGAGCGGATCACGGCGGAGCTCTGCCGGTCCTGGGAGGGGCGGGCGGCGCGGGCGGCGTCGGCGAGCAGTCGCTCGGCGGCGGCGTGGGTGAGGTGTCCGGCGGCGACGAGTCCGCCGACGGTGTAGGCGGCGCGGTTGAGTTTGCCGGTGAAGCCGGCTCCCTCGGGGGTGGTGGCGCAGTCGGTGACGTCCTGGAGGACGGTGTCGAGGACCTTCTCGGCTCCGCGTTTGCCGCCGCCCGCGGCGACCACGGCCTGGCGGGCGCGGTCGGGGACGGCGGGCTGCGGGGTGCGGGGCTGCGGGCTCGGGCGGTCCTTGAGGTGCCCGGTGCGGATGAGTTCCTCGGCCAGCCACCGGGGGAGTGGGGCGGGGGTCGTGGCGCCGGGCAGCGGGGTGTAGGTGCCGCCGGTGGTGACGGTGCTGGGGGCGACGATGTAGCCGCCGTGGGCGCGGACGTCGACCTGCCAGGCGAGGGCCCGGCCGATGGAGGAGCCGGTGGAGCAGGTGAAGCGGTGGTGGGTGTCGTCGCGGTACCAGAGGTGGAGGCCGCCGGAGGGGGTGCGTACGCGCAGGGTTCCGCTGTCCTGGGACGGGTCGGGGGCCTTGCGCAGCGCCGCGAGCAGGGCGAGGGTGTGGTAGCCGTTCTCGAGTCCGTCGAGGTCGACGCCGTCGTGGATGGGGATACCGGGCAGGAGGCGGTCCCGGGCGGGGACGTCGGCGGGGTGGCTGTCGACGTCGATGACGACCAGGCCTGCGGGGCCGCAGGCGACCCCGGTGCCGAAGCCCGGGTTGACCCGCCACCAGGCGCCGATCAGGTCCTGGTCGGTGGTGGCGGCGTGGAAGCCGTGGCACCAGCGACCGACGCGGTGGCAGGGGCACTCGCTGGGGGAGTGGGGCGAGTCCTGGCAGGGTTGGCAGTTCGCGGGCGGGGTCTTGCGTCCCGGGGCCAGCGGATGGACGGGCCAGCCCTGGGCGGCACACCAGCGCGCGACGGCCAGCGCGTCCGGCTGACGCTCCGTTCGGTCGCTCCCCACGGCCATCGGCGCCGTCACGCTGGTCCCTTCCCCTTGGTTCGGTAGCTGCTGCAGCCGCTTCGGTAGCTCGGTAGCTGCCCGGATTTGAGTCGCTCGTTCGGTCGCTGACAGCAAAAAGCCAGGTCAGAGCACTGGTGGGTGCTGGATCAGCGACTGAAGCGACCGAAGTCCAGAAGATAGCTCACACAGACTAGCCGAGCGAGCACATACGGTCCCGGACTGCCGGGACTTGCGGGGAAACTGAGCGACCGAACCCTGGGGCAGCGACCGAGTCACTTCGGTCGCTGTTTTCGGTCCGCTGACGTTTCCGCAGGTCGGAGCCGATTTTCCCACCAAACAGCGACTGAAGCGACTGAAGCTCGGGTCTATAACGCACACACGCACACAGGAATGTCTTCATATACCCGACCTTGAGTCGCTTGGGTCGCTGCTGGGGCAGGCATAGGGGCTCTGACCTGGGGTTTTGTCCAGCGACTGAAGCCCAGCGACTGAAAGCGACTGAGTCTCTTCGGGCCCAGGACCCGGCGTGTCGCGCGTGTCAGGTACGAGGTGAAGCTGCCGGTTCGGTCGCTTGCGTCGCTTCAGTAGCTCTGGCCGCCGGGATGTCCGTGTCGGCAGCCAGAGCCGGAGGCGGGTCCTGCGTGCGTCCAGTTGTTCGGACACTCCCGGTACTGGGTCGCTTCGGTCGCTTGAGTCGCTCGGTCGCTGCCCCGAGGAACTGCTCGTTGGCAAGGCGGGCCTGGCGAATCACGTGAGCTTCCCAGGCAGCGACCGAAGCCGGAGAGCTACTGAAGCGACCCAAGCGACTCTGGTACGGGCATGCCGCCACCTGTGGGACCCGCCCCCGCCCGGGCGCAGGCCGACCAGAGCTACCCGGCTGTCAGACGCCGGTGATATCCATCGGTCATGTACGGACACCGGGGGTCCATCAGGGAGGCAGCGCGTCAGAGCGTCCGGCCGGGGTTCGTCGACGCGTGCGCCGCGCGCTCTCGCCGCCGGCGAGGGATGGCGCCAGGGGGGGGAGGAGGTCGGTAGCCGGCGGCGGAGCCGGCCGGGCGGAGGACACGTCCCGTGGACCAGTGTCTCCTGGGCGTGCCTGCGCCGCTCGAAGGAGTGGGGAGAGGCTGATCCATCCGTGGCGAGTGCGCGAGCCGGTGGGACCAGGCCGTCACCGCCGCCTGCCGACAGCCCGTCACTCGGCTCGAACCTATGCCCTAACCTCTGCAGATGACGCTCTACTTCGACCCGGTGGCCATCCTCGGCAACGACCGCGACGCCTTCCGGGGCCGTTGGGAAGACCGCCTCTGGCTCAACGTCCCCGGGCCCTTCTACGGCGGGGAGACCGACACCTGCTGGACCGGACGGCTCTCGGCACCCGCCCACGTCCTCTACGGAGGCGAGTACCTCACCGAGTACGTCTACCGCCAGCCGAGAACACCGGCGGACACGTCCCTGCTGGTCGAGGCGGCAGACGACGACCCGATCCTCGGGTACGGCTGCGACGGCGACGCGCGATGGACACCGGAAACGGTCCGGGACTGGTGGCGTGACCGAGGCCAGGTCGTGCAGTACCTGTCCGAGCAGGGGAGCAGGTGGGAGGAGGGCGATGCCTGGGCAGGTCAGGGCATAGTCGCCGCCGTCCGCGACTTCGAGCTCTACATCGCCGGTGGCCTGGCAACCGACCTGCGGATCTACCTTTACTGGCTGGAAGAGCGACGCTCCCCCACCGCCGATGACCAGTTGCCCGAGCTGTAGCGCCGAACGGCGAGCGGGCGGCCCGCTGGGACCGAGCCGTCGCCTCCGTCCGGGCGGGGTACCGGCCTGGAGACAGCCGCTCCGGATGCCGACGATCCGGTCGGCAAGCTGGCCCACGGCGGCGTCGAAGCCGGGAAGCCCGGGCCGGACTGTCCGAGGCCCAGCCGATGCGATGGCGGGTCGACGGTCCCGGCTTGATCGGCAGGGGGCCGGTGGCGATGGCCTTACTGATCGTTCCAGCGTGGGCGTCGGAAGGTCATGTGCCGTCGAGCCGCTGGAGAACCTGGGTGAAGTCACCGTCGTCGAGCAGGCCGGCCAGCACTCGCGTCATGTTGTCGATGCCGGGATCCCGGACGATGAGCCCGTCGGAACACCGGAAGTAGCGGCCGTCCAGTGCCTCGCCGGTCCGGGACCACCTCTCCATGAGGCGTTCGACCTCGGCAAGAGTGAACACGGTCGCGCTCCACCGTGATCCGTCCGCTGTCAGCCGGACCTCGACGTCGACGTTGCAGACGGCCTCCAAGGGCTCGCCCGCACCAGGAAGGAACGACGCCTCGAAGCGATCCGTTCGGACGCGGTACCAGGGGCCGTCCCATCCCTGCTCAGCGGCATCGGTCCCGGTGCTGGTCACCCGGGGAGTGTGTCCAGTCGGCTCGGACCGTTCAACCGGATTCTCAGGCAAGCGTCAGCGCCTTGATCGCGAACCGTGTCCCCGGCTTTCAGGACGAGAGTCCCAGGTGCACGAGACCGGCTGTCCGCGGACCGGCGTTTGCCCGATGATCGCGGGGCAGGGTTCCGAGAACCCGCCTCAGCACTTCGACGATGCACTTCGACGATGCACTTCAACGATCAGGAGCCCGTGTGTCGGTCGAGCTCGACATCCCGGAATTCCCTGCGAGGAGTCTCCCGCCGGGATCACCTGCCGGCAGAGCCCTTGGAAGGGCGTCCTCGTCAGAGTGGAACAGATTCCCTTCAAGGCCGGAGACGAGGTCACCCCGACGGCACGGTCTCCAGCGACTTTCCCGGGCAGACCCCGGCCGCGACAATCCAGGGCCTCGTGAGCATCTCCGCTGACACCACCACGGTGGGACTGCACCATCCCGTGGGACGGCGCCCTGGACGCCGTGCATGAGGGCTCCATCACGGTCTTCTACAGCCTGACCCCCGCCGACGGAGGCGACCCGACGACCTCCGAGGGCGCGGTGGTCCGGTACTCCCGCCGCCAGCCCGGCGGCGCCGTCTGCGGCTCAGCGAGCTGAACGGGCCGCGTCCAGCACCCACAGCCCGCGCAGCACCGCCACCAACCGGGCATACCCTCCGAGTTCGCGTCACCTTGACGATAATTGCGCGGTCGGGCTACGGTGCCGAGCATGCGCGTGAGTCCGACTCAAGGCGGTGCGAAGCGCTGTCGTTCGAGCACCTGTGGAGCTTGCGCCTGAGAAGGAGGTGGGGCCATGAGCGCCGACGAACGCGGCCGAATGCAGGCATCCCTGGAGGCCGAGATCAGGCGGCTGAGTTCGATCATCAGACTGGCGCCCTTTGAGACTCCCAACTTCACGTTCCTCGAAGGAGTAACCCCGGCCATGACGGTCGGCCCGGACGGCACGCTGTACCAGCGCTACTTCGAGCGGGGGGAGTTGCTCTCCCAGCGGCAGACCCGTGACCCCGACGAGTTCCTCTACTGGGCCTTCGAAGCCGTCACCAGCCACCTCGCCCATACCTGGGTCCGTGACCATCCCGAGGAGTCCGGCGATCGGACGGACCGCGAACTGGCGCGCCAGGCCTCCCTCCTCTACGCACTCCACCCCCGCTGGGCCGAGCGCTGGCGCAGCGAACTGCTGGGAGAGCGGCGGGAGCGGAACGACGAGCGGCCCGTCCCCGAGCTGCCCCCGGCGCCGCTCGACTTCGACGGCCCGGCCCCGCACCGCCGCTGGTGGCGACGCCTACTGCGCTGAGTCGTACAAGCGGACAGCGACGACCCCGGCGTGGCACTCAGCGCCGCGCCGGGGCCAGGGGCGCCCAGGCCGGCTCGTCTCGGCCACTACCGAGCGGGCCTTCGGGAACCGCCGGCGAACGCCAATCAGCGACCGGCGTCGTGCGGCGTCGGGCGTGCGGCGTCGGGCGTGGGGCGTCGGGCGTGGGGCGTGGGGCGTGGGGCGTCTGACGGTACGGAGCGAGAGCTCGGTCAGCTCGGCATGCCTCGCGTCGAGCCCCGCGCCCAGGGTGGCTGCCCCCTGGCGGCAGCTGCTGTCGGAATGCGCGATGACGATCCACAGCTGGAGTGTGGGCCGGGTGCCACAGGCCGCATGCGCCGCCCAGTGTTTCGGAGCAGTCTCTGGGACTCGGCGTGACGGTACGGGCAGGGGGCGAACGCGTACCAGTTGCCCAGGGCGTACTCGCAGTCCCAGAAGCCCAGATTGCCGTAGTCCGACATGTACTTCGTGCACTCCTGGCCGGCGCTAACGGGCCGTAGGAACCGATGGGGTTGGAGGAAGCGGCGGGGTGCCGACGCCGCGGCCGGGGTCGCCGCGCTGGCACCGGCGGCGGTTCCGACCAGAGTGGCCACGGTCAGGAGCCCCGTGGCGGTGAGTGTGCCGATTGACCTCGTCATTGACGACCTCCCGGTTGTACCTGGCCTGATCTGACGACACGGGGGCTTTGGACCGGAGGAGCGCGACGGCCTCCGCACGACCGTGAGCTCCCGATTCCGAGGTGCGAGAACTTCCTGCCTGCGGTGCTCCCGGTGCCATGACTGTGAGGCGCCAGGGCCGGGCTCGCCCGGCCCTGTGGGAGGCCGTGGCTACGATCAACGGCTGCACCGCCAACGGGACCATGCACGACTACTCCAACGGCGGCACCCTGTGGAGCCCGAGCAACCTCAGCTGTTGATGCGCCCGTGACGGTGTGTCCCTGGAACAGGCAGGTCGTTCCCGGGACACACCCGCAGCTCAGCCCTGGAGCCACGCCTGGCCGCCGTTGGCCGCCGTGCGAAGGCCGCCGCCCAGGCGGCGCGGTGGAGCTCGGCGACGGCGGTGGCGTGCTCGCGGCACTCGGCGACGGTCGAAGCGTGGTTGGCGAGGTAGTTCGCCCGGTGATAGGCCTGCGCGGCGGAGCTGGGAGTACCTCCCGAGCGAGCAGCACGTCACCGCCGGCGCCCCGGCCGATTTCCGCGCCTCCGCCGAGGGGCTGGCCGCCGAACTCGTCCGCGCTGCCGAAGCGCTCTCCCTGGACGGCGCCTCCTACGCGATGTCGTCGCCATGGTGCGGTTGGCGCTTACGGCGAGAGGGCGCACTCCCGTGGGAGTGCGCCCTCTGTGCTGGGCCGTGGTCATCCGGACGTCGGGGCCTGATGGATTGCTTCAAGGGTTCCGACGGCCAGAACCACGTCTGTCCCGTTCTTCCACAAACGCAGCGAGTCGCCGGTTTTCTTCTGCACCTGGGCGGAACTTCCGATCCCTTCCATCTTGACCGTCATGGCTTTCTCGCCGCAGCCGACGGTCATGAATTTGTAGGGGCTCAGCTGGGCGGACGCCTGGGTATATGCCCCGGCGAGAACATTCCCCGGGAAATCCCCGTGCGGGTCCGTGAAGGAGCTGGCACTGGGCCGCGGGGATCCGACGGAGCTGGGGGCGGTGGAGGTCGGCTCGGTCAGCCCGTCCGGCAGGAGTGCCACCTGGCAGGTGCCGTTCCTGATGGCGAGGACGACGCTTGTGCCCGAGACATCGGCGATGCCGAGGATCTTGGCGGTGCCCTTGGCAGGCGGGGCGTCGACGCTGCGCTGGACGGCGGTGTCCGCCGGTGCGGCGGCCGTCGCGTCCAGGAACCAGGGGCCGCTTCCTTGTCGAGGTGCTGTCCCGTCGTCGGTGCACGCGGCCGCGAGGACGGCCATGGCGACGAGACTCACCGTCCGCAGAAACCGGCTGGATCGCCGCATATGCTCAACTCCCGAAGTGAGTAACGGCGTTGTAGCAGAAGCCTACCGGCTGGATTCTTCACCTCCCCGTCGCCGATGTGGGCGCCGACTGGGTGTCGTCGATGCTGTAGGTGGAGTAGTCGAAGAAGCTGGTAGGCCTGTAGGTTCCCGAACTTCCCGTCCGGAACGGTGTACGAGCCGGACTCGGTGTTCGTGACGGTGTCGGTCACGTCGAAGCCGACGCCGGTGGAGGTCTTCCACAGGTCGATCGACGCGCTTGCCGTCCACTGGGTTGCCGTCGAGCTGGTCTGGGTCGGTGTCAGGGTCATGGGACCGGAGCCGCTGTTCGCGTCGATCACGTCGGTGCCGCAGAGCTGCCCGTGGCGGGCCACATCGTGGACCTCGCCGAAGACGTCGGCCGGCCGCTCCGGCGACTTCCGGGTCGGGGTGACGTGCGCGGGCACCGAGCGTGAGGAAGGGCCGCCGCCGGAGCCTTGCGGTCGACGATTCATGCCCTCCGATCGGATTGGCGGGAGTCGTTCCGTCTGGATGTTTTTCAGGCGATGCCAATCCTGAGACTCGGGCGAAGTTCCGGCAAGGACAATCAAAGAAATTGAGCGACACTTGAGCCCGGCGGGGCGAAAAATGCCAAAATGGCCACCGGATTCAGGCCTCCGGGAATGCTGGATTCCGACATTCCGGTACATGCTGAAGTGGAAGGAATGGAGAACTGTGAAGTATGTGACAGGAGGGCCTGGCGGGCGCCACCCTGGCCCAGGCACACCGGCTTACCGCCGGCACCCAGGCGGGTGGCTCGCCGAGTTGGTGAATGCCGAGTTGGTGAACCACGACGCCAACCGGCCGAGGGCCACGCGCGCGATCGCCTGCTCCGACCGCAGGCCGCTGGGGCTGCGGTTGGTCGATGGGGCGCCGAACCCTGACCGGACTGGCGCGTGGAGGGCTTGCCCGGGGCTGTCACCCGCCCGGGTAGCGGTCCCACCAGTGCGGGTCGCGGGCCGGTACGTACTCGCTGCCGCCGGGTGAGTCGACGTACTGCTGGAGCAGGTCGCGGGCCAGGGTGTCGAGCACCCAGGCGAGTTCGAGCCGGCTCAGCGGTTCGACCGGCAGCGCGTCGACGCCGTGTGCGGCACCGAGCAGCGCCCCGGCGGTGGAGGCCACCGAGGTGCCGTCCGGTGCGCCGGCCGCGAACCGCAGGGCCGCGTCCACGGTGTCGCGGCCGGGGAAGCGGGAGACCACGAGGAGGGCGCCGAGCAGTGCCGAGGCGGCGGTCGCGTCCGGGGCGATCCAGGCGAGCTGCCCGTGGTCGGGGACGGCGCCGGGTGCCTTCAGCAGTTCGAGGACCGTGCCGGGGCTCGCCGAGTGCGGCATGGTCAGGGAACGGACCAGGGCGTCGATCGGGTGGGCGTCGTCCGGGCGGGAGGCCGTCCACGCCCGGAAGGGGTCGTCCTCGGCGAGGCAGTGGGCCACGAGCCCGGCCGCGCCGAGGGCCGCGTCCTGTGCCTCCGGAGCGCCGTGGGTGAGGGCGGCCGTCTCGCGGACCAGTTTGGCGCAGGTGGCGGGACCGGAGAGGAGGCGCAGCACTCCCAGGGCCAGGCTCCGGGTGAGCGCGTGGGCCCCTCGGCTGTCGTTGACCGGCTTCGTCGGGGTGCCCTGCGTCAGCCCGGTCAGAGCCGCGACGGTGGCCGGCGCCGAGCCTCGGTGCTCGCGAAGAGCGGGCACCCGCGCGAGCCAGCCGTTCGGCCACCGGCCGTCCCTGCCGCGCGTCCAGCGCTCGGAGATCCGCTCCGGTTCGATGCCCTGCAGGAAGGCCCAGCGGCAGTACGCGTGCCAGATCACGGACGGCGGGTGGCAGATGCCCTTGTGGTCCATCCGCACCGAGGCACGGATCGCTCCTTCGACGGTGAACGCCGCCAACTGGGTGCTGACACCGATCCGCAGCGGCCCCTCGCCCGGCACGGATCGAGCGGCTGGTCAGTCCTCGTACCCCTGAACGACCTGGGGCGGGGCGTGCCGGTACGATCCTGCTCGCCGCGCACGCAGGTGCGAGGGCGGGGGGCGAGGCGAGGTGCATCCGCGCTGTCTTCATGTCTCCTGTCCTCGTCCGTGCCCGGTGCCCGCTCAGGGACCGCCCGGGTGCGGGTGAGCAGTCCCGTCCTCGTCGCTTGGAAAGCAGCCCATGGTCTTTGTGTCGCTCGTCGTGCTCGTGGTGCTCGTGGTGCTCGCCGTGGCGGGCAAGCTCGTCGTCTCGCGGGTCGTCCGGGAACGGCGGAGCCACCTGGAGACCGAACTGCGGAACAGGCTGGTCCCGCGCGAGCAGCTCGTGCTCCGGGAGGACGAGCCGTCCGCGGAGTTGGCAGCCGCGCTCGATGCCGCCAGGGCCGGTGACTGGCGCACGGTGGCCGAGTACCTGGCCGAAGCCGACAGCGACCGCGACGCGAACCGGCGCTGGATGCGGATGGAGCCGCTGAGCACGGCGGCGGCGAAGGAGGACCACTGGCTGCGGCGGTGGCGCGAGGAGGAGCCGCGCAACGCGGCGGCCGCCCTGCTGCAGACCGACGCGTTGGTCCAGCTCGCCTGGGAGATCCGCAGCGGCAGGTACGCCTCCGAGGTGACCATGGAGCAGGCCGACGGCTTCCACCGCGTCCTGCGCGAGGCGGAGCAGACCGCACGGGAGGCCGTCGAGCTGGCACCCGCCGAGGACCCCAACCCCTGGGTGGCGCAGATCGCCGTCGCCATGGGCCTGGGCTGGTCGCAGGAGGACTTCCGCAAGCTCTGGGCCGAAGTGACGGCCCGTGACCCGCACCACCTGCGGGCACACGAGGGCGCCCTGCAGTACTGGTGCGCCAAGTGGCACGGCAGTCACGAACTCATGCACGCCTTCGTCGACACCGCGCTCGCCGACGCGCCGGCCGGCAGTCTGCTGACCACCCTGCGGGTGCGGGCGTACTTCGAGCAGATCACCCGTGACGAGTCGGGGGCGGCGGCTTACCGGACGCCGGAGTTCACCGCGGCCGTGGACGCTCTGCTGGCCGACCTGGAGCAGGCGGATCCGGCACATCCGCAGCTCCAGGCCGCCCGGGGCTGGGCCGCCTGGTCGCTGGTCATGAACGCCCGGGTGGCGCACGCGTTCGAGCAGTTCCAGGCGATGGGCCGCGAGGTGGCCGGCCCCTGGCGCAACTACGACGAACCGCAGGCGGCCTTCGACCGGATGCGTGAGATCACCGTGCAGGCGATCGCCCGGATGGCGAAGGTCTGACGCACGCACCGCAACCGCGCGGTCGGGTCCGGCAGGCGTATGCGCCGGCGGCTCGGCCGGGCGACCGGGATCCTCGGCCGCCCGCTGGTTGTCGGCGAACGAGACGAAGGGCAACGGTGTGCACCCCGGCGTCGAGGAACTCACGCGGATCATGTCGCCGGAGCACGGTGCCGATGAGCGTGTCGACTGGGCTGCCGCCCAGGTGGACTGGGGAGTCACCTTCCCGGAGGACTACCGAGCCTTCATGGCGGTGTACGGCAGCGGCTCGATCAGCGACGAAGCGGAGATCCTCGCACCCGCGCCCGTCGGAACGACCCTGGCCGCGTCGATGGCGGACGTGACCCGCGATGCCCGCGCCAGCCGACAGAGCGAAGGCGGGCGGGCAGGAAATCCTCGACATCGACCCGAACGACATCCCGGCATGGGGCGTGACGTCCGGCCCTGACCTGTTGTGCTGGTTGACCGCCGACGGTGACCCCGACCGCTGGCCGGTGCTCGTCATCGGCCGTCACACCCGGCCGATGTTCACGATCCACCCGCCCGGTATGGCCGCGTTCCTCCGCCGACTGCTGTGCGAGGGCCCGGGGCTGTGGGAGCGATGGCCGCTCAGTATCGGGCGTCCACTGCTGACGAAGCCGGAACCGAGGTTCGTGCACCGGCAGGTGGAGTCGGACCGGTGGCGGACCAGTGGCGGACCGGCCTCGACCTGGAGTGCGTCGACGGCACGAAGCTGTGCATCTGCAGGATCGGGCCCCGCCGTCAGAGCCAGCCCTTGTGCGCGGCCTTGATTCCGGCTTCGAAGCGGCTGCTGGCGCCGAGGCGTTCCATGATCGAGGACATGTGGCGGCCGACGGTGCGGGAGGAGAAGCCGAGGCGCTGGCCGGCGGCGTCGTCGGTGAGGCCGGAGCCGAGCAGGCGCAGGAGTTCGCGCTCGGTGGTGGTGAGTCCGGTGCGGGGGTCTTCGGGGTGGGTGGCGCCGAGGGGGACGGCGGTGTTCCAGGCCTGTTCGAAGAGGTCGATCAGGGCGGCGAGGATGCCGGGTTCGGTGACGTAGAGGGCGCCCTTGCGGTTGTCCGCGAGGTCGATCGGTACGAGTGCCTGGCTGCGGTCGATGATCACCATGCGCTGCGGGATGGTGGCCGCGGTGCGGACTTCGCCGCCCTGGCTGAGCAGCCAGTGGGCGTAGGTGGTGACGTGTGGTTGGTTGCGGGTGGAGTCCTGGTAGAGGGTCCGCACGGCGATGCCGCGGGAGAGTGCCTCGGCGTCGGTGACGCGGCTGGCGAGGAGGTCCTCTGGTCGCTGGTTGCCGGGTTGGCTGCCGAGGGCCTCGGTGGTGGCGCTGTGGCCCATCCGTTCGAGGCGGGCGTGGATGGCGTCCATGCCGAGGAGGCGTTCTCCGTGGGTCGTGCGGTGTTCGGCGCGGTCCGCGACCATGCGCGTGACGGCCGCCCGTGAGGCCGCCAACTGGGCGTGTCGGGCGACGAGTTCGGCTTTCTGTCGGGTGAGGATGTCGGCCAGGCCGATGTCTGGACTGACCGCGCGCAACTGTCCGGGGTGCTCGGCGGAGGCCCGTACGAGGGCGAGCTGACTCAGCTCCTCCAGGTGGTCGTGCACCCGAACGGCGGTCAGGCCGCAGTGGGCGCGATCTCGTCCACGCCGTAGGCAGGGTGATCGAGCATCGCCTGGTACGCGGCAGTCGCTCCGGCCGTCAGGCCCAGTACTTCCGCCCCGCCACAGGTCGAGGCCCCGGAAGCCACCGTCGCCCAGCAGGAGCATTCCGGGCGTCAGGGAGACGAACAACCCCCGCTCCGTGGTTCGGGTGGGGTCGGAGCTACGGGCCGGCCGCGGCGGCCCTCACCCGGCATCGGGTTCGGGCCGGGGCGAGGTGTCATCTCCTGGAGCGCCAGAACGGTACGCGCCACCAGCGCCGACGTAGACCGGTGCGTGGAGGGGGCGGGAGCTCGGCCTCGATGGGAGAGGCGGAGGTACGCAGCAGCCCCCCGGGCGTGGGTCCGTCCGCTGAGTTTGAGGACGACGGCGTTACCGCCCGGGGGTGGGCCGGGGTTGGGGTCGGTCCGCTCTGTGGGAGGGCGGTTGCGGCGGGCCCCGCCCCAGGCGCAGTCGTGGGCTCCGGGACCGCGGGACGGCGGAGGAGCGAGAGCGTGGAGTCTGGAGGGCGCCGCCAGGACAGGCCGGTCGGCGGCCCGTCCTGGCGGAGCCGCTCGGCCGGTTCTCCCGGAGCGGGCTGGAGGACCGTCTCGGCCGTGGCGGGTCCGGCCGGCAGCGCCGGCGGCTCGGCGGGTGACGGCTGGTACGGGCGGTCGAGGTCGAGGACGAGCTGTGCGCGCCGCAGGGTGGCGCGGGAGACGGCGTCCGGCAGCCAGTCCTCCAGCGCGATTCGCCGCTGCGCGGTGCGGACCTGCCGTTCGGAGAGCGCGCCGAGCAGGCCGTCGACGGTCGGTCGGGCGGCGGGGTCCTTGTCCAGGCAGGAACGGACCCAGCCCTCGAGGTCGGCGGGCAGCGAGGAGAGCCGGGGCTCGTCGTGCAGCACGTTGTAGATGACGTTGAGGAGGTTCTCGCCGTCGAAGGGAGGAACGCCGGTCGCGGCGAAGCTCATCACCGCACCCAGGGCGAAGACGTCCGCCTCCGCCGTCACGGGCCGCTGTCCGGTGACCTGTTCCGGCGCCAGGTAGCCGGGGGTCCCGATGATCGCTCCGGTGGACGTCTGCCGGGTCGAGCCGTCCATGGTCGAGATGCCGAAGTCGATGAGGCGTGGCCCCCGGGGGGTGAGCAGGACGTTCGACGGTTTGAGGTCGCGATGCACGACGCCGGCCGCGTGGACGGAGTCCAGTGCTCTCAGCAGTCCGTACCACAGCGTGTGCAGTGACTCGGCGGGGAAGGGGCCGAAGGCGTTGACGCTCTGCTGGAGGGAGAGTCCCGGGATGAAGGCCGTGGCCATCCAGGCGCCGTTGTCGTCGGCCTCGGCGTCCAGGAGCGGCGCGGTGAACGCCTCCGGGATCCGCGACACCACCGAGATCTCGCGGCGGAAGCGTTCCTGCGCCCCCCGCTCGCGCAACAGTTCCGGGCGCAGGACCTTCACCGCCGCGGCCCGGCCGGTGACCGAGCGCGCGAGGTAGACGATCCCCATGCCGCCGGCACCGAGGCGCCCGAGCAGCCGGTAGCCGCCCAGCTCCCGGCGGTCGACCGACGAGAGGGGCTCCAGCCCGTCGGGCAGGCCGGTCCAGGGCCCCGGCTCAGCCATCGTTCCACTTCCCCCAACCCCGCCAGTCGGTGGTCCGGCGTCCCCTTCCGAAGAGGATCTCCCCTCTGAGCTTCCGGTCCGCCCGGCGGCGCCAGCGTGCCAGCAGCACCTCGTTCGCGCGCACCTCGGGGTGGTCGGAGCCGAGGGCCCGGCGCAGTTCCGGCAGCACCTCGTGGAAGATCCGCAGCGCCGTGCGGACGTCGCCGTCCGCGCCCGTCCAGTGGGCGAGCCGGGCGCGGTTGACCAGGGTGATCCGGTCCTGCTCGCCCAGGATCCAGTCCAGGTCGTCGAGGAGTTGCCGCAGGAGGGCGATGGCCGCCCTGGGGTCGCCGGCCTCGCCGGTCCAGTGCGCGTGCTGGCTGCGGGCGAGGAGCGTCTCGCGGGCGTCCCGCCCGGCCACGCGACTCAGATCGGGCACCACGGTCGCGAAGAGCCGCCCGGCGGCTCTCGGCGAACCGGACAGGCCGGTCCACTGGCCGAGCCGGGCCCGGCCGATGAGCGTGTGGAGGTCGTCGGCACCGAGCAGCCAGTACAGGTCGGGGACGAGGGTGCCGAGCAGACGGACGGCCTGATGCGCCTGGCCGGTCCGTCCCGTCCACTGGGCCTGGTTGATCCGCCCGACCAGGGTGTCGCGGTCCTCCGGCCCGAGGACCCGGTGCAGGTCCGTGACCAGGAGGCCGGTCAGCTGCGCGGCGGAGCCCGGGTCACCGGAGACCCCGATCCAGTAGGCGAGCCGGCCGCGGCCCAGCAGTGTCTCGCGGTCGTCCGGTCCGATGGCGCGGGTCAGGTCGCCGACCACTTCGCCGGTCAGCCGTGCCGCTTCCACCGGATTCCCGGCCTCCCCGGTCCAGTGGGCGAGTTGGGCGCGGCCCACGAGCGTCACCCGGTTGTCGGCGCCGAGCACCCGGGTCAGCGCGCCCACCGCCGCCGTGGACAGGTCGAGTGCCTCGCGGACCTGGCCGGCGGCGCCCAGCCACTGGGCGTACTCGATCCGCCCGGCCAGGGTGTCCGGGTCGTCCGAGCCCAGGGTCTGCGTCATCTCGTCGAGGACGTTGCCCAGTTCCGAGGCGGCCGATCGCGCGTGACCGCCCTGCCCGAGGCGTCGGCCGGCCTCGACGAGGGACTGGAAGCGCTCCCGTTCCGTCACCGGTCCCCGCCGGTCGGCGTCGGCCTCGGCCGGTTCCCGCCGGCCGAGGCGTCGGCCCCGGGGACGGCTGAGGATCAGGTTCGCGGCGGTGTCCGTGCCGCACTGCTCCGGCTCCGGCCACCCCTTGGACCGCAGTGCGAGCCGCAGGTGCGGGAAGAGCACACCGAGGGTCACCCCGTCCGGGCTGGCGCCCTCGACTCCATTGCGCAGAGCGCGGAGGAGTTCACTGGTGAAGGCCGTGTGCCGCTTGCCCTCCTCGAAGTGGGAGGGCGAGTTGGGCGGCGACGAGACCAGCGTGTACGCGCCGGCGATCTCCAACTGCTCGGCCACCGGCGAGGTGCTCCCCGACAGTCCGCCCGCGACCGCGCGGCCGGAGAAGCAGCAGTCGAGGATGAGCACCCGGACACGGGCCGGACTCGCCCGGAACGCCTCCCTGATCACGTCGAGCGGGCAGGCGGTCAGGGACAGCATGGTCTGGTCGGTCTCGGTGAGGGCGAGGAAGAGCTCCCCCTTCTTGTCGCCGATCAGGCCATGACCGGAGTAGTAGACCAGGAGCACGTCCTCGGCGGCGGCAGCCGCCTTCATCAGAGGCAGCCCGAGGTCCCTCGGCTGCCGCGGGTCCAACACGGTGGTGACGCGATCGGGGGTGAAGGCACCCGGTTGCCCCTCGATCAGGACGTCACGGAAGTCGAGCACGTTGTTCGCGATCGACGGCACGTCCGCGAGCCCGCTCTCGTGGGAGTACTGCGCGGTGCCGATCAGCACGGCCCACGAGCGGGCGGCGTCGGGAAGCCGGAACACAGTCAGTCCGAGGCGCCGTCGGCCCGCGGGTCGCCGTGCAGGGCGGCCCTGAGCACCGTCTCGACGTCGGACCGCGCGACATGCTCGGCGGTCACCTCGGTACGGGTGCCGTCCGGCCTCACCGTCTTGAGCCTGACGGTGCTGGTGCGGGGCTGGCTCAGGTACGCCTTGAGCGAGGCGGCGAGCGTGGTGAGCGCGCCGCCCGCCCCCAGCGCCACGACGAGGGTGTCGGACCACGACCCGAGTTCGCCCCTACCGGCAGCGGCCTCCCCGACGCGGACCCGGCCGCGGAGCGCCGGTTCGCCCGCGAGCCAGTCGCGCAGGTCGAGCACGGCGTCAGGGCCGCCTGTCTCCACCGCGAGCCAGGATTCCATCACAGCGACTCCCCCTTGGATCGAACCGATGCGGGCGCACTCCGCACCTCTAGGACGACGGCGCGGCGCGTCCTGTTCCCCCTGCGGCTGACATGGTATGACGGCTCATCAGGAACGGGCCATGCGTCGGGGCGCCGCTTCCTGCCGACCGGGAGCTGCGGCGAGCGCCTGCGCGGCGTTGTGGGCGCAGGAGACCGGCGAGGGCCTGCCCGCTGAGGCCCGCTGAGGGCAGACGGGGCGAGTCACCGCCGAGAGCCTTCCGGCCTGCCGCCGCCACCTTGCGGGGCCGGCTCCTTGCGATCGGCGCGGACCGTATGGTGTCCAGCGCCGCGGCCGTGTGGGGGTGACCGGGGCGACGGCTTTAGAAGTCGTGTGGTGCCGGCATCGCCACCTGGAGGCAGTCCTCCGCTTCGAGCTGTGGACGGCACCGGTGGTCCGGGGGTGCCCGGGCGTCGGTTGCTGCCCGCGCGACCCCGTAGCACCACTCGTCGGCGTAGGGCTCCCTATTCCTTTGCGTCGCACTGCCCTTTGGCTCCGGGGCGGGTCCGTCGCCGCGTTGGAGAGGTGCCGTGGGTGGCTGTGCGGCGCGTCCGGACGGCCGGCCCGAGGGTTCCGGAAGGACAGGCCGTCGACCATCGCCGGGCGAGCGCGGCGCGAGCGCGCGGCCGCCGGTCGGGCGGGCCGTGCCGGGGCGTGCGGGTCCCGGCGCCCGATGTACGGCGACGGACCTCCTACTGGTCAGCTCGCCGGGTCGGCCGTTCAACGGGTGGTGTTGCCGTGGACGATCGCGCGGCCGGGGTAGTGGGTGCCGATGTAGGTGCGGGCGGCGGTGAGGTCGCCGACGACGCCGACGGTGGTGCGGCCGTCCGGTGCGAGGTCGGTGTTGAAGACCTGGAAGTCGGGTCGGTCGAGGGCCTGGAGTTCGCCCTCGAGCTGGTAGTCGTGGCCGCGCCGGTAGACGAGGTCGGAGGTGACGTGGCCGCGTACGACCTCGGTCTGGCCGGGAAAGTGCTGGTCGAGGGCGCGGCGGGCGTCGTCGAGGTCGCCGATCACCTCGACGGTCTGCACCCTGTCGCCGGGGTGGGCCCCGACGGTGTCCACGTGCCAGGTGGCCGGGCCGACGCCGGCGTTGTAGATGGCCTGCTGGAGGTCGGCCAGCGCCTGCCCCCGGGGCCCGGCGGGCGATTTCCTGTCCTGCTCCTCGTCGAAGCCCGGTGGCCGCCCGCCGCGCGAGCGGCCGAGGCCCTCACCTCCCGCACCATCTCCGCCCGCCGGGCGGCGAGGCTCCGCCGCGGCGTCCCGTCCTGGTGTTCTCCGGGCCCAGCCCCCTTTGAGGCCAGGGCCGGCGGCCCGTCGTGCCCGCGCCGCCCGTCAGGTGGCCCGGGGCCTCCCGCCGGGAGCCGAGCGGTGCGCGCGGATCGCCGCCGAGACGTCGAAGGGCACGATGGTGGCGGCGACATGGGGGAGCCGGCTGACGGCGTGGGCGATCGAGTCGCCGCTGCGGGCGTGCAGGAGGCGCCCCACGACGGGCCCGTAGGAGCGGCGCGGGATCAGCAGGGTGACCTCGGTGCGGCCGTCGGCGCTCACCCGGGCGGCGAGGTCGGCGATGGCCCGGTGCAGCCGCCGGTCGGGGCAGTCCACCAGGTCGAGCGGCACGTCCGCGGCCGGGCCGGCCGCCCAGGCCTTCCGCAGCTGATCGGCGTGCGCGGTGTCGAGCGCGACGTGGACGGCGCGCAGCTGCGCGGGCCGCAGGGTGTGGGCGTAGCGCAGGGCGGTGGTGACGGCGAGGTCGAGGCGGTCGACGAGGACCAGGACGACGTTGCGGGTCCGGGTCGCGGTCGACGCCGTGGCGGGCGCGGCGTCCAGGGCCTCGTGCTCCGCGCGGTAGCGCTCGTTGGTGCGGATCAGGGCCCACACCCCGAGCGGGAAGACCAGTACGACGGCCCAGGCTCCTTCGGTGAACTTGGTGACGGCGAAGACGACGACCACGGCGGCCGAGGCGACGGCGGCCAGGGCGCTGATCGCGGTCTTGAGCACCCGGTGCGCCTCCCGGCGCCGCCAGTGGTGGCGGGCCAGCCCCGCGGCGGCCATCACGAATCCGGTGAACACGCCGATCGCGTAGAGCGAGACGAGCCTGGTGACGTTCCCGTGGGTGACCAGCAGCAGCACCAGCGACACGGCGGTCAGCAGGAGGATGCCGTTGGAGAAGGCGAGGCGGTGGCCGCGCATGGTGAGCCGGCGGGGCAGGAAGGCGTCCTCGGCGACGAAGCTGGCCAGGAAGGGGAAGCCGTTGAAGGAGGTGTTCGCCCCGGTGTAGAGGATCAGCGCGGTGGCGATCTGGACGGCGGCGAACATCGCCTGGCCGAAGCCGCTCCGGCCGAAGACCAGGTGTGCCTCCTGGGCAAGGACGGTGGGGCTGCCGGAGGCGAAGGGGATCGCGTGCGTCCGCCACGCCAGCACCGAGATGCCGAGCACCAGGGTGCCCAGCGTGACGCTCATGATCACCAGGGTGCGGCGGGCGTTGGCGCCCCGCGGCTCCCGGAAGGCACCGACGCCGTTGGAGATGGCCTCCAGCCCGGTGAGCGAGGAGCCGCCGTTGGCGAACGCCCGCAGCAGGACGAACAGCGAGGCCCCCATCAGCACTCCGCCGCCGGGCGCCCCGACGGGCACCGCCCCCGCGGCGTGCAGGTCCGCCTCGCCCAGGCGCGGCAGGGTCCCGGTGACCAGGCGGACCAGGCCGACCAGCACCGTCAGCCCGGCGGCGAGGACGAACAGGTAGGTGGGGACGGCGAACGCCCGGCCCGCCTCCCGGATCCCGCGCAGATTGCCGTAGCACAGCAGGCAGACGACGCCCAGCGTCAGCCACAGCTTGTCCGCCCCGAGGTCGGTGTGGAAGAGCAGCTGCAGCATCGAGGCGACCGCGTCCGTCCCGGCCGCCGCCTGCACGGCCACCGTCACCACGTAGTCGATCAGCAGGGCCACCGCCGCGACCTGCGCGACGCGGGGGCCGAAGTTCTCCCTCGCCACCACGTACGAACCGCCCGCACGGGTGTAGGTCATGACGACGTCGCGGTAGCACAGCGTCAACAGGAGCAGTAGCACCAGGATGACTCCGGTCACCGGTACCACCAGGGCGAAGCCCGCCAGCCCCACCACCGGGACGAGTTGCGTCAGCATCTGCTCGGTGCCGTAGGCACTGGAGCTGATGCAGTCGGGCGCGAGGACTCCCAGGGCCACCGGCTTGGACAGCGTCTCGTCCCGCAGCCGCGCCGTGACCAGGGGCGGCCCGAGCAGCAGCCGCTTCACCCGGTAGCCGAAACGCTCCGGCACGTCTGCCTGCTCCGCACCGCCCTCCGGCTCCGCGCTTCGCTCCGTCACCGTCGCCACCCCGCACCGCCCTTCGGCCCGTCCAACCCCGGCGCGCCGCAGCGGGCGCCGTTGCGCGACTGCCCCCGCAGCGGCCGGACAAGCCTGTCGAACCCGTCGAAGCGCCGGCATCCCCGTCCGGTGCGTCCCGGAGCCGTCGGCCGAACAGGCCGAACAGGTGTTTCCGACCGGCGAAGGAGGGAAGCCGCCGGATGATCCGCGGGGGCCGACCGACGGCTCCCCCCGACCGAAGGAGAGCAGCACCATGGGCATCGTCATCAGCAGCCCGCTGCCGGAGGCCGACCGCAAGACGACCGGACACGCCCTGCAGGGCACCCTCGTGGACCTGCTGGACCTGTCCCTGGTGGCCAAGCAGGCCCACTGGAACCTCTACGGCCCGCGCTTCCGCTCCGTCCACCTCCAGCTGGACGAGGTGGTCGCCACCGCGCGCGAGTACGCCGACGACGTGGCCGAGCGCGCCGCCGCGATCGGGGTCAGCCCCGACGGGCGGGCCGCCACCGTCGCCGGGTCCAGCAGCCTGCCCGCCTTCCCCGAGGGCTGGACGGCCGACACCGCCGTCGTCGAGTACCTGGTGAACGCGTTCGGCGCCGTGATCGGGCGGATGCGGGCGCGGATCGAGGACACCGCGGCGGCGGACCCCGTCACCCAGGACCTGCTGATCGGGCTCACGGCCGAACTGGAGAAGCACAGCTGGATGTTCCAGGCCGAGAACCGGACCTGACGGCCGCCCCCGGGCCGCGCCGGGCCGTCATCGATGGAGGACGGAGCGGACCTGACACCTTTCGGAGCCCGACGGCTCGGACGCGGCCCGGGCCACGGCGCGCGGCGGGCATCCCGGCCACCGTCCGGACCCGTCCGGTGAAGTCGGCCCGGGGTGCGGTTCCGGTCTTTCGACCGGTCCGTTTCCCGGAGCCGCTTCCCGAACCGGGCATGCGACTTGGCATCGCACCCCGGCTCTCCACAAGCACCGGAGGGGAACTCGTGGTGGCGGCTGGGCGACCGGCTGACCCCCGCGCGTGCAGGGAGGAGGCTCTCTGACCTGCGACTCTGGAAGGCTTTTGCCGTTCCTTGACTATTGCAGGCAGACGAGTGCGCCTCTGGAGAATGGGCTGATCCTGGGGGATGCCCCTGGCGATGACCGACGGTATCCGTGTCCGTATGCCGGCTCTTCGCAGTTGAGGGTGGAGCGCCGAGACCATAGAGCTGTTGGACGGTTGGATGTGAGTCGTCAGGAGGTGCGAGCGTCGTGGTCCTCACGGTTTGCGAGGACCTCGGCCATGTGTGTTTGCGCCCAGTTTCTGAGCCCGCGCGTCATGTGGTGGAGCGAGAGGCCGAGGTCGGTCAGCTCGTAGGAAACGGTGACAGGGACAGTTGGTGTCACGGTACGGGTGAGCAGGCCATCGTGCTCCAGCGACCGTAGCGTCTGGGTCAGCATCTTCTGGCTGACTCCGGCCAGAAGACGAGAGATCTCGGAGTAGCGCATCGCCTTCGGAGCGTCTGCGTGTGCTGCACCGGGCCGGCCAGGGCTGGTGTCGCCGCCCAGCGCACACAGGATCAGGACGACCCACTTGTCCGAGATTCGGTCGAGCAGCTGCCGGCTGGGGCACCCCGCCAGGAACGCGTCGTACTCCACCTTGGCCTGGGCCCTCTTCTGGGCCGCCTTCATCGTCGTCACTGATCGAACCTCTTACCGATGGGTGGGTTACGCACTCTGAAGTGCCTACTTCCCGACAGGAAGTTTCTCTCCAATGCTGATGCAGGGAGGCGGCAGGCGCCACCCCCCAGTGCACGACGAAAGGCATCAGGATGAGCACACCCTCCCTCTCTCTTCCCGGCGGTACCCGGACTCTGGGTGACTTGACCGTCACCCGGTTCGGCTACGGCGCCATGCAACTGGCCGGCCCGTGGGTCATGGGGCCGCCCACCGATCGCGAGGGGGCCCTGGCCGTTCTGCGTGAAGCGGTCGACCTCGGCATCACCCACATCGACACGAGCGACGCCTACGGGCCGCGCATCACCAACGAGTTGATCCGCGAGGCACTGCACCCCTATCCCGAGTCGCTGCACATCGTGACCAAGGTGGGCGCGACCCGAGACGAACAGGGTGGCTGGCCCACGGCCCGGCGACCCGAAGATCTGCGCCGCCAGGTCCACGACAACCTCAGGTCCCTCCAGCTCGACGTACTCGACCTGGTCAACCTCCGACTCGGCAACGCCGAAGGCCCCCAGCCCGGCTCGCTCGCCGAGGCGTTCGAGACGCTCGTGGAACTCCAGCAGCAGGGCCTGATCCGCCATCTCGGGGTCAGCAACGCCACCGAGGGGCAGGTCACCGAGGCACAGAGCATCGCGCCGATCGTGTGCGTGCAGAACATGTACAACCTCGCCCACCGCCACGACGACAAGCTCATCGACCGGCTCGCCACCGAAGGCGTCGCGTACGTGCCCTTCTTCCCTCTTGGAGGCTTTACCCCGCTTCAGTCCTCGGCGCTCTCGGCGGTCGCCGCTCGATTGAAGGCGACACAGATGTCCGTCGCACTGGCCTGGCTGCTGCAGCGATCACCGAACATCCTGCTCATCCCCGGCACGTCATCGACAGCGCACCTTCGCGAGAACATCGCCGGCGCGGGACTCTCCCTCTCGCATGAGGACTTGACCGAGCTGGACGACATCGGCCGCTGAACACCCCGTAGCTGAACGGCCTACAAGCCACGACCGAAGCCACCGTTCACGTTTCGGTCCCGGTCGCCTTCGCGCGACCGGGACCGAAGCAGGACGATTCGCCCTCAGCTGGTGGTGCCGCCGCTGCGGCGGCGAAGGCACACCGCGTGACACCGTGACCCGGCGCCTGGCGCACGAGAGCAATAGTCAAGACTTGTGGATTACGACTCCGTCGGGCAGGACTGAGTCACGGAGTGACTCCCCACCACACCACCCACGGCACGAAGCCGACCGCAGCAAGTCCGACCGGGGCCAGGCGCAGCCACATGGCCAAGCTCGGAGTCGGGTGGCTGCGCCGGACTGCCCTGGCCGAGGCGACGGTGGACAGCACGACTGCGACCGCGAGCCCCTGCACCACCAGCCACGAGGCGGGTTGGCCCGAGATGACCGGCGTGGCCGCACCCTCTCCCGCGACGAAGACAGCGATCGAGCACCCCACCGTTGCTATGACCGCCAGCAGGCCGAACCCGGCCAGCCATCGGACCGGGCGCAGGACCGGTCCGCGGCGCAGTACGGCTGAGATCGGGTAGGTGGCGAAGCCGAGGAGCAGCAGGGTCGGGGCGACCCAGACGTACCAGGCGTCGCGGGGTATGGGGGTGCTGGCGAGTTCCTGTCGGGGTGCGGGTTGGACGGCCGATGCCGGTGGGTGGCCGGCGGCGGTGGCCAGTACCCATGTCGTCATGGTCTGGGCATAGTCGGGGGCGAGTTCGCCGAGGTTCTTGCCCTGGAAGAGGGGGCCGCCGATCCGGTCGAAGCCGTCCGAGGTGCGGTGTCCGTTGTGCGCGCCGTGGGCGATGAAGCTGATGACGGCGTGTTGGTTGCCTGCGCGGGCGAGGGCCTCGCGGAAGATCCGCGCACTCTCCTGGGCCGGTACCTGTGTGTCGTGGTCGCCCCACAGGGCCAGCACCGGGGTTCGGCTCAGCCGTTCCAGCGCCGGCAGGGGGTCGTAGTCGGCTGCGGGGAACAGGCCGGTGGTGGCCATGAGTTGGGCGGCGGGGCCGGCCACGGTGCGGCGGAAGGGTCCGCTGACCCCCTGGTGCTGCAGGTGCGTGGTGAGGTTCCAGGCCTGGGTGCGCAGAGTGTCGTAGCCGGGGCCGCCGATGGTGAGGACGAACGCGACGTCGTTCGAGCGCGACGCGGCCAGCGGCGCCACCCAGCCGCCTTCGCTGAACCCCCACAGCCCGACCTGATGCGGATCGACCCCGTGGCTGGACTGCAGCAGCCGCACGCCGGCGAGGGCGTCGTCGGCCAGCAGGCCGAAGTCCCGGTGGAGCAGGGAGTAGCCGACGGTGCGTTTGTCGTAGACGAGCGTGGTGATGCCGGCCTGGGCGAAGGCCTCGGCCTCCTGCTCGTACTCCTCCCTGGGTCCCGGGCCCGAGCCGCCGACGAGCACGATGCCGGGCCCCGTGCCCGGTATCGCGTCCTTGCGGAGCACGGTGCCGTGCAGGACCAGGCCATTGCCGCCCCGGAAGGTGACCTCCTGGCGGATCAGCCCGTCCCCGTCGGCGTGCGCCGACGGCGCACCCAGCATGAGCAGGCCGCCGGCCAACAGAGCGGCCAGGAAGACCAGAAGAGCGCGCGGCGGTGGCGCGGTTCTGAGTGAGAGCAGCACGACGTTTCCCCCTTGTGTGTCGGCCATCTGGGTCGTGTGGTCAGTCGGTCTCGGGAATTCCGAGCAGCCGGACCTGTTTTCGTCAGGGTGAACGAGAGCCGGTGCGGTGATGAGATCAGGAGCCGGACTGCTCCGTTTGGGATGGGCTTGTCCGGCGGGTTGAGCTTGATCGTCAGTGAGTTTGGGAGCCACTTCTATCGGGTGATGTTTGGCCACAGAGGTTCGTGTCGCGGGGTGTTGTCACTGGCGTCGTGACGGTGGTCGATAGGTTGGTGGTCCCGGGTCCCCTCGGGCTGTGCCCCTGACAGGCCAGCACGGGAGGACCCGGCTCCTTTCCAGGGACCGCTTCGGGTTTCTCCCGACCCCGACTGCCCGGCGTGATGATCAGGGTGATATTCAGACGGGGTGACTACTTCTCCTGGCAGGCCCTTCGACGCTGTTCTGTGCGACCTCGATGGCGTGATCCGTTTCTACGACTTCTCCGATGTGGCCTCTCTGGAACACGCTGCGGGGTTGGAGGAGGGCAGCACCGCCAGGATCGGCTTCGCGCCGGAGAACGATCTGCCGCTGCTGCTGGGGCAGATCACCAAGGGGCAGTGGGTGGACTCGATCACCCGCGGCTTGGCGCCTCGTCTGCCGGAGTCCGAGGCCCGTGCTCTGGCCTGCGCGTTCGCTGATGCCCGGTTCTGGGCGGATGCGACTGTGGTGGGCTTGCTCCGTGAGGTCCGTGCTCACTGTCCGGTGGTGCTTGTCACCAACGCGACCGCGTGGCTGGACGAGGACCTTGCTCTGCTGGGCCTCACCGATCTCGCGGACGAGGTGGTCAACAGCTCCCGTGAAGGCATCGCCAAGCCTGACCGCCGCATCTACGAGATCGCCGCCGAGCGAGCCGGTGTGGCTGCCGACCGCTGCCTGTTCGTGGATGACAGGCAGGAGAACGTCGACGCCGCCACCGCGCTCGGCATGACCGGGCTGCTGTATCGGGAGCCGGCGGATTTGCGCGCGGCCCTCGCCCCGGTCCTGCAGGGCGGCGAACCGGTGCCGAGCGCGTGTGCCCTCCAGGGCCCCTGAGCGCGGTCAGCGGATGTGCTGTTCGGCTTCGGTGGCCTGCAGACGGTAGGACTCGGTGCCGGTCTCGATCAGCGTGAAGCGGAAGGTGAGCCGGTCGGCGATGGCCGCGCAGAGCCGTGGGTCGGTGAAGGTCTTGTCCCACTCGCCGAACGGCGCGTTGGAGGCGACCGCAGTGGCCCGGCGTTCCTCACGTTCGGTGAAGATCTGGAACAGCAGCTTGGCGCCCTTCTTGTCCAGGTTGAGGTAGCCGAACTCATCCAGGCAGAGCAGGTCGACCTTGGTGTAGCGGGCAAGGGCGGAGGTGAGGTTCTTGTGGGCCTCGGCCTCGGCAAGCTCGTTCACCAGGGCGGTCGCGGTGGTGTAGCGGACACTCAGGCCAGCCTCGGCGATGGCGGTGCCGACCCCGATCAGCAGGTGGGACTTACCAGTGCCGGAGTCGCCGATCAGCACCAGCGGCTTGCCCTCGCGCACCCACTCCGGGCTCTTGAGCGAAGCTACGGTCTCCGGGGTGACGTTCGGGTTGGCGTCGTAGTCGAAGTTCTCCAGCCGCTTCTGGCGGGGGAAGCGGGCCGCGGCCACCAGTCGCTGCTTGCGCCGGACATCCCGGTCGGTGCACTCAACTTGGAGCAGATCCAGCAGGAACTGCTTGTAGGTGTACTTGTCGCGGCGGGCGGCCTGGGCGAGCTCCTCGAACCGGTTGCGGATCGTGGGCAGCCGCAGCATCTTGCAGGCCTCGTCGATCAGAGCGTCCTCCGGGTCGACGTCCGGGCGGTGCATCCGGCCCGGGGCTTCGGAGCCGGTCAGCTCCAGCGGCGGCCGGCCTCCTGCGTTGGTGAGGGTCATGCCGTTCCTTCCTCGGTCTTGCGGTGCTTGAGCAGCCGGTCGTACTTCGCCAGCGACGGCAGCGGCCGGGTGTCCGTCGGCAGTGGGCGCCGGGCGTGCAGGGAGATCACGTTGCCCCGCTCCGCCGGGGTGGGCGTGACGCCGAGCCGTTCCAGGGCCTCGGCCCGGGCCTGGTCCGCCTCGGCCGGAGCCGCTGTTTCCTGTGCGGTCATGTCGTCGGGGACTTCCTGGGCTTTGCGGGCCTCGATCGCCACCAGTTCCGGGCTGCACGACTTCGCCCCGAGCACTGCTTCCAGCCCCGCGACCACCGCCTCGGCCGGCAGCTGGCGGTGCAACAGCAGCACCTCGATCAGCGCCCGGGTGCCCTCCCGTTCCCCGTGGGCCTCCCTGGCGGCGGCCCAGAACGCCTCGTGAGCGGAGGTGAACGTGCCCTCCGAGCGGGCCTGGGCCAACGCAGCGGCCCCGGCGAACGCGCCGGGCTTGACCAGCAGGACCTCCAGGTAGTGGTCCAGTACGTCGTGGTAGGTGTAACGGCGCGTCAGACGCGGATGCCTGGCGACGACCTCACGCCCGTCGAAGACCAGCACCTCGTTCGCCCGCAGCGACACCCGCACCGTGCCGCCGATGAACCGCGCGGGCACCGAGTAGTAGCTCTGACGGACCGTGATCCGCCCGTTTCGGTGAACCGTCGGGGTCAGGTCCAGCCCGCAGTCATATTGATCGGTGGGAAGCGGAGCCAGCAGCGGCCTCTCCAGCTCGAAGTCGAAGCCGACGCTGGTCGGCCGACCCTGGACATGCCGCACGTCCTCCAGCACGTCGATCTCTGCCAGCATCTCGTTCAGCTCCGCCAGCGTGGCGACCTGTGGCGGCGGGACCAGGTGGGTGCGGCGGAATCGTCCGCCCTCGTGCTCGACCCCGCCCTTCTCGTGCGCGCCCTCCTCGCCCGGCGTGCAGTAGAACGGCGTGACCCCGTACCAGGACCTGAACTTCACCCAGGCCGTCGACTCCACCCGGTCCCGCCCGAAACAGACCTGACGCACCGCTGGCCGCAGGTTGTCGTAGCGGATATGCCGGGCCGGCACCCCGCCCAGCGCCTCGAACGCCGCCACGTGCCCTTCCAGGAAAGCCTGCTGGGAGGCGGTCGCGTAGACCCGATGCACGGACTTGCCGGAGTACGACATGCGCAGCGTGAACAGCACGCACTTCACCCGCTCACCCGCCAGGTCCAGCCACACGTCCGCGAAGTCCACCTCCGCCTCCTGGCCGGGCTGCTTGACCTGCGGGACCGTGCCCTCCAGATGTGCGCGGCCCTCCTTCGCCAACAGCGTCAGCTGCGGCTTCCGCTCCCGGACATAGGCGGCGATCGTCGAGTACGACGCCAGCTCGAAGTCCCACTCCACCGCGAGGCGGACCTTGATCCGCTCGATGGTGTGCCGCTGCTTACGCGGGGCCTCCAGATCGGCCCACAACATGTCGTCGATCCGGCCCATCACCGGTTCCAGTACCGACGTCCGCGGCTCTGGCTTCTTGCGCTTCTTCGGCACGGGCGAGCGAAGCGCCTCCGCCACCGTGTTGCGGCTCACCTTGTAGCGCAACGCCAACTGCCGCCCCGAAACGGACGGATCGATTCGCCGGTCCCGGCGGATCTTCTCGAACAGCAACTCGCGTGACCGTGCCACCCCGGCCTCCTGACATGACCGTGATCAAGGACCACAGCCTGTCGCGGCCAACCGGAGCAGTCACCAACATTGCTCCGAACGCGGCGTGTCGCACCGTCACACCAGGTGGCTCTCAATCTCGCTGAAGAAACCACTGGCTCCCGAAACCGCTGAAGCACCGGCTCTCAAATCACCTGCTCAATACACTCACCCAACTCGCGGGCAAGCACGGTCGAGTTGGCTGGCCCCCGACGCAGGCATCGCTCGATCTTCTGCCGCACCGGGTGCGCGAAGACGCGCAGCGCCTCGACGTCGGCGATCTCCTGGGCAGGCGGCTGTTCCGGCATGTCGGCAGCCTACGAGTTGCAAATAGGCTTTGCAAGCCTGTTTTGCAACTCGTGCCGAAGGGAGGTCCGCGTCGCCTGGTCCGGGACTACGGGGCCCGTACCACCAGCGGCCAGACCCTCGACCGTCTCCCCCCGACGTCCCCGGGCCCGCGCTCGGCCGACACCCAGCTGCTCTGGGCCTACCGGTCGAGGTGAGGGCACCTCGGCGCTGCGCTTCCGGTGTGCTGGTCAGTGGTCGGCCGCCCGGCCGCTGGGCGGCTCGACTGCCGGATGCGCCGTGCGGGGCGCAGGTAGCGGGTGACGAGGTGGGGAAGTCCGTCGTCGCCCGGCCCTGTTTCGTCCGGCCCCAAGATGTCTTGCAGTTGGGCGAGCTGTCGTACAGCTGGGGACCGGTCAGCAGCTCCCTGGGCACCCGGACGGCGGTCCCGAGCGGGGTCTGCCGGTCCGCGTGAGGACGGGGCGCTGGCAATCGGGTCGGTGCGGTGGTGCTCACCCCCTCGCCATCGAGCGCGTGCGCGATCCTGCGCAACGTCGGGACACTGAGCCCGGCCCGGGAGGGGCGGTGTGTGTCCCGTGCTACTGGACCTTGACCGATTGCCACTGAACGTCGACCGAGGTGCCGTTCTGCCACTGAGTCTCGACCGCCCTGCTCAACGGCCGTCCGACCGGGCGTGCGGCGACAGACGCAGGGCTTCACGCATCGTGCGGCCGTGGGTCAGGATGACCGCCATGAACGATGGCCTCATCCCGTTCGTGCGAGCGAAGCTCGACGCGGACGAGCACGACGTCGTGAGGATCACGGCGCTTGCTCCCCCCGACACGGACGTGCACCTCGACAGCACGATCCCAATGATCGACATGGTTCGCGCGGTCACAGATCTCTACGCACCGGTTGCGCACCTCGACACGCCGGCTGTGGGCGCCACCGGCAATGACTTCGACGCCGGGTGGGCCGCCGGCCTTGGAGCGGCGGTCAGACTCCTTGCCCAGATCTACCACGATGCCCCCGGCTACCGTGAGGAGTGGCGTCCTCAGACGCTGCCCTAGGAAGCCCCGCCCGTCCCAAGTCCTGGCCGTACGCACCCGGGGGCTGGTGAGGCCGTCGGCGTTCGCCGGCGCGCACTGGGCAGCGGTCGAACGTCAGTGGCAATCGGTCAAGGCCAGCGGCACAGGACAGGGTGCCGAAGCGCGATACCTGTCAGATCGGCACGCAAGCTGTCACCACGATCGATCCAGGCGGCCGGCGACGCTCAATGATCGGGCCGGGCGGGGCCGGCTCAGGTGTTGGTGTGCTGGGGCAGCAGCAGCTCGGCCAGTGTCCCGCCGCCCGAGGCAGGGGAGAGCTGGGCGGTGCCGCCGTGGAGTTCGGCCACCCAGCGGACGATGGCGAGGCCGGTGCCGGTGCCCGTGCTCGCAGGCCCGGTGACGTGGCGTTCGAAGACCCGGGTGCGGTCCTCGGCGGGGATGCCGGGGCCGTGGTCCCGTACGGCGACGCGGCCGGGGGTGACGCTCACCTCGACCGGGGTTCCGCCGCCGTGCCGCAGCGCGTTCTCGACGAGGTTGCGGACGGCCTGGGCGAGCAGTTCGGGGTCTCCGTTGACGACGGCGGCTTCGGTGGTGAGCGTGACGCCGCTGTGGTCGGGGAGTTCCTCGACGGTCTGTTCGACGAGCTGGTCGAGCCGTAGCGGGGTCAGCTCGATGTCCTGGGTGCCGGCTTCGACGCGGGCGCGGGCCAGCAGGCCGGTGACCAGGCGGCCCAGGCGGTCGACCAGCCGGACGGCCTCGTCCAGGGCCTGCGGTGCCCGGGTCGGCGTGGTGCTGCCGTTCTCGACCACCAGCCGCAGGGTGGCCAGCGGGGTGCGCAGTTCGTGGGCCGCCTCGGCGAGGAACTGTTCCTGCTGTTCGAGTCCCCGCAGGGCGGGTCGCATGGCCCGCCCGGACAGGAGGTGGCCGACGGCGGCGGCGGCCAGCACCAGGGCCGCGCAGCCCGCGGCCAGCCAGTGCAGCAGTCGGGTGTGGGCGGCCAGGCTCCGGGCGGGGTCGGCGCCGACCAGGACGGCGGCGCCGATCCTGTCGTCGTCCCAGACCGGGGCCGCGGCCCACTGGTATTCCCGGCCGTCGACGTCGGCGCTGACCAGGACGGTCTCCTGGTCGTGCTGGACCTGCTGCCAGATCTCGTCCAGCGCCGCCTGGCCGGGCAGGGCGGTGGGGGAATCGCGTGCGTAGCGGATCTGCGGCCGGGTGTGGTCGGGTGCCTGGAGGACGCCGAGCTTCTCGGCGCTGCGGGCCAGGTCGTCCTCCGGCAGCGCGTCGAGGTGCAGGACGCCGCCGTCGTAGTACAGCGTGCGGGCGAGCCCGTCCGCCCGGTGGCTGACGCCGCTGTCGAGCTCGTCCGTCCGGGACCGGCCGTCGGTGCGCACCGCGATGACGGCGAGCACCAGCAGACAGGCGGCGGTGGTCGCGGCGAACAGCAGGGTCATCGCCCAACGGGCGCGGTGCAGGCGCGCGACGGCGGGGGTGCGCGGTGTCACAGGCCCGGGGCCTGGTCGTCGATGCGGTAGCCGACGCCGCGCACCGTGTGGATGAGTTCGGGCGGGCCCAGTTTGCGGCGCAGTTGGCCTATGAGGACGTCGACGACGTTGGAGAGCGGTTCGGCCTGCTCGTCCCAGCAGCGTTCGATGAGGTCGGTGCGGGTGACGACCTCACCGGCCCGCAGCATCAGGACCTCCAGGACCGAGAACTCCTTCGCGGTGAGGGTCAGGAGCACGCCCGCTCGCCGCACCCGGCGGCGCGGCAGGTCGAGTTCGAGGTCGCCGACGCGCAGCTCGGGCAGCCGTGCGGGCTGGCCGCGACGGCACAGGGTGCGCACTCGGGCGCTGAGTTCGGCGAAGGCGAAGGGTTTGACGAGGTAGTCGTCGGCGCCGTGTTCGAAGCCGGCCACGCGGTGGGTGACCGCGTCGAGGGCGGTGAGCAGGAGGACCGGCAGGGTGGAGCCCCGCTTGCGCTGGGCAGCGAGGAGGGTGAGCGCGTCGCCGTCGGGCAGGGTGCGGTCGGCGATGAGGCAGTCGTAGGTGTTGACCGCGAGCTTGAAGTCGGCGTCGGCGAGATCGCCGGCGAAGTCGACGGCGAAGCCGGCTTCGCGCAGGCCTCTGATGATCACGGGGCCGAGTTCGGGGTCGTCCTCCAGGACAAGTACGCGCATGACGGGCGAGCCTACTGGGTCGAAAAGGGCACGAACGCCGCTGTAGCGGTGCTTGACCGCCATCTCCGGACGGTGTCCGAGGGCCCGGCGCCGTCACACCGCTGCCGGACTTCCGCGTGAGGGGGGCGGGGGCGGGGGCCGAGGCGGGGGGCGGGGTGCCCGTGCCGTCGCAGAGCCGGAGCCGGGGAATCGGGTTCCGCGGGCGGGCCGGGGGTCTGCCCGGGCTTCCTCATGTTGGCCTCATGCGCCGGCTGACAGTGTGCGGGCATGGCAAAGATTCGTCCCCGCGTAATCGGCATCACCGCCGCAGGTCTGGCCGCTACGGTCGTCGCGGTCTTCTGCGTTCAGTCCGCACAGGGATCGGACACCCTGGCGGGAGCACCCCGCGCAGAGGTCCGCGTCGACCAGGTCGGTTACACGCCCGGTGAGACCAAGCAGGCCTACCTCATGACCTCCGTCCCCCTGACCTCAGCGTCCTTCCGGGTACGTGACGCCGCCGGGAACGAGGTGCTGAGCGGCAAGGTCGGAGCCTCCACCGGGCGGTGGAACGACGCCTACCGGAACGTCCACACCCTGGACCTGTCCGGCCTGACCAAGCCCGGCGACTACCGGGTGGAGGTGTACGGGAACATCAACGCGGTCTCCCCGCGGTTCCGCATCGCACCCGCCGGTGAACTGTTCGGCAAGCTCATCCAGGACAACGTCGGCTTCTTCCAGGCCCAGCGCGACGGGGCCGACGTCGTGCCCACCAAGCTGCGGCGCCGGCCCTCCCACCTCGCGGACCGCCAGGCCACCGTCTACGACACCCCCGCCTACGACGAGGACGAGAGGGTCCTGACCGCGCCCCTCAAGCCGGTCGGCGGCCCGGTCGACGTCTCCGGCGGCTGGAACGACGCCGGTGACTTCCTCAAGTTCACGCACACCGCCTCCTACTCCACCGCCAGTCTCCTGCTCGCGCAGCGGACCACGCCCGTCGGCGGGACGGAGCTGGCCGCCGAGGCCCGCCACGGGCTCGACTGGCTCGACAAGATGTGGGACGACAAGTCCCGCACCCTCTACGTCCAGGTCGGTCTGGGCAAGGGCGACACCGACGACGGCTCCGGCAAGATCCGCTCCGACCACGACGACTGGCGCCTGCCCGAGGCCGACGACGCCCTGCAGGTCAAGCCCGGCGACCCGAACTACCTGATCAAGCACCGCCCGGTCTTCCGCGCGGCACCCCCCGGCAAGCCCATCAGCCCCAACCTCGCCGGACGCGTGGCCGCGACCTTCGCCCTGGCCGCACAGCTGGACGCCGCCGACAACCCCGCCCGGGCACAAGCGGAGCTGGAGAAGGCCGCGCACGTCTACGCGCTCGCCGACACCACCCCCGGAGACCAGCTCGTCACCGCCTTCCCGCACGGCTTCTACCCCGAAGCCTCCTGGCAGGACGACATGGAATTCGGCGCCACCGAGATGGCGCTGGCCGCGCAGGCCCTCGACGACAGCCGGGCGGCCGGCTGGACCAAGCAGGCCGGCCACTGGGCCAAGCGGTACCTCGCCTCCGACACCCTCGGCACCCTCGGACTCGGCGACGTCAGCGCACTCGCGCACGCCGACCTCGTCAAGCTCCTCGACTCCGGCGCCCAGAGCACCGAGGCCACCCGCGACGACCTCGTCGCCGACCTCAAGCGCCAGCTCGACGACGGCAGCTCCCGCGCCGCCAAGGACCCCTTCCGGGCCGGCGCCGTCTACACCGACTTCGACTCCGTGCCCCACACCTTCGGCCTGGCCGCCACCGCCCAGCTGTACCGGCGCGTGACCGGCGACTCCCACTACGACGCGTTCGCCACCCAGCAGCGCAACTGGACGCTGGGCGCCAACGCCTGGGGTTCCTCCTTCGTCATCGGAGCCGGCAGCACCTTCCCGCACTGCCCCGAACACCAGGCCGCCAACCTCGCCGGTGACCTCGACGGCGAAGGCGACATCCTCCGGGGCGGCGTCGTCAACGGACCCAACGCGGCGGAGAAGCTGAAGGACCTCAACTCCTTCCCCGGCATGCGCAAGTGCCCGACCAGCGACGGCAACCCCTTCGCCGCGTTCGACGGCCACGGCAGCGGCTTCATGGACCACGTGGGCGCCTGGCAGACCGTCGAATCCGCAGACGACTTCACCGCCACCGCCCTGCTCTCCTTCACCCTCTCCGCCGCACCCGGCCCCGAGACCGCCCGCAGCTGACACCAGGCAACACGCCACCGCACACCGGACGAGCTGACGCAGGGCCGCGGCCAGCCGACCCGGCCCCGTGCGCAACCGGATCAGTGAACGTCGCAGCCTCGAAGCCGTCGACGGCGGGTCCCGCGCACGACGGCCGGCCTGGCCGCACCCCGCCCCACGGAGTTCATCACCATCGCGTTCGACCAAGAGCTCACGGAAGCCGCCAACTGACCAAACCAGCCTTTCCGCCGCCCCGCCGCCCGCACTGGGCATCGGCGGGGCGGCGCCGTCCGCAGACACCTCGGGCACGACCTCGACCCCGATCCCGGCCGCCGCCCGCGCCGTCCGGGAGGCCTACTCGAACTCGGTCCGTGCGATCAGGCCGTGCCAGGTGTTCCGTCCGACCAGGCCGTCCACGCCGCCGGCGTCGGAGTACTTCTGCTGGTAGGCCACGACCGCGTCGTACGTCTTGCCGCCGAAGTCGCCGTCCACGAAGTTGGCGACGTCCTGGCTCGGGACGAGGCCCAGCTGCACGAGATCGGACTGCAGCTCCTTGACGCAGACGCCGCCCGAGCCCTTGCCGAGCGTCACGTTCGGGAGGTCCCAGCCCAGGTAGTGGTAGCTGCCGACCTCCTGCATGCAGGCCTGCCAGTAGTTGTAGTCCGCCTGGGCCGGCGTTGCGGTCAGTCCTGCGACGGCTGCCACCACCGCGCCGAGCATTGCGGTGTTACGTACGGCACGCTTGCCTGCTGCCTTCATGAGTCTGCCCTTCGAGTGGTGGGGGGCCGGGCGGGTCCCGCGTCGGCCGTCGGTGCTGCCCGGAACGGTCAGTTGTCGAACCGCTGGCACGCGTAGTTCGGGTGGTAGAGCTTCTCCCAGGTGTTGGGGCCGACGATGCCGTCCTCCGACAGCCCGTTGCAGTGCTGGACCCAGATCACGCCGTCGTAGGTCTGCTGGCCGTACTTGCCGTCTATCTGCACGGCGTTGTTCATCCCGAAGCCGCTCTCGAAGAGGATCAGGCACTGGGCCTGCTCGACCGCGTCGTTGTTCTGGTTCGGGTACACGTTGGGCCTGGCGCTGTCCGGGAGGTAGTTGCAAAGCCCATCCGCGGACGCCTGCGGGGCCAGGGCCACCACGCCTCCCAGGGCGATGGCAGCAGATGCGGTGGCGGCGGCCATCCGGCGCCGGAACCTGGTCATGACGAACACCCTGGGAACGGCGGTCGTGCACGGAATTTCGGCCGGACTCTCGCGACTTTCGGCCGGCCGGAGGTGCCCCACCGGCGGCCCGGGTCCTGGGCCGCCGGGACCTGAGGGGGGATCACCAGGCGACGAAGCGCAGCGCGGGCCAGGTGTCGGGGCCGACGAAGCCGTCCGGGGTCAGGCTCTGCGTGTTCTGGACGCCGCGCACAGCGTCCTGCGTCTTCGGCCCGTAGTAGCCGTCCACGGTCAGGTTGCTGCCGATCGTGTTGAGCAGGCACTGCGCCTCGACGGTGGCCCAGCTGAAGGTGTTCGGGGACGGGGTCTCGGTGTAGCCGTTGTAGAAGCCGAAGTGCTTGTCCGACTCGGAGGGCTTGTACGGCGCGCCGCCCTGCTCGTACTCACGGCCGGCGCAGCTGATCGGGGTCGCCGCCGACGCGGTGCCGGCGGTGGCGATGCCACCGGTGGCGAGGAGCAGGGTCGCGGCCACCGCGAGAGTGGCCTTCTTCATGACGTTCATCGCGATCCTCCGTAGCCAGGACGCCGGCCGCTGTCGCCCGGCTCGCCCTGTGATCCGTCGGTCCACCCCGGAGCCGACAGGGAGGACTCTGCACCAGGCGCGAGCCCGTTTGGCCCGCTGGGACGTCGGCAGGGGATGTCTCTGCTCGTCCCAGGGCGCTGACCTGCGGCGTGGGACACCCGACCGGTCATCCGGGGACGAGGGAGGGATACGGAAGGGACAGCGCCAGGGTTCTGGGAGTCGTTGCAGCGCCCCAGCTCGTGATTCGTCCCGTTTGGCGGGGTTTCGTGTTCTGGCGTGCAGGTGCCGGAACCCGCGTCGGACTCGTGCGGGGGTGAGCTTGTTCGGTTCGGCCGGCTTCTCCCGGGGCCGTTGCAGGTCGGGGGTCGGAGAGCGGGCGAGGCGCAGCTGGGTGGAGGCGGTGACGATCAGCCAGGTCCAGCGGTCCGCCGCCTCGGCTTCCCGCGGTCTCGGAGCGGTCCAGCCCAGTGTCTGCTTGATCATCCTGAGGAAGTGCTCGATGTCGAACCTGTGCAGGAGTGCCTGCCAGGCCAGGTCGGTCTCCGCGGGGCCGGCCGTGGGCCGTGACCACCACAGCCACAGCGGCTTGGGGTCGCCGCCGCTGGGCGGGGAGTCGGCGGGCCAGGAGGTGACGGGCAGGGGTCAGGCTCGCTGCGGACACGACGGTTCTCCGGACGGTGCGGCTGGTGAGGACGGGGAGAACCTCGCCGATCCGTTCCGGCCGTCGCATCAGTACGGCTACTGATCCGTGCAGGTCCGGACACCAGGCGCACTGCTGTGACGTTCCCTCAGTCCCGTTGCGGAAAAGCGCTGAAGCGGCTGTGAGCACCGTGGTACGTTCCGTAACCTCAACAGAAAACAGTTGACCCCGGCGGTGCTACCAACACCCCGGGGTCCGGCACAGGAGCTGACACTCCCGATGCACGTTCATCGTAGCGAACACGCACGCCACTTCACCGTCCTTCCCAACGCCGTCCTGCAGTTCCGCCGGCTGAGCTACACCGCCCGCGGTCTGCTCGCCGACCTCCTCTCCCGCCCTGACGGCTGGCGCGAGGACGGCCGGCACATGGCAGACACCAGTACCCAGGGGCGCGGCACCGTCCGCAAGGCCCTCAAGGAGCTGACGGCTGCGGGCTTCTACCGGACCGAGAAGGTCCGCATGCCCGACGGCACCATCCGCACCGAGGCCCACGTCTACGACACCCCGCAGTTGCCCCCGCCCCCGCCGGGTACCACCCGTCCGGCGCCCGGTGCACCGACCACCGGCCGCGCTGGCACCCCTGTAGTAAAGAACCCGGCGAAAGCAACCACCCTCCCCGAGGCCGGCGACCGCACGGAAGCCGACGAGGCGGGCCGGGGGCGGGAAGGGCGAAAGGACGAGCACCGGCGGCGAGCCGACGAGGCCGCCGCCGTACCGGACGAACAGGTCCGCGAGGCCGCCGCCGCACTCCACCGCGCGATCCGGCCCGAACCGCGCCTGCGCCTGGGCGAGGCCGAAGCGCGGGCGCTCGCGCCCCTGGTCAGCCAGTGGCTGGAGCGCGGCGCCACCCACGCCGACCTCGCACAGGCGCTCCTGCCCGCACTCCCCGTCCCCCTGCACTCGGCGGCAGCGGTGATCCGCTACCGCCTGAAGCACAAACTTCCTCCCCACCAGCCCCCAGCGCACCCCACCGCCGCACCCCGGCCCGCAGAGTGCGCCACCTGCCACGACCCCGTTCCCCGACCGGGCATCTGCCGCCCCTGCGCCGGCCTCGGCACCCGCACCCTCACCGTCGGAGCCGGCGAGCCGTTCGCCCACAGCGGCGCGGCCCGCGCCAGAACCGCCCTCCGCGCGGCCCGACCAGCCCCGCTGCGCCCGGGCAGACCGGTCCCGACCGGCTGACCTCCGGTCCGAGCCCGACCTCGCCCGTTCACCCGTTCACCCGTCATGTCTTCGGCCGTCTCTGGTGGCGCGCCCCTCTCGTCCACGACCGAGACACCGAACCTGAGGACCTATACGCCGCCCTCTCCGTCCCCTGCGAGTCAGCCTTCGACCAGATCTACGCCCGCCGGACCTCCATCGGCGGCAGCCCCCACCTCGTGCGCGGCATCCTCCGGGTCTGGCAAACGGTCGACACCCCCTGGAGACGGTGACCGAACGGGCCTTCCTCCGTGACCTCCTGAAACGGATCCTGAGGCTCCAGACCTTCATATCCGTCGAGTCGGAATGCGGAGACGCGCTGACGAGTCGCTTCGCACCTTCACCGCCGCCGAGGCGTGGTGCAGCCCAAGGACCCGGCGGTTAGGAACGAACCGCCCGGGGCGGTCGGCGGTGCGGCGCCGGTCCGCGCCCGGCGGGCCGTCAGGACCACCGCCACTGCGGCTTGCCGCTGTACTTGCCCCCCTCCTTGAACCCGATGTCCCCGTACTCGTAGTCGTCGTTGGGGACGCCGAAGACGTACTCGTGCGGGTCGGCCGCCGCGCCCTCCAGCTTCGCCAGGGCCGAGCGCGTAGAGGTTCTTGGGCGGCTTCCAGGTGTTGTAGCAGGCGATGGCGTTGAGCTTGGTCTGCATGTGGGCCGCGGGGATGTTCAGCACGTAGGCGGCGCCGTTGCCGCGGGAGGCGAGCGGGTAGTCGTAGGCGTAGACGAAGTTGAAGCGCACCTCGGTGAGCTTGCCCGCCCTCGCCAGCTGCACGGCCGCGTCGGAGATCGCCTTGTGGGTCGCACTGACCTCCAGCCAGCCCGCGGTGAACTTGTGCGAGGCACCCGGGTACTGATCCGCGATGGACGCGATCTTCGACTTGACCGCCTTGGTGAACTTCTCGAAGGCGTCGTCCCCGTTCCACGCGGAGTCGGAGATCTTCAGGTTGATCACCTTGTCGACGCCGAGGACGGCGGCCGAGGCCATGAACTCCGCGGTCCGGGAGGGCGCGATCATGCTGACACCGTCGGTCGGCCAGTTCAGCCCGTGGGGGCCCTGGGCCGCGCAATGGTTCTTTTTACGCAGCTCGCACTCCATCTTCCCGCCCGCCGCATCCTTCTCGTTCATGATCCTCGCCAGCCCGTCGTTCTCACCCAGCGTCACCACCACCAGGTACACAGGCCGTCCGGCCGCCTTGTGCTCCAGGATCGACCCGGCCAGGCCCAGCACCTCGTCGTCCTGGTGCGGCGAGTAGAAGATCGCCGGGGCGGACGCGGCCGAGGCCTTGCCCCCCGACAGGCCGGTGCCGAGGAGCGTCGCCCCGGCCATCGCGCCCGCCGTCAGCACCCGCCGCCGGGACGGGCCCGCACGGCCGATGTCGGCCATCGCCGCCTCCGGCCGGCCCTACCGGGCCGGCCCGTACCCCGCACCGCCCGGCGAGGCGGAACCGGCGCCGGTGGAGGCTGAGGTGTCGAGGCGGTGACGGAAGTGACGATCGGCCATGGGCAGGCCCCTTGGACAGCGGCGCCGCAGGGGGCGGCACAGGAAACGGGGAGTCGACGGTGACGGCGGACGACCACCAGGTGACGCCCCCGACACTACGAAGCGCACCCGTCACCGGGCGTCACCCACCGGAACGAGGACCAGGCTCCCGCTCCCGCCCCGGCCCGGTATCGTGCTCCCCGGTCCCGGCCCGCGCATCGGCGGCGGCAGCAGCGATGTGTCGTAGTGGCTCCACAGCCGGTGAATCCGTCCTGCCAGACGCCCTGCCCCGCCCTGCCCCGCCTGTTCATGCGGAAGTACGGGACGTCGGACCGGCCGACTTCCCGTACTCCCCGGTGCTGCGGGGCGGCTACTCATGGGGGAGGTTCACCCGACTGAGACTTAAGCACCGTCAGGGGGCCACGGAGCAAGATCGTCGGGCAACAACCAAGGGGCCGACTGGCATTGGGGTGGTAATCAAATCGGAAGTTCCTGACGGACGGCCACACGTTCACAGAAATGCCAGCCTTGGGTGGAATTCAGGGGTGAGTTCGAAGTGCAAATCCAGGGAACAATGGCGGGGGATGCATATCCGACATGGAGGGGAGTGCCGTGAAGCAGCTAACGGTAGCGACTGCCGCGGAGCTGCTGTCAGCGTTCCGACCTGCGGATCTGGCGGACGACGTCGATCGATTGGCTGTCGCGCTGGCTGCCGAGTCCGGCAATGTCATCGATGTCACCTTTCTGCCTGCCAAGGAGGTGCTTGATGTCTACGGGTACAGATACTCAATCGACGAAATTCGAGATTCGCGAATCGGATGGGAAATCTTCTTTTCCGTCCTCGAAGATTTGGACTGCCGAGTCGGATTGCTGTCTGTGAGGGCCGGTGAGCTTGGCGCCATCGTTCTCGTTGATGAAAGCGTGGAGGTTGTATTGGCGGCCTTGATTAAGGGCGTGCCAAGGTGATCGCTGACGCGACCAGCCCGCCCGACAGTAGAAGGCGATGAGATTTTAAGGCAGCCCATCACTGGGTGAAGAATTGACCATCTAATTCTCCCTTAATAGTGCGGCGAAGCCCCCTCCTGTTTGCTGGGAGGGGCTTCAATATGCCCTTGACGACAGTAGCTGGCGGCAACGTCAGCGGACGGGTGCTGTATAAAACTGCCGACGTGCTCGACAAGGGCATCGCCCACACCTACATCAAGCCGGCATCCCCACACCTCAACGGCAAGGTCGAACGCTCGCACCGCATCGACGCCGAGGAGTTCTACCGCCTGCTCGCCGGTGTCGTCGACGACGACACCGGCGCCCTGAACGACAAACTCCGAGAATGGGAGGACTACTACAACTTCCACCGCCCACACGGCGCTCTCGGCGGCCAGACACCCTACGAACGCCTCAAGCAGAAGACCGAGACCCAGGTGTAACCGAGCTCCGGCAGATGCACACCTAGCGCTGGAGGCGGAGTCGGACGTGGCCGTATACGGAGGCGGTGACGCCGACGTGGGCGTGGCTGAGGAGTTCTTTGATGACGACGAGTTCGACATCCTGGGCGCGGGCGGCGCGACGGTAGAGCCCTTGAGCAGGCGGGTGTAGCGGCTGACGTCGTCTCGGGCAACGTATCTGTACCAGGAGCTGTATTGCATCCTCTAAATCCAGTTAGAGGATGCGATACGTAGATCGGTACAGAATTAGCGCTCGCAGTGCGTCCCCTGTCTGTAACGCATCTACCAGTGTCATTTGTGTTCAAGACTCCGGGCTGCAAGGGTGTCAGCCATGAAGATCACGATCACCGTGGAGAACCCGACCCCCGAGGCCCTCGAGAAGCTGCTCGCCCTCGCCGCCATGCCGACCGCGGTCGTGACCGCGGTACCCGACGACCGCTGGACACCCGAGCGGGCCCGCTCGTACTACGACCGCCTCCCGCCGCGAGCGCAGCAGATCCTGCTCCAGGTCGTCCAAGGCGAAGGCGAGTGCGCCGCAGACGAGTTGAAGGCGAACGGCCGCAACCTGCGGGGCTCCACCGGAGCCTTCCGACGTGTCCTCACCGAAGGCAAGCGCACCGGCCTCTGGCCGGAGGCCCTGGCGGTGCCACTGGTCTCCCACATCGTCGGCGGACAGCTCAAGAAGCTCGAGATGCCGGGACGCGACACAGAACAGTTCGCACTTCCGGTCTTCCAGGAAGGGTTGGTTGGTCTACGGAGTGGTGGCGGGCCGTCCTGAGACACGGGTGCGGGGTATCAAGCCTGCGGAAACCGGAGTCGGGCCGAGCCGGCTCAAGATATGTGTACGGCCAACCCGCACAAGCCGAGCCCGTTCTCAGCGGCAGGAGCTGTTGGTCGGGGTGTAGGCGATCTCCACGTTGTTCGCCGCGGCCCAGGTCCCGACCCGCTGGCAGTGCTTCGTCGTTAGGTGGGGCGAGTAGTTGTCGACCACGATCGCGATGCGCACGTCGGTAGGGTGCAGTGAGCGCAGGTAGCGGCAGAACTCCAGGAACTTCGAGCGGTTCTTGGTCTTCTTGATGTGGCCGTAGAGCTGGTCTTTGGCGAGGTCGTAGGCGGCGAACAGGTGCCGGACCCCGTGCGGGAGGGTGTAGGTCGCCCGCCGGCCGGGCCGCGGTTCGCGACCCGGGTCCGTGTGCTTCCCGCCGCGCTCGGCCCAGTGCCGTCCCGGGTGGGGCTGGAGGTTGAGCGGGCCGAACTCGTCTATGCAGAAGACGACTTCGGGCTCGCCTTCCTCGGGTATGACCTCGCCGTCGGTGATGGCGTAGAAGTGTTCCACGCGGGCCTTCTTGGCCGCGTAGTCGAGGTCGCGGGAGGTCTTTCAGGTCTTCACGCGTTGAAAGGAGACGCCGTCCTCCGGAGCAGGACCCGAAGGCCCTCGTGGCTGATGTCGTCGACCACCCCCTCGGCGACCAGGAAGTCGGCCAGCTTGGCCAGGCTCCAGGTCGAGAACGGCAAGCCGTGCTCGGCCGGCCTGGACTTGGCGGTCTTCTTGATCTCACGGCGTTCGGGCAGTGTGAACGTTCTGAGCCGCCCGCCCTTGTACTTCGGGTAGAGCGAGTCGAAGCCGTCGGCGTTGAAGCTGTGGACCACGTCGCGGACCCGGTCCGAGCTGGTGAACGTCACCTCGGCGATCTTCATCACCGGCATGCCCTGGGCGGACAACAGCATCATCTGGGCTCTCCGCCAGGTCACCACTGACCCCGTGCCCCTGCGGACGATTCGCAGCAACCGCTTGCCCTCGTCGTCATCGATCTCGCGGACCCGTACGTGTTCAGCCACGTGATCATTCTGACCGCTTGGTTGCCACCTGATGGCAGCCAAGTGCACGTCACAACGGGGCAAACGCAGTCTGATGCGGCACTAGCCCTCCGAACCGGGCTCCGCAAGGGCGACTTCTCGGCCTGCGCTGGGAAGACCTCGACTTCGACAGGGGCACCGCCAGCATTTGCCGCACCCTCCAACGCACCCGCACCGGTGGCCTCACCACCCTGCCCACCAAGACGATCAGCTCGGAACGCCGGATCGCCCTCCAGCCGCCTGTGTCGCCTCGCTCCGCCAGCACCACAACCGGCAGGCCCGTGAGAAGCAGGCCGGCGCTGAGTGGCTGGACAACGGCCTCGTCTTCACCCGCCCGGCCGGGAACCCCATCGAACCCGCCACCCTCAACCGCCACTTCAACGCCCTGCTCCGTCGGTCCCGCCTGCGGGCGATCCGGTTCCACGATCTGAGGCACTCGACCGCGACACTCCTCCTGGAACAGGGCGTCGAACTCGTCGTCATCAAGGAACTCCTTCGTCACGCCCACATCGGCGTCACCGCGACGGTGTACGCCCACGTCCGCCTCCGCCTCCAGCGCGACGCCATCGACCTCCTCAGCCGCGCCCTCGGCAAGCCCTCCGATGCCGCCGCCAACCCCGGTGACAGCGACGACCCGCCCGTTTGTGCAGCCCCCGTCCGCTGACGTTGCCGTCAACTACTGCCGTCAACACCGCAGGGGCTTCACCGGAACACTTCCGGCGAAGCCCCTGCCAGTCAGTTTCACTGCCTTCCACGAGCTATTTCTGAAGGGCGCCTTCTCCGTACGATCAACACGCTTCCAAGCTATTCATATATAACCGCAGCGCGAAATATTGCCGCAATCATTGCCCAGCTTGGCGTTTCCGGGACTGGCTCTCCGATGACGTTCTTGAAGAAGCCCCCCATCGCCTTGGTCCAACGCCCGGATGCATCGACGAAGTCCGGGGTCGACGGATTCTCGAGCGGAACCCTGCCATCACTGATGGCCTTGGCCAGATTTTGAAGATACTTGGCGAGATCTTCCCTCGACTTGATCTCATTCAACTCGGCATCAGGCCAGTTCACGGGGCCCACTCCACTGGATCGAAATAGCGGATCACGATCGACCGTCCCTCATTCTCCGTCGTAAACTTCCAAGACTCGTTGGCGACTTCTTCGGGCGTTGCCATCCTGAAGGGCATCTGAACTCCCGCCTTCTGGAAGGCGACCAGGCGCCGATTGTCAAGCGTGAAGAGATTTCCGTCCTTGTAGTGGAGTCGCACAGTCGGTAGATCTTCCGGCTTAACGTAGCCCGAACGCAGGCCAGCCGCAGTTTGTTCAATTGACTCGCCACTACTGAAGCGCGGGCCAACCGTATCCTGCGAGAACCTGACCAAGCTGGGATCAATTGTCCCCCCGCATGTATTGTGCACGAGGACCGGCGTGGAGCCCGCCAGCACATAGTACGTGTGCTACGCGACCCCTCTCCACCTGCCTTTTCGCAGGTCAACGGTGGTTTGACGGTCCGTTGGTGTCCGTGGATGTGCGCCGAAGTCCGTGGTTGTTGCCGTCGCTACTGCCGTCAGAGGTGTAGACCAGTTGTGCTGTCATCGGCTGCGCGCGTGATCCTACTGCCACGCTCCGGGCTCGGCACGGACGATGGTGTGGGTGGTCTGCCGATAGGACTGGTGGCCGGTCTGCGCGCAGTGTCCGGCGATCCAGCGCGTCAGGTCATCGGGGGTGTGCATCTCGCCGGACGCGGCAGCGCAGTCCTGTTCTTCGCCGGTGACGCAGAGCGCCTCGAAGGTCGGCAGCGCCAAGGGGTCCGGGTCGGTGGTCGTCACGTTGTACTCGCGGAACCGGTAGCGGGTGGTCGTCCCCATCAGTGTGGTCCTTTGCCTCTGTCGCGTCATCGGGTCTCGAAGGTCTACCGCCGTGGTGGTATCGCGGACTTGGCCGTCAGTTGTGCTCGTCAGGTCGGGCATCCTGGGTCGCCTCCTGCGGGGCGGGGATGCGCTGCCCGCGTGAGTCCGCGATTCTGAGGGCATCCGACAGGGCCTCGGTCAGCCGACAGGCCAGCCAGCGGTATTCGACGGCTGGCCGCGCGAGCGTTCCAGGTGCCAGGACGCCTCGGGCGTACTCCAACAGTTCCTCGCCCATGCCGATCTGCACCGTTTCGATGTCGTCGGCGAGGGTCGAGAGGTAGCCCCTGCCGTCGGTGCTCAGGTAGCAGGGGTTCCCGTCCGGGGTGGTCCAAGGAAGCAACCGAGGCCCCTCCCCTGCGGACTCCGCACTCCGATGAGGCAGGCGTTCCGCTTGGCTGCTGTTCTGGTTCATCGTGCCCGCCCGTGATCGGCTCCGCTGTGGTTGATGATCAGGGTCCCCTTTGGCGCGAAACTTGCGGAGTAGCCAGCGTGTCTGCCTTGCTGTCTGCCAAGCTGGCCAGGTGAGGGAGACGGTCGGGGAACTGGTCAGGCGGCTGCGCCTGGCGCGCGGTTGGAGTCAGCGGCGGCTCGCCGAGGCGCTGGCCGAGGCTGCTCCCGGGCGCGTCCCGCCGACGCGAAACGATGTGTCCCGGTGGGAGATCGGCACGCGGTCCCCGCGCGAGTGGCTGCCCTTCCTCGCCCTGGTGCTGGAGGTTCCGCGCGAGCTGCTGGAGGCGGCCAAGGCCGTCTCACCGGCCGCGCCCGCGCCGCGTGTGCTGACGGTGGCCGACTTCCTGCCCGAGGGTGACCCGCTGGCCCCGCTGGGCGCCAGGGCCGGTCGGCGGATCGGATCGGGGCAGGTCGCCGACCTGGCCTGGCGGGTGCACGGTCTGCGGCTGGCCGATGACGTGGTCTACGGCAAGGACTTGATCGGCCCGGCTCTGCGGGAACTGCGGGCGGCGGTCACGCTCTACCGCGAGGGCACCCACACCGAGCAGGTGGGCCGTGAACTGCTACGGGCGATTGGCGAGTTGGCGCAGATCGCCGGTTGGGTCGCCTCCGATGCGGGCGAGCATGCCGAGGCGGAGCGGATCTACCGGCTCGGGATCAGTGCCGCCCGTGCCGCCGGGGACGGGGTGCTGTCGGGGAACGTGGCGGGCTCGCTGGCCTACCAGTGGAGCAACACCGGACGCCCCCGCGACGCGGTCGATCTGGCTGCCGCTGCTGTGGCAGAGGCCGGTCCCGATGCTCCAGCGAAAGCCCGCGCGCTGTACCTGGACCGGGTGGCCTGGGCGCACACCCGCGCTGGCCAGGACCGCCCGGCCATGACTGCCCTCGGGGAAGCCAGCGAGGCCCTGTCCCAGGACTCGGCCGGCACCGAGTCACCGTCGTACCTGTACTGGATGGACGCCGGGGAACTCCAGGTCATGGAGGCCCGCGTCTACACCGAGCTGCACCGGCCCCTGCGCGCCGTACCGCTGCTGACGGACGTCCTGGCACGTTACGACGCCAGTCACGCGAGGGAGTTGGCGCTGTACCTGTCCTGGCTGGCCGTGGCCTACGCCGACGCGAACGAGCCCGAGGCCGCAGCCGGGACCGCTGGCCGGATGCTCTCCCTGGGGCAGAGCGGCAGCGAACGCACCACCGAGCGCGCACGGATCGTGCTGGACCGGCTGCGAGCGTTCCGCGACGTTCCCGAAGTCGCCGAGCTGCTGGCGTCCTGATCGTCCCGATCACGCGGGGGGCGAGTTCGGACTGCTGCTTGCGGGCATCTCGGCACAGGAGCGGTCGGCGGGGAGCCTGCGCTGCGGAGCCGGGGCGGCGTCGGATACCGCCCTCGGCGGGCCCGGCGGTGGAAACGGAGGGTCGGACCCCTGGCCGACCCTGTGCCCGCGATCCGACCGTAGGACGGTCGCAGGCGACAACTTGCTCCGCAAGGCGCAAGGAGTCCTTACCCCACAACTTGCTCAGCCCCTGGGCGGTACTGGGGTAAGCAGTGCTTACCCCACAACTTGCTCCCATCGGGCACCGGCTCCCATCGGGCACCGGTCGAACCCGCCCACGACGCGGTTGACCGCTGACCGCCGACATCCGCGAGGGCCTCGGGTGCTGGTCACGGTCTGCGTCGGTCGGCGACGTCGGGTCAGCTCCAACGGGCGGGGCCCGCCTTGAACCTCGTAGAGAAAATCTGGACGCACTGCTCCAGCCCCTGGCCGTCCAGGGGCCGACGGGTCAGCGGCCTCGCTCGGTGCCGCCCGCTTCCAGGGCTTCGACGCGGGCACGCAGGGCGGTGAGCTGTTCGAGCGTCTTGGCCAGTGCCAGCTCCAGTGCCTCGACGCGCGCCGCCGTCCCTCCGACGGGCGTGTTCCCCGCCTCCCCGTCACCTGAGTCACCGTCGGCGTCGGGGTGGGCGACGAAGGCTCCCTTGCCGGGGCGGGAGATCGCGTAGCCGTCCTGCTTCAGCAGGGCCATGGCCTTCTGCACGGACAGGCTGGAGGCCCCGTACTCCGCCATCAACACGGCCTGCGTCGGCAGCGCATCCCCCGGCTTCAGCCCACCGGAGCGGATCCGCTCCCGCAGGGCCTCGGCGATGACCTCGAACGTCAGCAGCACCGTGCCGCCCGCCGGTCTACGCCCTCGCCGCCCCACAGTCACCGCAGGTCACCCCGCCCTCTCTGCGCCACTACCACCGAAGCTCGGCCCGTCCAAACCGGAAAACCAGGCCACAGTACCCGCATCCCAACCACCCACCGAAACAGATGAGGAGGGATGCACTTGAATGCGCCATTGAAGCGATGCTACCTTCACGCACCGCCGGTGAACACCACCGCTGACCAGGTCAGACACCCCCGGCCCACCACCCACGCGCACCGTTCCCTCGCGCGCCGACCACCCGGGTCGCCCCTCAATCGCCTCTCCTCTTCTCTCGACTCCTGCCGGAGGTCTGTCCCCATGCCCGCACAGCTCCAACTCCCCACCCCCACAACCACTTCCACTCCCGCCAGCGCGGCGTTCGCCGCACCGGCGCTCACCACCAGCGCCGACACGTCCGCGAACAGGAACTCGGCGCTGGAACGCCGGGCGCGGCTGACCGCCAGGCTGGCCAAGCTCGCCGCCGCCGGTTACTTCGCGCCCCTGGCCCGGCAGGTCGGCTCGCTGGGCGGCTGCGCCCGCCCGATCCGCATGACAGGGCACCGCACCCGCCTCGATGCTGCCACCGGGCAGATCCTCGACCACCTCGACACCCGCCACCTGCCCGCCGGCGAACTCCTGCTGCGGTGCGGCAACCGCCGCACCACCCGCTGCCCGGCCTGCTCGAACGTCTACCGCTACGACACCTACCAGCTCATCGCCGCCGGACTACGCGGCGGCAAGACCGTCCCCACCAGCGTCTCCACCCACCCCCGCGTCTTCGCCACCCTCACCGCCCCCGGCTTCGGCCCCGTCCACAACCAGCCCGGTGCCGCCCCCTGCACCTGCGGCACCCGGCACGCCGACGGCGACCCCCTCCTCGGCACCCCGTTGAACCCACAGCGGTACGACTACACCGGCGCGGTGCTGTGGAACGCCCACGCACCCGCTCTGTGGGCCCGCTTCACCACCCACCTGCGCCGCGAGATCGCCAACGCCGCCGGACTCACCCAGCGCACCCTGCGCCACCACGCCACCCTGTCCTACGCCAAGGTCGCCGAATACCAGAAGCGCGGCCAGATCCACTTCCACACCGTCATCCGCATCGACGGACCCACCGGCCCCGCAAGCACCCCGCCCGGCTGGGCCACCACCGCGCTTCTCGACCACGCCGTCCACGCCGCCGCGAAGCGGGCCCGCGTCCGGCACCAGCACCGCTCCGCGTCCGGGGAGACCGACGGGGTGCAGCCGTCGGAGTCCACGGTGTTCCGGTTCGGGCGGCAGATCGACGTCCGCGCGATCCGCAGCACCGACTTCACCAGCGACGGGCCCGTCACCGACCGGCACGTCGCCGCCTACATCGCCAAGTACGCCACCAAGGGCGCCGAAACCACCACCGGCACCCTCGACCGCCGACTCCGCTTCCTCGCCGAACTCGCCCAACACGACCTCACCGACCACGCCCGCCGCATGATCCACACCGCCTGGCACCTCGGCACCCAGTCCCAGCACGCTCACCTCCGCCTGCGGCAGTGGGCCCACATGCTCGGCTTCCGAGGCCACTTCTCCACCCGCACCCGCCACTACTCCACCACCCTCACCCAACTCCGCGCCGAACGCACCGCCTGGCGCACCCGCCAAGACGACGCCACCACTGCCTCGACACCGACCGACCCGGCCCTGGTCGGCCGACACGCAGGCCAGGGACCGGCCGGTGAGGGCCACTCGGTCACTGACCGGCACAGTGACCGCGATGATTGCGCTGACCTGACCGCCGGTCACGCCGGTCACGCCGGTCACGCCGCCCCCGGTCCCGGTCACCGCGCCGGTCACCACGAGAGGCACGGGCGATCTAGCGGCGCGGACACGACTCTGGTGATCTCGCACTGGCAGTACGCGGGAACCGGTCTTCTGCCCGAACTCGCCCACCTCGCTGACCTCCTGGCCACCACATCGCGCCCCCGGCCCGAGCAACCGAGCCGCCCCGGGCAGGCGCGGCGCTCCGGTGACCCGGCCGGTCACGCCGCCGACCCGCTGACCGCCGCCGTCCAGACGGGGGCGATCGCGTGACCGCCGACGCCGAACTCCTCACCGTTCCCGAGGTCATGGCGCGCCTGAAGATCAGCCGCTCCACCGTCTACGACCTCATCCGCACCCGGCGGCTCGCCTCAATCACCATCGGCCGCGCCCGCCGCATCCCCGCGCACGCCCTGACCGCCCTCGTCCACCACCAACTCGCAGAGGCAGCCTGATGACCACCCACGACAACAACCCCGCCACCGGCACCAGCTCGCGGAGGGTCCGCGCCAACGGAGACGGCACCGTCTACCAGCGCAAGGACGGCCGCTGGGAAGCCGCCGGCTACGTCCTCGCACCCGGCAACACCCGCAAGCGCGTCCGCGTCTACGGCACCACCCGCAAGGAAGCACTCGCCAAGCTCACCGAGAAGACCGCCTCCAGTAACCGCGGCGTCCCCGTCGTCACCGCCCAGGGCAGCCTGGCCGCCTATCTGACGTACTGGCTGGAGAACGTCGCCGTCCACCAGCTCCGCGAAACCACCCACACCCGCTACACCGCCTGCGTCAACCAGTACCTCATCCCCGGCCTCGGCAAGAAGAAGCTCGCCAAACTCACCGCCAAGGACGTACGCACCTGGCTCAACGAGCTCCGCACCGTCTGCCAGTGCTGCGCACGCGGCATCGACGCGCGGCGCAAGCCCGACGCCCAGGCCAACCGCCGCCCCCGCTGCTGCGCCATCGGCGAGTGCTGCCGCAAGTACCTGTCCCCGCTGACCCTCGCCTACATCCACTCCGTGCTCAAGTCGGCTCTGGAGCATGCCGTGCGTGAGGAGGAGATCCCGCGCAACGTGGCCCGCAACGTCCGCACCGGGACGCCCCGGCCGCGCCGCTTCAACCCGCTCACTGCCAACGAGGCCCGCACCTTCCTCGCCGCTGCCTCTGGTCACCGGCTGCACGCCCTGTTCGAACTCGCCCTCCGCACCGGACTCCGCAAAGGAGAACTCCTCGGCCTGCGCTGGGAAGACCTCGACCTCGCCGCCGGCACCGCCGCCATCCGCCGCACCCTCCAGCGCACGCGCACCGGCGGCCTGACCACCCTGCCAACCAAGACCATCAGCTCCGAACGCCGTATTGCTCTCCCGGTGGCCTGTGTCGCCTCGCTGCGCGCCCACCGCGCCCAGCAGGCCCAGGAGAAGCAGAGCGCGGGCGCGAACTGGACGGACAGCAGGTACGTATTCACCCGGCCCGACGGGCACCTCATCGAACCCGCCACCCTCACCCGCCACTTCAACACGCTCCTGCGCTGCGCCCACCTCCGGGCGATCCGATTGGTGAGTCGGCCCGGGGCGCGGTGCCGGGATTGCTCCCGGTCCGTTTCCCCGGACCGCTCTCCGAACCCGGCGTGCGACTCTCACCGCACCGGGC
>NZ_JBVHIP010000017.1:175296-179094 GCF_055560495.1 Kitasatospora sp. NPDC023176 | reverse complement strand
CAACCCCCCACCCACAGAGTCGGCAGTCCGACAATCACCCAGCCCCCGGAGCCGGCCCCCCCGGCCCCCCCCCGGGCCGCCCCCCCCCCGCGGGGTGCCGGGAGCCGGGGGCGCCTCGGGGCGCCCCCCCCCGGTTTGGGGTTGGCGCCGGGGGCAGCCGCACGGCGTTCTACGACAGTGCTTGACCAGTGGGAGCGCTCCCACTGTGCGGGATCGCCGAGAACCGGTCAAGAGGCTTGAAGAGTCGAACTCCCCCGCTCGCCAATCCCGGCAACTCCTCTTTTCCTTTGCGGCAGTTGGCGCTACGGTCGGTGCCCACCAGTGGGAGCGATTCCGTCAGTCGACGCGCCGGGAGCGGCGCGTCCTCGCTGCAAGGAGTCGCTCATGCGACACCCCCCACCCCTCACAGCGCTGTTCGGCGGCGCGGCCCTCACCCTGGTGACTGCCGTGTCCGCCGCGGCGGGTGTGGGCCCGGGCGCCACGGCTCCGCTCGGCTGCTCCGTGGGCTACGCCACGGTCAACCAGTGGGCCGGCGGCTTCCAGGCCGCTGTCGTCATCACCAACAACGGTGCACCGACCAGTGGTTGGAGTCTCGGCTTCCACTTCACCGGCGGCCAGCACCTCACCCAGGGCTGGGGCGCCACCTGGTCCCAGTCCGGCACCGACGTCACGGCCGCGAACGAGAGCTGGAACGGCTCGCTCGGGACCGGCGCGAGCGTCACCCTCGGCCTCATCGCCTCCTGGTCCGGCGCCAACCCCGACCCGACCGGTTTCACCCTCAACGGCCTTCCCTGCTCAGCCGGTTCGGGATCGTCCCCCGGCCCGACCACCAGTCCGACCCCGACCACCACCCCCACCCCCACCCCGACCACCGGTGCGCCCGAACTGAGCGTCAGCGGCAACCGGTTGACCGACCCGAGCGGCGCCACCCGCCGCCTGCTCGGCGTCAACCGCTCCGGTGGCGAGTTCATGTGCGTCCAGGGCCACGGCGTCTTCGACGGCCCGGTGGACGACACCGCCGTCCAGGCCATCGCGGACTGGAAGGCCAACGCCGTCCGGATCACCCTCAACGAGGAGTGCTGGCTCGGCCTGGACAACATCCGACCCGAGTACCGGGGCGCCGCCTACGTCGGTGCCGTCAAGGAGCTGGTGGCCCGCGTCCTCGCGCACGGGATGACCCCCGTGGTCGAACTCCACTGGACGTACGGCCAGTACACCGGCAACTCGGCGGGCTGTCCGGACGTACACGCCTCCTGCCAGAAGCCGATGCCGGACGCCCGGTACGCCCCGGCGTTCTGGACCTCGGTGGCGAACACCTTCAAGGACGACCGCCGGGTGGTCTTCGACCTGTTCAACGAGCCCTATCCGGACCGGGCCACCGCCACCCCCGAACAGGCCTGGGCCTGCTGGCGCGACGGCGGCACCTGCCCGGGCATCGGCTACGAGGTGGCCGGCATGCAGAACCTCGTGGACGCCGTCCGGGCCACCGGCTCCCGCAACCTCGTGCTCGTCCCCGGGATCGCCTACGCGAACGACCTGAGCGGCTGGCTCGCCCACGCCCCCTCGGACCCGGCCGGCGAGCTGGCCGCCGCCTGGCACGTCTACAACGTCAACTCCTGTGCCGACGAGTCCTGCTGGAACTCCACGCTGGCCCCGGTCGCCGCCCGGGTCCCGCTGGTGGCGGGCGAGATCGGCGAGAACACCTGCGGGCACGCGTTCGTCGACCGCGTCATGAAGTGGTCCGACGACCGCGGGCTCTCCTATCTGGGCTGGACCTGGAACACCTGGGACTGCTCCTCGGGCCCCGCCCTGATCACCGCCTACGACGGCACCCCCACCGCCTTCGGCCTCGGACTGCGCGACCACCTGCGCACCCTCGACGGACACTGAAAGGGACCCCCACCATGAGCCGCACCACCCCCACCCGCCCCACCGTCAACCGGCTGCGCAGCAGCCGGACGGCCCTGCTCGCCGCCCTCGGCCTGCTCACCGCGAGCGGCGCCACCGCCACCGTGCTGTCCACCTCGGCGGGCGCCGCCGCGGCTGGCTGCCGGGTCGACTACCAGGTGTCCAACCAGTGGGACACCGGCTTCGGCGCCAACGTCAGCGTCACCAACACCGGCGACCCGCTGAGCTCCTGGACGCTGGAGTGGACCTTCGCCGGCAACCAGCAGGTCACCCAGGGCTGGAACGCGACCATCAGCCAGTCCGGAGCCGACGCCACGGCCCGGAACGTCTCGTACAACGGCGGCCTGGCGACCGGCGGCTCCACCTCCTTCGGCTTCAACGGCTCCTACAGCGGCACCAACCCGGTGCCCACCGCCTTCAAGCTCAACGGCGTGCTCTGCGACGGCGCCACCACGACGCCGACCCCCACGCCCACGGGCACCCCGACCGGCACGCCCACCCCGCAGCCCGGCACCCGCGTCGACAACCCGTACGCCGGCGCGAAGGTCTACGTGAACCCCGAGTGGTCCGCGCACGCCGCCGCCGAACCCGGCGGCGCCAAGGTCGCCGGCCAGCCCACCGGCATCTGGCTGGACCGGATCGCCGCCATCGCCGGCGCCAACGGCAGGATGGGCCTGCGCGCCCACCTCGACGAGGCGCTGCGCCAGAAGGGCGCCGGCGAACTCGTCGTCCAGCTGGTGGTCTACGACCTGCCCGGCCGGGACTGCGCCGCCCTCTCCTCCAACGGCGAACTCGGCCCGACCGAGATCGACCGGTACCGGACGGAGTTCATCGACCCGATCGCGGCCGTCCTCGCCGACCCCAAGTACGCCGGCCTGCGGATCGTCACCACGGTCGAGCTCGACTCGCTGCCGAACCTGGTCACCAACACCACGCCGCGGGCCACCGCCACTCCCGCCTGCGACGTGATGAAGGCCAACGGCAACTACATCAAGGGCATCGGCTACGCCCTGAAGAAGCTCGGTGCCATCCCCAACGTGTACAACTACGCCGACGCCGGCCACCACGGCTGGCTGGGCTGGGACGACAACCTCGGCGCGTCCGCCGAGCTGTTCAAGCAGGCGGCGACCGCCGAGGGCGCCACCCTCGCCGACGTCCACGGCTTCATCGTCAACACCGCGAACTACAGCGCGCTCAAGGAGGACAACTTCTCCATCGACGACAGCGTCAACGGCACCTCCGTCCGCCAGTCCAAGTGGGTCGACTGGAACCGCTACGTCGACGAGCTCTCCTACGCGCAGGGGCTGCGCACCAAGCTGGTCTCGCTGGGCTTCGACCCCAAGCTCGGGATGCTGATCGACACCTCGCGCAACGGCTGGGGCGGCGCCGCCCGGCCGACCGGGCCCGGGCCGCGCACCAGCGTCGACGCCTATGTCGACGGCGGGCGCTACGACCGGCGGCTGAACACCGGCAACTGGTGCAACCAGGCGGGCGCCGGTCTCGGCGAACGGCCGCAGGCGGCCCCGGCGCCGGGCATCGACGCGTACGTCTGGATGAAGCCGCCGGGCGAGTCGGACGGGGCCAGCAAGCAGCTCCCGAACAACGACGGCAAGGGCTTCGACGGGATGTGCGACCCGACGTACACCGGCAACCCGAGGAACAACAACCACATGTCCGGTGCGCTGCCGGACGCGCCGCTGTCCGGTGAGTGGTTCTCCGCCCAGTTCCAGGAGCTGCTGAAGAACGCCTATCCGGCGCTGTGACGCGGCGTTGAGCACCCCGGCCGTGCGGGGGCCCCGGGGGGCGGGCGGGCGGGGGGGGGGGGGGTCGGGCGCGGCCCCCCCAGCCGCGGGGGCGCCCCCCGGGGCGGGTGCGCGGCGGCGCCCCGCG
>NZ_JBVHIP010000017.1:0-175286 GCF_055560495.1 Kitasatospora sp. NPDC023176 | reverse complement strand
CCCCTGTCCGGGTGTTTTTTAAACCCGCCCTCCGGGGGGTTGGCGGGGGGTGTCCCCCCCCGGGCCGCCGGGCCCCCGGGGGCCCCCCCCCGCCCGGCGGGTCAGGAGGACTGCCGCACCACCAGCTCCGTCGGCAGCACCAGCCGGGACGGCTCCGCGTCCTCGCCCGCGATCTGCCGCAGCAGGAGCCCGGCCATCGTGCGGCCCATCTGCTCGATCGGCTGGCGGACGGTGGTCAGCGGCGGGTCGAGGTGGCGGGCCACCGGCGAGTCGTCGACGCCCACCAGCGCGACGTCTCCGGGCACGTCCAGGCCCCTGGCGCGCAGGACGGCGAGGGCTCCGACGGCCATCAGGTCGGAGGCGGCGAACACCGCGTCCAGCTCGGGGCAGCGCTCCAGCAGTTCCCGCATCGCCCGGCGGCCGCCGTCCTCCGTGAAGTCCCCGGTGGCGACGAGCTGTTCGTCCGCCGGCAGCCCGGCCGCCGCCAGCCCCTGGCGGTAGCCTGCCAACCGGCCCTGGGCAGCGTCCATGTCCGGCGGGCCGGTGATGGTGGCGATGCGACGCCGCCCGCGCCCGGCCAGGTGCTCCACCGCCGAGCGGCCGGCCCCCACGTTGTCGGAGTCGACGTACGCCACCGGCTCCTGTGGCGAACGGCGGCCGTTCAGCACGGCCGGCAGGCCCAGCGCGCGCACCTGGTCCGGCAGCGGGTCGTCCCGGTGGACGGAGACCAGCAGCACGCCGTCCACCCGCTGCGCGGCGAGGTACTGCTCGAAGCGCTGCCGCTCCTGCTCGGTGCGGATCAGCGTGAGCAGCAACTGCTTGTCCGCCGCGCCGAGTTCGGCGCTCACCCCGCGGATGATGTCCAGGAAGTACGGCTCCGCGAACAGCCGGGCCTCGGTCTCCGGCACGACCAGCGCGACCGCGTCCGTCCGGCTGCCGGCCAGCGCCCGGGCCGCCCGGTTGGGCACGTAGCCCAGCTCCGCGACCGCCCGGCCCACCGCCTCCTTCGCCTGCTCGCTCACCCGCGACGAGCCGTTGATCACCCGGGACACCGTGCCGCGCCCGACCCCGGCCCGGGCCGCGACCTCCTCCAGGGTCGGCCTTCCGGTCTGCCGTCCGCCCACTGTCCACGCGCCTTCCGTCGCCACCATCGGTCTCGCGCCCGCTTGGCAGAGGATCGTAGATCACCGGGGCGCGGCACCGCCATCGTCCGGCCACGTTCAGGAAGTGGCGGCGGCCTGCCAACGGCGGTGCTTCTGAGGGCAATTCGGCTTCATCTCTTGACACCGGCCGAGCTGAGGCAGGAACCTTCCGAGCATGCATGGGAGCGCTCCCATGCGTGCCATGGGCCGCCACCGACAAGCCCACGCACCACCCCTGGACGACACCACCCCTGGACGACACCACCCCCGGACGAGGAGAGTGGAATGCGCACCACCGGCACCATCACCATCAGACGTCGGCGCCTCACCGCGCTCGCCGCCCTGACCGCGAGCGCCACCCTGCTGGCCGGCTGCGGCAGCGGCACCGGCACGAAGGCCGGCGGCGCAGGCGCCACCGTCACCCTGCGGATCGGCACCTACGGATCCTTCGGCTACGACAACGAGACCGGCGCCAAGCTCTACGCCGAGTACGAGAAGCTGCACCCCGGCATCAAGATCGTCGAATCCAACGTGGCCGACGGCCAGAAGTACTGGGACACGCTCAAGCTGCGGCTCTCCCGGGACAGCGGCCTCGCCGACATCCAGGCCGTCGAGGTCGGCTACATCGCCGAGGCCACCGGGCCCGCCCTGGCGGGCAAGTGGGCGGACCTCGGCAAGACCGGCGGCGCGGACCTCGGCGCCTTCCTGGACTGGAAGGTCAAGCAGGCCACCACAGCCGACGGCAAGGTCATCGGCCTCGGCACCGACATCGGCCCGATGGCGATCTGCTACAACAAGGACCTCTTCGCCAAGGCCGGGCTGCCGACCGACCGCGCGCAGGTCGGTGCCCTCTGGGCCGGCAGCTGGGACAAGTTCCTGGACACCGGCCGCACCTACCAGGCGAAGGCGCCCGAGGGCACCGCCTTCCATGACTCGGCCAGCGGCCTGTTCAACGCCGTCATCTCCAGCGAGCCGGTCCAGTACGCGGACGCCAAGGGCGAGTTGGACTACCGGAACAGCCCGGGGGTGAAGAAGGCCTGGTCCGTCGCCACCAGCGCGGCCACCGGCGGACTCACCGCCAAACTGCGGCAGTTCGACGAGAAGGGCACCTGGAACGCGGGCTTCAAGAACAACAGGTTCGCCACCGTCGCCTGCCCGAGCTGGATGACCGGGATCATCAAGGAGCAGGCCGGCCCCGGGAACCAGGGCAAGTGGGACATCGCCCCCGCCCCGGTGGCGGGCAACTGGGGCGGCTCCTTCCTCGCCGTCCCGAAGTCCGGCCCGCACGTCAAGGAGGCCGCCGAACTCGCCGCCTGGCTGACCGCCCCCGCCCAGCACGCGAAGGTCTTCGCCGTCAACGGCAACATCCCCTCCACCAAGGAGACCCTCTCCTCCCCCGCCGTCCGCAACGCCACCCTGCCGTTCTTCGGCGACACCCCGGTCGGCCGGATCTACTCGGAGGCCGCCGCCGGCATCCAGGCCGTGCCGATCAGCCGCTGGGACGGCCAGGTGAAGACCTTCATCACCGACAACGGCATCCTCGACATCGAGCAGCGCGGCACCGATCCCGCGCAGGCGTGGGCCAACGTCAACAAGCTGATCGACGACAAGATCCAGAAGTAGTCACGTGGACCTCATCGCCCCCGATACCCCAGCGGCCGGCCCACGTTGGCGCAGCAGACTGCACCGCTGGGACGTCCGCGCCGCGCCGTACGCCTTCGTCGCGCCGTTCTTCCTCTGCTTCGCGGCCTTCGGCCTCTTCCCGCTGGTCTACACCGGCTGGCTCTCCCTGCACCGGGTCGAGCTCGGCGGCCAGGCCCAGTGGCTCGGCCTGCGCAACTACACCGACCTGTGGGACAGCGACTTCTTCTGGAACGCCCTCGGCAACACCTTCACCATCGGCGCGATCTCCACCGTGCCACAGCTGCTGCTGGCCCTGGGCCTGGCCCACCTGCTCAACTACACGATGCGCGGCCGGGGCTTCCTGCGGGTCGCGGTGCTGGCGCCGTACGCGACCTCGATCGCCGCCGCCACGCTGGTCTTCGCCCAGCTGTTCAACAGCGACTACGGGCTGATCAACACCGTGATCGGCTGGGCGGGCTTCCACCCGGTGGACTGGGAGTCCTCCAAGTGGCCCGCGCAGATCGCCATTTCGGCGATCGTCACCTGGCGCTGGACGGGCTACAACGCGCTGATCTACCTCGCCGCCATGCAGGCCGTCCCACCGGACCTGTACGAGGCGGCGGCGCTCGACGGGGCCTCCCGGGCCCGGCAGTTCCTCAGCGTCACCATCCCCTCGATCCGCCCGACCATCCTGTTCACCATCGTGGTGTCCACCATCGGTGCCACCCAACTCTTCGGCGAGCCCCTGCTGTTCGGCGGCAGCCTGGGAGTCAGCGGCGGCAGCGGCAACCAGTTCCAGACGCTCAGCCTGCTGATGTACGAGAAGGGCTGGGTGACCGGGGCGCTCGGCCAGGCCTCCGCGATCGCCTGGGTGATGCTGCTGCTCCTGCTGTCCATGGGCGCCGTGCAGGCGCTCGTCGTCCGTGTCCGCCGCCCTCGCGGGAGGGGCTGAACCATGACCACCGCATCCACGACCCGTACCCGGTGGCGTCCGTCCGCCGGGCGCCAGCACCACGCCGGCCCGCTGACCTACGTCCTGCTCGGGCTCGCCGCGCTGGTCTCGCTCTTCCCGCTGTACTGGAACCTGGTCGCCGCCTCGCACTCGGGCGAACGGGTGGTCGAGGCACCCGCGCCGCTGCTGCCGGGCCCGCACCTGTTCGACAACCTGGCCTTCGCCTGGAACCAGGTCCACATGGGCCGGGCGCTGGTCAACACCACGGTCGTGGCCGGGCTGGTGGCCCTGTCCACCGTGCTGTTCGCCACCCTGGCCGGGTTCGCCTTCGCCAAACTGCCCTTCCGGGGCCGCAACGTGCTGCTCGCCGTGGTCGTCGCCACCATGACCGTCCCGCCGCAGCTCAGCGTCATCCCGCTATACCGGATCATCACGGACCTGGGCTGGGTGGACCAGCTGCAGTCGGTCGTGCTGCCCTCGCTGGTCGCCGCGTTCGGGGTCTTCTTCATGCGGCAGTACCTGGTCGAGGCCCTGCCGGTGGAGCTGGTCGAGGCCGCCCGGGTGGACGGCGCGCACAGCCTGCGGATCGTCTGGCACGTGGTGTTCCCGGTGGCGCGGCCGGCCATGGCCGTCCTCGGCATGCTGGTCTTCGTCCAGGCCTGGAACGACTTCTTCTGGCCCTTCATCGCCCTCACCCCGGACGGCAACCCCACCCTCCAGGTCGCGCTCGCCGGCCTTGGGTCGGGCAACCACAGCGTCGACCAGGCGATCGTGCTGACCGGCGCGCTCATCTCCACCGTGCCGCTGCTACTGGTCTTCGCGTTGCTGGGCAGACACATCGTGGGCGGCATCACCGCCGGCGCCGTCAAGAACTGAACCCCGCTCGACGTCAAGAACCGAACCCCGCTCGACGTCAAGAACCGAACCCCGCTCGAAACCCGCCCCGAGAAGGGACCCCATGTCCGACTCCCCCACCGTCCACCGGTTCCCGGCCGGCTTCCTCTGGGGCGCGGCCACCTCCGCCTACCAGGTGGAGGGCGCCGCCGCCGAGGACGGCCGCACCGCCTCGATCTGGGACACCTTCTGCCGCACCCCCGGCAAGGTCTTCCGGGGCCACACCGGCGAGGTCGCGGCCGACCACTACCACCGCTTCCGCGAGGACGTCCGGCTGATGGCCGCACTCGGGCTGACCGCCTACCGCTTCTCCGTCTCCTGGCCGCGCGTCCAGCCCACCGGCCGCGGCCCGGTCGTCCAGCAGGGCCTGGACTTCTACCGCCGCCTCACCGACGAGCTGCTCGCCAACGGGATCACCCCCGTCGCCACGCTCTACCACTGGGACCTCCCGCAGGAGCTGGAGTCGGCCGGCGGCTGGCCCGAACGCACGACCGCCGAGCGGTTCGCCGAGTACGCCGCGCTGGTGGGCGAGGCCCTCGGCGACCGGGTCGAGCACTGGACCACCCTCAACGAGCCCTGGTGCAGCGCCTTCCTCGGCTACGGCGCCGGCGTCCACGCCCCCGGCCGCACCGACCCGGTGGCCGCCCTGCGGGCCGCCCACCACCTCAACCTCGGCCACGGCCTGGCCGCCACGGCACTGCGCGACCTGCTGCCCGCCAGCGCGCAGCTGTCGGTCTCGCTCAACCTGCACGCGCTGCGCCCGCTCACCCCGTCCGCCGCCGACCAGGACGCCGTGCGCCGGATCGACGCCGTCGGCAACCGGGTCTTCCTCGGCCCGATGCTGGAGGGCGCCTACCCGGAGGACCTGCTGGCCGACACGGCCCACCTCAGCGACTGGGCGTTCGTCCGGGCCGGCGACACGAAGGAGATCCACCAGCCGCTGGACTGGCTGGGCGTCAACTACTACACCACCACCGTCGTCTCCGCCGCCGAGGGCACCGCCCCCGCACGCGAGGACGGCCACGGCGCCGGCACCGGTTCCCCCTGGCCGGGCGCCGACCGGGTCGGCTTCCACCAGGCACCGGGCGAGCAGACCGCGATGGGCTGGGTCGTCGACCCCACCGGCCTGCACCAGCTGCTGACCGGACTGGCCCACAGCCACCCGGACCTGCCCCTGATGGTCACCGAGAACGGCGCGGCCTACCACGACGAGATCGGCGAGGACGGCACGGTCGACGACCCGGAACGCACCGCCTATCTCCACGCTCACCTGACGGCCGCCCACCGGGCGCTGACCGACGGCGCGGACCTGCGCGGCTACTTCGCCTGGTCCCTGCTCGACAACTTCGAGTGGGCGTACGGCTACGAGAAGCGGTTCGGCCTGGTCCACGTCGACTACCCCACCCAGGCCCGCACCCCGAAGTCCAGCGCCCACTGGTACGCCCGGGTCGCCCGGACCGGCGAGCTGCACCCGCCGACCGGCGGTTAGCACTCCACGGGGAGCCGTGCGGACGTGGCCGGTGCCGGGCAGACCACCCGACACCGGCCGCGGCGCGCTCGACGGCGACCTGCCCCAGGAGACCTCCGGCCGTCGCGCGCGGCCGCCTGTGCCGCACCCCATGACCGCGCGTTACGGCCGCAGCGGGGCACCGCGACCGGCACGCCCGCGGCGTCGTCCGGTCATCCGAGCGTCCACTGCTGGTTCCTGCCGCCGCTGCAGCTCCACAGCTGGACGGGCGTGCCGTCGGCGGTGGCCAGGCCGGCCACGTCCAGGCAGAGCCCCGACTGCACCCCGGTGACGGTGCCGTCCGAGTTCAGCCGCCACTGCTGGTTGGCCTGGCCGTTGCAGGACCAGACGACCACCCTGGTGCCGTCGGTGGTGCCCCTGGCGTCGGCGTCCAGGCACAGGGTGCTGCCGCCGACGGTCACGGTCAGCTGGTTCGACGCCGTACGGGTCCAGCGCTGGTTGGCGCCGCCGTCGCAGGTGCGGATCTGCTGCTGGGTGCCCAGCGTCGCGTTGTTCGCGTCGGTCAGGCACTTGCCCGCGTCCACCGCATGCAGCGCGCCGCTCGTGCCGCTCGTGCCGCCCGTGCCGCCCGTGCCGCCGCCGGCGGAGCCCGCGTCCAGACCCATGAAGTGGATCGCGTCGGCGGCCATCGCGGTTCCCTGGACAGGCAGTTGGTGCCCGGCCCCGGCGATGCTGTACGCCTCGACCTGGGTGGTGCCGGCGCTGTTGTCGTACCGCGTACGGGTCCAGTTCGCCGCTGGGGTATCCGTGGCCGACGGGCTCTGGCTCACGCCGAGGACGTCGGTCCACTGCTTGATCTCTTCACCGAGGTCGTTGTGGCTCAGGATCGGGTCGGCGGTGCCGTGCCACAGTTGCACCCGCGGACGCGGACCGGTGTAGCCGGGATCCCCCGTGGTGCGGACCAGCCCGCCCCACTGTTGCGGGCTCATGGACACCTTGCCCTGGGCGCAGTCCGGGTTCCAGCCGCGTACGGAGCCGGTGCGGAAGCAGTGGTAGGGCACTCCCATGAACGCCGCGCCCGCCTTGAACACATCGGGGTAGTCGGCGAGCATCACGTTGGTCATCATCCCGCCCGACGACTCACCCGTCACGTACACGGCGTCGGCGTTGCCGCCGTAGTGCTGCTCCGTGTAGGCGATCATCGACCGGAGCCCGACCGGGTCACTGCCGCCGTTGCGGGTCAGCGCCTGGTCGGAGGAGACGTCCCAGCAGCTTCCGCCCGGGTTCGTCGAGGGGTAGATGACGAGGAACCCGTACCGGTCGGCCAGCGAGGCGAAGTCGGTGCTGGAGTACAGGTAGGGCCCCGACCCCTGGCACCCGTGCAGGGCCAGCAGGATCGGCGGGTTGGCCCGGACGTTGTTCGGGACGTACAGGTGCATCAGCAGACCGGTCGGGTTGGTGCCGAAGTCCGTGATCTGCGTCAGCGCGGCGGCGGCCCTGGGAGTGGCTGCCTGCGGGGTGGCTGCGGCCCGGGGCACGGCCTGCAGGCTCAGGCCGACCGCGAGGCCGAGCGCGGCGACGATGCCCAGGAGGCGGGAAGGTAACGAGCGGGATCGGAACATCGGACCTCTCCGTCGGGTCTGCCAGGAGTGTGGGGGAAGGTTCCGGCGGCGGCCGGCGCGGTGGCGGGTCAGGTGCGGTGGAAGTCCGCGTGCAGGCGCCGGGTGTGGTCCAGGACGCGGACCGGGCCGTCGAGTCGGACGGTGGCGGTGAGCCGGACGTCGGTGCTGGAGGCGGCGACCCGCAGCTCCAGTTCGCCGGGCTCGACGATGCGTCGGCCGTCGCGCCCGGTGAAGGACGCGAGGTCGGCGGGGACGCGGACCCATACTCTGGTCCGCTCCCCCGCGTCGAGGGTGATCCGCCGGTAGCCGATCAGCCGCAGGACCGGCTGGACGACGGAGGCGACGGGGTCGTGCAGGTAGAGCTGGACGGTCTCGCTGCCGCTCCGCTCACCGGTGTTGCGCAGGGTGAAGGCGAGGCCGAGCTCGCCGTCGGTCGTGGCGGCGGCCTGCTCCACCTCCAGGTCGGTCCAGGCGAACGTGGTGTAGCCGATGCCGTGCCCGAATCCGAACGCGGGGCTCGGGTCGGTGCTGGACACCTCGCTGGGTCCGGCCAGGCGGGCGGCGAGGTAGGTGGAGGGCTGCACGGCCGGCCGGGCCGGGATGCTGACCGGCAGCCGGCCCGAGGGGTTGGTGCGGCCGCTGAGCACGGCGGCGATCGCCTCGGTGCCGGCCTCGCCGGGGAAGAAGGTCTGCACCAGGGCCGCCGCCTCGGTCACCGCGCGGCCCAGCGCGTAGGGGCGGCCGGCGAGCAGCACCGGCACGACCGGCTTGCCGCTGTCCAGCAGCGCGTCGAGCAACTGCTGCTGGACCCCGGGCAGTTCGAGGGACTCGACGTCGCAGCCCTCGCCGCTGGTGCCGCGCCCGAACAGGCCGGCCCGGTCGCCGAGGGCGACGATCACGACATCGGCCTGCCGGGCCGCCTCGACGGCCTCGGCGAAGCCGGACGTGTCGAGCCCGTCGACGCTCGCCCCGGCCGCCGTCCGGATCTCGCTGTCGGGGAACTCGGCCGCCAACGCCTGGTACAGCGTGGGCAGTTCGATGCCGACCGGGATCCCGGGGTGCTGGCTGCCGACGTGCACCGGGAAGGCGTAGCAGCCCAGCACCGAGGTCGGGGTGTCGGCGTTGGGGCCGATCAGCGCGATCCGGCGGGGGCGGCGCAGCGGCAGGGTGCCGTCGTTGCGCAGCAGCACCACGGCCTGCTCGGCGATCTCCCGGGCCAGGGCGCGGTTCTCCGGGCGGTCCAGGTCGACCGAGCCGCGCAGCGTGTGCGGATCGTCCAGCGGCCGGCCGACGAGCGCCGCCGGGACGGCGTCCCAGTCCTCGTCCAGCAGACCGAGTTGGGCCTTCTGCACCAGCACCCGGCGCAGCGCCCGGTCGACCAGCGCCTCGGGCACCGTCCCGTCCTCGACGGCGCGCAGCAGCGGCTCACCAAAGGTCTTGACGGTGGGCAGTTCCACGTCCACACCGCTGGCCAGGGCGAGTGCGGCGGCTTCGGCCCAGTCTCCGGCGACGCCGTGCAGCACCTTGAGGAAGGCGATGCCGAAGTAGTCGGCGACCACGGTCCCCTCGAAGCCCCAGGTGTCGCGCAGCAGTCCGGTCAGCAGCTCCTCGTCGGCGGCCGAGGGGACGCCGTCGGTGTCGGTGTAGGCGTGCATGACCGAACGGGGCCGGCCCTCGCGCACCGCCATCTCGAAGGGCGGCAGGATCACGTCGGCGCGCTCCCGCGTGCCCATGCCCACCGGGGCGAGGTTGCGTCCGGCGCGCGAGGCCGAGTACCCGGCGAAGTGCTTGAGCGTGGCGACGATCCCCGCCGACTCCAGGCCCTGCACGTAGGCGGTGGCCACCGTGCCGACCAGGTAGGGGTCCTCGCCGATGGTCTCCTCGACCCGGCCCCAGCGGGCGTCGCGAACGACGTCGAGGACCGGGGAGAGGCCCTGGTGGACGCCGACCGCGCGCAGGTCGCGGCCGATGGCCGCGGCCATCCGCCGGATCAGGTCCGGGTCGAAGGTGGCTCCCCAGGAGAGCGGCACCGGGTAGGCGGTGGCGCCCCAGGCGGCGAAGCCGGCCAGGCACTCCTCGTGCGCGAGGGCGGGGATGCCGAACCGGTTCGCGGCGGCGATGCGCTGCTGGCTGCGGGCCAGGGAGAGCGCGCCCAGCGCCGGGTCGACCGGCACCGTGCCGAAGGGCCGGGTCAACTGGCCCAATCCGAAGGGGAGCAGGTCGTCGAGGGCGGGCGGCTCCTCCATGTCGTGCTGGTGCGGGGCGACGTCGCCGCCCTCGTCGGAGGCGCCGACCCAGACGCCGACGAGCTGGGCCAGCTTCTCCGGCAGCGTCATCTCGGCGAGCACCGCGTCCGCACGCTCCTCGGGGCTGAGCGAGCGGTCGCGCCAGCGGGTGGTCGCAGCGGGGGGCGGGACGGCCAGGTTCATAGTGCCGGTCACTTTCCTCCGACGCCCATGAGGCCTTGGACCAAGGCGCGTCGGGCGAACAGGTAGACGATGAAGACGGGGAGGGTCGACAGCACGACGGCGCTGAGCAGGCCGGGCACGTCGACGCCGTGCTCGGTCTGGAAGTCGTACAGGCCCAGGGTGATCACCTTGGTGCGCTCCGACTGGGTGAGGATCAGGGGGAACAGGAAGCCGTTCCACGCCTGCAGCGCGGCGAAGACCACGACGGACGAGAGGCCGCCCCGGGACAGCGGCAGCACCAGCTGCCAGAACACCCGCCCGGGGGTGGCGCCGTCCATGGCCATGGCCTCGTAGAGCTCGCCGGCGATGTCCCGCATGGCGCCGGTGAGGACCAGCGTGCACACCGGCAGGCAGAACGCCGCGGTGGGCAGGATGATGCCGAGCAGGTTGTCGTAGAGGCCGGCCTTGCTGATGACGTAGAACATCGGCACGATCACGGCCTGGGCCGGGATCGCCAGCCCCAGCAGGAAGATCCGGAAGACCGTGCCGATGGTCCTGCCCCGGGCCCGCACGATCGCGTAGGCGAGCGGGGGCACCACGAGCAGCACGATCGCGACCACGCTCACGGTGACGAGGAGCGTGTTGAGGAAGTCCCGGCCGAAGCCGTTGGAGAAGTCGTCGAGGTAGTTCTGCAGGGTCAGCCGCGCGGGGAAGGTGAGCGGCCCCCGCGAGGAGTAGTCGGAGCGGGTCCGGAACGTCGCGATCAGCAGGACGTACAGCGGGAATCCGACCAGGGCCAGCCAGATCAGCGAGCCGAGCCCGGCGAGGTGGTTGGGACGCCGTCGCATCAGAGTCCCTCCGCGGTGCTGCGCATCCTGTCGTAGCCGGACAGGCGCACGACGACGAGCGAGACCAGGGTGGCGACCACCACCAGGACCAGGGCGATGGCCGAGCCGGCGCCGAAGTCGAAGCTCTTGAAGGCCTGTTGGTACATGTAGTAGGCGCTGTTGGTGGTGTCGGTGCCGGGGCCGCCCTGGGTGAGGATGAGGACGGTGTCGAAGGTGGTGAGGCCGCCGACCAGCATCAGGACCACCGACGTGATCACGGTGTTGCGCAGCTGCGGCAGGGTGATGTGCCGGAACTGCCGCACCTTGCCGGCGCCGTCGATCGACGCGGCCTGGTAGAGCACCTGGGGGATCGCCCGGGCGCCGCCCTGGTAGAGCAGCGCGTGCATGGGCGTCCACTGCCACATGCCGACGAAGGTGAGCACCGCGATGGCACTGCCCTGACTACCCATCAGATTGCCGTCGCCGAACAGCCATTCCAGCTGGGACGGCACACCGAAGTTGGGGTCGAGGATGGCGCGCCAGACCACCGAGACCGCGGTCGCGGACAGCAGCAGCGGGACGAAGAAGATCGCGGACAGCACGGCTCGGTTGCGTTGGGGGCCGGCCGCCCACACGCCCAGCAGGATGCTCACCGGGGTCTGCACGACCACGCCGGCCGCGGTCAGCACCAGGGTCAGGCCGATGCTCCGCGTCATCACCGGGTCGTGCAGCAGCTTGGTCCAGTTGGCGATGCCGTTGAACCGGGGGGCGTCGACGCCGTTCCAGCTGGTGAAGGAGAGCACCGCCACCAGGACCAGCGGCAGCAGCGCGAACAGCAGGAAGAACACGGTCGCGGGCAGGGCCCAGGCGAGGCCCGGGCGGGTCACCCCGACGCCGGTCCGGCGCGGCCGCGCCCGCAGACGGCGACCGTACCCGGACACCGAGGAGGAAGCACTCATGGCGATCCGTCTCAGGAGGCGGGGAGGGCCTGCATGGCCTTGATGAAGCCGTCCACGTCGAGCTTGCCGTCGAAGAACTGCTGGACGGCGGTGTGGATCGGCGCGTTGGCGGCCGGCGGGTACGCCTGGTCCCAGGACAGCTGGAACGACGGGGCGGCCTTGACCAGGTCGTACTGGTACTTCGAGTAGTCGGGGTTGTCCGCGGTGGCGAGGAACTGCTCGGTGTTGGTGGTGGTCGGCAGGTTGCCGATCGCCAGCTGCGCCTTCACGAACTCGTCGGAGTACATGAGCTTCAGGAAGGCGGCCGCCGCCTCGGGGTGCTTGCTCTTCTTCAGCACCGAGTAGAAGTTGTTGGTGTTGCCGACCACGTCGGCCGGGTCGCCCTTGCCGCCGGCGATGCCGGGGAAGCTGCCGTATCCGAGGCCGCTCCTGGCGAAGTCGGGGTTGGCGTCCCGCTGGGTGGCGTACTCCCAGGAGCCCATCAGCTCCAAGCCCGCCTTGCCCTTGGCCAGCAGGGCCGGGGAGCCGCCGTCGGTGAACTTGACCGAGTCGAAGTTCGAGCCGAACGCCCCGGCGTCGACCAGCTGCTTGAGCATGCCCAGGGCCCTCCTGGCGTCCTCGCTCCCCCAGGCGCTCCGGTCACCGGAGAGCGCCTTCTGGAACAGCTCGGGGCCCGCGACGCGGTCGAAGACGTACTCGTACCACATCAGGGTCGGCCACTGGTCGCCGCCGCCGAGGGCGATCGGGGTGATGCCCTTGGCCTTGAGCGCCCGGACGACGCCCAGCAGGTCGTCCCAGGTCTTCGGGGCGCTCAGGCCGGCGTCGGCCAGCACCTTCCTGTTGGTGAACAGCAGCACGGGCTGGGTGCCGCGCATCGGAATGCCGTAGGACTTGCCGTCGATCACCGCGGTGTTGAACACCGAGGGCAGGAAGTTGCTCTTCAGTCCCGGGTCCGCGGCGATCATGTCGTCCAGCGGGAGCAGCAGGTCGGACTTCACGTACGGCTGGATACTGCCGCCGCCCCAGTTGAAGAAGACGTCCGGCGCCTGGGGGGTGTTGATGACGGTGTTGAGCTTGGCCTGGTAGTCCGCGCCGGGGATGGTGTCCAGGACGGCCTTGATGTTCGACGTCCTGTTGAAGGTCTCGACCAGCTGCTTCTCGACCTTGTTGCTGGCGTCCCCGTAGACCAGCACGTGGATCGTGCCCGAGTTCCCGCCGGCGGAGGAGGTCCCGCCGCTGCCGCAGGCGGTCGTCCCCGCCATGACCGCGGCCAGGCCGATGGCCACAGCGAGAGCGCGTCTCTTCATCAGGGATCCCCTAAAGTTTCGGCCCGATTCTCGAAATAACCGCATGGCCGGGACGCTAGGTTGCGGACATGTTTCGGGTCAACCCCCCGGAGCGGGGGGATACTGCGGCGCGATGGGCCAACTGCCGTGTGCCACGCGTGCCTTATGCTGCCCCCATGGACAAGGGCGATGAACTGGGACGAGTGACCCTCGCGGACATCGCGCGGGAGGCCGAGGTCTCCGTTTCGACGGTTTCGAAGGTCCTCAACGGACGTACCGACGTCTCGGCGCCCACCCGCGTCCGCGTCGAGCAGGTCCTGAGCGACCACGACTACCGGCGCGCCGCGCGTGGCGGCGGTGAGGCACCCCTCGTCGAGATCGTCTTCCACGAGCTCGACAGCCTCTGGGCGATGGAACTCCTTCGTGGCGTCGAGGCCGTGGCGAACGAGCACGGCGCGGCGGTCGTGGTCACCCACAGCGGTTCGCGCCACGCCCCCGGGCCGGAGTGGATCGAGGCGGTGCTGCGTCGGCGCCCCCTCGGTGTCGTCCTGGTCTTCTCCAGCCTGCCGCCCGAGTTCAAGCGCCAACTGCGCGCGCGCTCCATCCCGTTCGTGATCGTCGACCCGGCCGGCAACCCCGATCCGGACGTGCCCTCGGTGGGCTCGGCCAACTGGGCCGGCGGCCTCGCCGCCACCCGGCACCTGATCGAGCTCGGCCACCGGCGCATCGCCATCGTCACCGGCCCCGAGGACACCCTCTGCTCCCTGGCCCGACTGGACGGCTACCGCTCCGCGATGACCATGGCCGGGCTGGTGGTCGACCCCGCGCTGACCGCCTTCGGCGACTTCCACGCCGAGGGCGGATTCGCCCGGGCCGGACGGCTGTTGGAGCTCCCCGACCGGCCCACCGCGATCTTCGCCGGCAGCGACCTGCAGGCGCTCGGGGTCATGGAGGCCGCCCGGGTCCGCGGCCTGCGCGTCCCCGAGGACCTGTCCGTGGTCGGCTACGACGACCTGGACATCGCGCAGTGGACCAGCCCCGCGCTGACCACCGTCCGGCAGCCTCTGCGCGAGATGGCCGAACAGGCGACCCGCCTGATCTTCTCCCTCCGCGCCGGGGCGGCACCGGCGGCCCCCACCCGCCTCGAACTGTCGACCACCCTGGTGGTGCGCTCCAGCGCCGTGGCGCCCAGCCGGCCCTGAACGGAGCGGCGCGGACGTCCGCGCCCGCGAGCGGGCCTCGACGAGCACCGATACGGATCGCGAAACTATCGCTGTTTCAGTCGAAAGCGTTGACAACTTGTCGGGCTCAGGCCAACACTGGCGCCGTCGACAAGTCCGAGTGGCCTTGGCGCCCCGGCCCCGTGCGCCAACCACTCACGGGCGCGGTCTTGTTGACGCCGAGCCGGCTCCGCGCACCACCGCGCGACGCCGTCCGGCCGCCCCCACCCTCGCGGCCCGTCGCCGGCGCAGAGCTGGGCCCCCACCCGTCGGCAGAACGGATCACCTCCGTGAACATCCCCCACCACGAACCGGCACCTCATGGAACGACCGCTGGACCCTGAAACGTCTCGGCCACCGGGGCTGCCGTGAATTGTTAACGCTAACCGAAGGTGCCGAACGGCAGGACCAGGCACCACATCGCGGACCCGCGCCCCGCTCCGCCCGGCAGGAACGGTCCGCCAGCAGGAACGGTCCGCCGGGTAGCACGCGCCCACCCGCCAGGACGGCGCCCCGGCTCCCCCGACCGGTGCACAGCCCTCCCCACCCAAGGAGAACGATCCGTCATGTCATGGCTCACCAGGAAACCCCTCCTCCGCAAGACCCTGACGGCAGCCGCATGCGTGCTCGCCGGCTCGGTCCCCGCCGTCACCGCGAGCCCCGCGGCCCAGGCCGCCGGCGCGACCACGCTGGGCGCGGCAGCAGCCGACAGCGGCCGCTACTTCGGCACGGCAGTGGCCTCGGGCCGGCTCGGCGACCCCGCGTACACCGCGATCGCGGACCGCGAGTTCACCATGGTCACCCCGGAGAACGAGATGAAGTGGGACACCGTCGAACCGTCCCGCGGCAACTTCAACTTCGGCCCCGCCGACTCGATCGTCGGCCACGCCTCCGCGCACGGCCAGCGGATGCGCGGCCACACCCTCGTCTGGCACTCGCAACTCCCCTCCTGGGTCGGCTCCATCGGCGACGCCAACACCCTGCGCGGCGTGATGGACAACCACATCGCCACCGAGATGACCCACTACAAGGGCAGGATCTACGCCTGGGACGTCGTCAACGAGGCCTTCGCCGACGACGGCAGCGGCCGGCACCGCGGTTCCGTGTTCCAGAACGTGCTCGGCGACGGCTTCATCGAGGAGGCGTTCCGCACCGCGCGGAACACCGACCCCTCGGCCAAGCTCTGCTACAACGACTACAGCATCGAGAACTGGTCCGACGCCAAGACCCAGGGCGTCTACCGCATGATCAAGGACTTCAAGTCCCGCGGCGTCCCCATCGACTGCGTCGGCTTCCAGAGCCACTTCGGCGCGGGCGGCCCGCCGGCGAGCTTCCGGACCACCCTGGCCAACTTCGCCGCGCTCGGCGTGGACGTCCAGATCACCGAGCTCGACATCGCCCAGGCACCCGCCACCGGGTACGCCGACACCGTCCGGGCCTGCCTCGGCGTCGCCCGCTGCACGGGCATCACGGTGTGGGGCATCCGCGACAGCGACTCCTGGCGCAGCGGTGAGCACCCGCTGCTGTTCGACGGCAACGGCACCAGGAAGGCCGCCTACGGTGCGGTCCTCACCGCCCTGGGTGGCGGCGGCAGCGGCACACCGGGCGGCGGCATCGTCTCCGGCACCGTGTACACGCTCTCCGACGTGGCCGCCGGACGCGTCCTCGACGAGCCCGCAGGACAGAACGGCAACGGCACCCCGCTCCAGGTCTGGGACGCCGGCGGTGCCGCCAACCAGCAGTGGCGGCTCGACCGCAACGGCGACGGCTCGTACACGCTGACCAACATCGCCAGCGGCCGTGCCCTGGACGAGCCGGGCGACCAGACGGGCAACGGGACGAAGATGCAGGTCTGGGACTCCAGCGGCGGCGCCAACCAGCACTGGCGGCTCGACCGCAACGGCGACGGCTCGTACACGCTGACCAACATCGCCAGCGGCCGCGCCCTGGAACTCCCCGGCGGCCAGACCGCCAACGGCACGCCCGTCCAGGTCTGGGACTCCAACGGCGGCGCCAACCAGCACTGGAACGTCAACTGAGCTGAGCTGCGCGGGTGCGCGCCCACGGCAGGCGCGCGCCCGCGCAGGTGAGCGATGACAGAGCCGGGTGCCGGCTCCATCCGTTTCCGAAGGAGATCCCCATGCACGAACGAAGTTCCAGCCGCAGGCCGCTGTCCGCGGTGCTCACCGCCGTGGTCGCGGTCGTGGCGGCGCTGGCGGCGCTGCTCGTCGCAACCCCCGCTCAGGCGGACGCCGGCGGCGCCTTGCGCGGTGCGGGTTCCGGTCGGTGTCTCGACGTGCCGAACTCCGGCCAGGCCGACGGCACGTCCCTGCAGATCTACGACTGCTCCGGCGGCACCAACCAGCTGTGGACGTCGACCTCCGACAACCAGCTGACCGTGTACGGCGGCAAGTGCCTGGACGTGCCGGGCCATGCCACCACGGCCGGTACCCGGGTGCAGATCTGGACCTGTAGCGGCGGCGCGAACCAGCAGTGGCGGGTGAACTCCGACGGCACGATCGTCGGCGTGGAGTCCGGACTGTGCCTGGACGTCACGGGCGCCGGTACGGCCAACGGCACGGCGGTCGAGATCTGGACGTGCAACGGCGGCGGCAACCAGAAGTGGTCGGGCCTGTCCGGGACCTCGACCCCGCCGGGCGGCAACTGCTCCCTGCCGTCGACGTACCGCTGGTCGTCGACCGGTGCGCTGGCGCAGCCGGCGAACGGATGGGCCTCGGTCAAGGACTTCACCGACGTGGTGGTCAACGGCAAGCACCTGGTCTACGCGTCGAACGTGAACGGGTCGTCGTACGGCTCGATGATGTTCAGCCCGTTCACCAACTGGTCGGACATGGCCTCGACCGGACAGGTCGGGATGAGCCAGCCCGCGGTGGCGCCCACGCTGTTCTACTTCGCGCCCAGGAACATCTGGGTGCTGGCGTACCAGTGGGGTCAGTGGCCCTTCATCTACCGCACCTCCAGCGATCCCACCAACCCCAACGGCTGGTCGGCGCCGCAGCCGCTGTTCACCGGCGGCATCCCCGGCGCCGCCCCGATCGACCAGACCCTGATCGCCGACGACCGGAACATGTACCTGTTCTTCGCCGGTGACAACGGCAGCATCTACCGCGCGAGCATGCCCATCGGCAACTTCCCCGGCAACTTCGGCTCCTCCTACACCACCGTCATGAGCGACACGGTGAAGAACCTCTTCGAGGCACCGCAGGTCTACAAGGTCCAGGGCCAGAACCAGTACCTGATGATCGTCGAGGCCCGGGGCGCGAACGAGCAGCGCTACTTCCGCTCCTTCACCGCCACCAGCCTCGACGGCCAGTGGACCCCGCAGGCCGCCACCGAGGACCACCCCTTCGCCGGCAGGGCCAACAGCGGCGCCACCTGGACCGACGACATCAGCCACGGCGACCTGGTCCGCAACAACCCCGACCAGACCATGACCGTCGACCCCTGCCACCTCCAGCTCCTCTACCAGGGCAAGTCCCCCACCGCGACCGGTCCCTACGACCAACTGCCGTGGCGGCCGGGCCTCCTCACCCTCCAGCGCTGACCCGCCGCCGAAGCGTTCAGCCGGATACGGGCCCTCGGTCCGGGTACCCGTATCCGGCTGTCCCCGACGTCTGAACGCCGGGCTCAGGCCGCCGGGGCCTGGATGCCGCCGAGCACGGCCCGGACCGTCGCCGTGGCGAAGTCGTCCAGGGCGGCGGGGCGCAGCGCCTCGGCCGGGCCCTCGCCGGCGTAGAAGACCTCCAGGAAGGCGCGGTGGAAGCAGCCGCCGATCAGCAGCATCGCGGCGGCGTCCGGGTCGACGTCGGCGGCGACCCGGCCGAGCCGCTGTTCGGCCCGCAGGTAGTCCGCCAGGCGTGAACTGACGTGGTGCGGGCCCGCGTTGTCGAGTTTGCGGCGATGGGCGGCGAGCAGCTCGGGGCTGGCGAGCAGCCCGCCGGCCATCGGGAGCGACTGCCGGTAGAACGGCACGGCGACCATGACCACCGCCTCCAGGTGCTCGCGCACCGTGCCCTGCCCGGCCCGGTCGGGGAGTTCGGCGACGGCGGCGGCCAGCCGGGGGGCGCGTTCCCGCAGGACCCGGACGAAGATGTCCTCCTTGTCCCGGAAGTGCTTGTAGAGCGCCGCCTCCGAGCAGCCGGCCTCCCGGGCGATCTCCTTGGTGGTGGCCCGGACCAGCCCGACCGTACCGATCAGCCGGGCGGCGGCGTCCAGCACCCGCGCCCTGGTCAGCGCCGCTCCGGTCAGCGGCCGTTCGTCCTCGTGCGTCCCCTCGTTCGTCATGGCTCCAGCCTACCTTGACAGGTGGGTGAGCACTCACTCACCCTGGGAAGGAGAAGAAGTGAGCACTCACCCACCCCCTGGGAGGGGTCATGAAACTCGCCGTTCTGGGCGCCACCGGCGGCATCGGCCGCCACCTGGTCACCCTCGCCCTCGCCGACGGGCACCAGGTCACGGCCGCGGTCCGCGACCCGGCCCGCCTTTCCGTCCGGCACGACCGGCTGACCGTGGTCCGGGCCGACGCCCTCGACCCCGCCTCCCTGAAGCCGGTGATCGAGGGCGTCGACGCCGTCCTCTCCGGCCTCGGCCAGGCCGGCCGGAAGGACCCGCTCAAGCCCGCCTCGAACTCCGCCCGCGCGGCTGCCACCGCGATGGCGGCTGTCGGGGTCCGCCGGATCCTGGTGGTCAGCGCCGCCCCGCTCAACCGCTCCGGGGCCGGGCAGTCCCTCCTCGCCGCGAAGGCCTTCGGCCCGCTGCTCTGGGCGGCGCTCCGGGACGTGTACACCGACCTGGAGGCGATGGAGCGCGTACTGCGCGACAGCGACCTGGACTGGACGGCCGTCCGCCCGCCGCGACTGACCGACCGGCCGGGCCGGGGCCACTACCGGCACGCCGTCGAGTCCGGGCCGGCCGGGTCCTCCGTCCCGCGCGCCGACGTCGCCCGGGCCATGCTGGACCTGGTCACCGACCCGACGAGCTTCCGGCACGCGGTCGGCGTCAGCTCCTGAGCCGGGCGGCGGCAGCGACCAGCGGCATGTCCACGACTCCTCCATGGATGTGTGTGGGAAGTGGAGTTGATGCGTCCTGACCCCTTGTCAGGCGGAACGTTCCTCCCTACCTTCGTGGTTCGGGAGGACGGCCCGCTCGGGCCTGAGCGTCCGCAGCGGCCGCGACCCGCACCCTCACCGGAGGCACGACAAGAGCTGGAGGCGACACATGCCCGGAACCATGACCGAGGAGATCCGCGACGCGGGTCCGCTGGTGGTCGACGACGAGACCATCGTGTTCGAGGACGACGACCGTGCCGACCGCGAGGCCACCGCGTGTCTCGCCGACCCGTGGGTGACCGCCACCACCCGCCTCGCCTGCGACTTCAACTCCTGACGGTGACCGGTTCCATCGCCGGCCGCCACGGTTGGTCCGACGACGTCTGGTCGTACCTGACCGACCCGCGGATGCCGGCGGTGGAACACGGTTGGAAACTGCACGTCTCGGCGCGGCCCGGCGAACTCGGCACCGTGCTCGGCCTCACCCTGCCGGTCCTGGCGCGGTACGTCTGCCACGCCAAGTGGGCGCGCGGCCCGGAGGTCCTGCGGGAGCTCAACTCCGGGGTGCGCGGCGCGGGTTCGGTCGGCAAGGCGATCACCGTCTACCCGGCGCCGGGCACCACGGTCGCGCTCGCCGAGGAGCTCGGCACTGTGCTGCGCGGGTGGGAGGGGCCACAGGTCGTCAGCGATCGGCGGGTCGATCCCGACGCACCCGTCTACTACCGGTACGGGCCGTTCACCGGTGACTACCGGACCGGGCGCGGCGGGCGGCTGGAATCCGTAATGGTCGGCCCGGACGGCCGGCTCTTCGACGGGCTGGCGGCCGGTTCCTACCGGTGCCCGCCCTGGGCCGAGGATCCGTTCGAGCGCCGGGCGGCGCGGGCGCCGGCCGCCGCCGGGCTCAGCGGGACCGGCGGACTCCGTGGGCTCCACGGGCTCGGCGGGCTCCACGGGCTCGGCGGGCTCGGCGGGCTCGGCGGGCTCGGCGGGCTCGGCGGGCTCGGCGGGCTCGGCGGGCTCGGCGGGCTCGGCGGGCTCGGCGGGCTCGGCGGCGGACGCTACCGGGTCACCGGCGGCATCGCGCGCAAACCGCAAGGCAACGTCTACCGGGCCGTCGACCTCACCACCGGGCTGGCGGTGGTGGTCAAACAGGCACGGGCCTTCGTGGCCGAGGACGAGTCCGGGGCGGACGCCCGGGACCGGCTGCGCAACGAACGGGCCGTCCTCGCCGCGCTCGACGGCCTCCCCGGGGTCCCCCGGGCGCTCGACTCCTTCCGGCACTGCTCCGACGAGTACCTGGTGATGACCAGTTGCGGCGACCGGGACCTACGGCGGGACGTCCAGGAGAACGGCCCCTACGACGCCGACCGGCTCGCCGAGCTGGCCACCCGGCTGCTCCGGCTGCTGGACGGCATCCACCGGCGGGGCGTGGTCGTCCGCGACCTCAAGCCCGACAACATCACGCTGGACGCCGAAGGCCGCTGCCGGCTGGTCGACTTCGGGATCAGCGCGCTCGACGGCGCCGCCGTGGACGGCGCCACCCCCGGCTACAGCGACCCGGTCCGGCGCCCGGCCGGCCAACCCGCCGAACCCGCCGACGACTACCACGCGCTGGGCGCCACCCTCGGCTTCGCCGCCACCGGCCTGGACCCGGTGATCGTCGACGAGGACGCCGCCGTCAACCGGCAGCGCACCCTCGCCGGCCTGGACCGGGCGCTGCCCGGCGGGGAGCACCGGCGGCTCCGGGCGCTGATCGCCGAGCTGACCAGTCTCGACCCCGCGGAACGCACCGCCGGCGCGGATCGGCTCCGGACCGGCCGGCCGTCCGTCTCCCCGGCGCGCCCACCCGAGCGGCCCTCGCAGCCTCGGATCGACGACGGCCTGCTCGCGGAGATCATCGAGCACACGACCGCGTACTGCGTGGCTGCGGCCCTCCGGATCGCCGACCCGGTGCTCGCCGCCCGAGCGGCCCTGCCGACGCCGATCGACGTCTACGGCGGGAGCGCGGGCCTCGGCCTGGAGCTGCTGCACCACCTCCACCGGCCCGGGGTGCCGGAGGCCGTCGACGCCCTGGCGCGGTGGACGGCGGGCCAGTCCCGGCGCCTGTCGCCGAGCTTCTACTCGGGCCGCACCGGCGTCGAGCTGTTCCTCGCCGAAGCCAGGATCGGGGTCGGGATCGGGTCCGGGATCGGCCCGGACGGCGGCGAGGACCTGCCGACCCGGGGACCGGACGGCGGGCCACCGGAGGCGGACCTGATCGAGGGCGTCGCCGGGATCGGCATCGGCCGCCTGCTGCTCGCCCGACTCGCCGCCGCCCCACTCGACGCTGCCCGGCTCGACGCCACCCGGTACGGCTCCGCCGGGCTCGGCTCCGACGACCGCGACCGGCACCTCGCCGTCGCCGACGAGTGCGCCCGGGTGCTGGCCTCCGGCGGCGCCCGGCTGTCGCCCGCGGGCCCCGCCACGCCCGGCCGCGCCGCCCTGCGCGAGGGGCTGGCGCACGGCGAGGCGGGTGTCACCTACTTCCTGCTGGAGTACGGGAGTTCCAGCGGCGATCCGGCCGCCCTGCGCCGGGCCGAACAGGCCTGCGCCCGGCTCGCCGCCGTGACCCCGGAGCTCCTCGCCCGGGCCACCGCCCCGGGGGCCACCCGCCGCTACGGCTCCTGGTGCCGGGGCCTGGCCGGGGTCGGGGCGGTGCTCGTCCGGGCCGCCGACCGGCTGGGCGAACCCGAGTACCTGGCCCTCGCCCGGCGGGCCGCCCGCACCTGCGCCGTGCTCGCGCCCCGGATGCCGCTGGTCACCCAGTGCTGCGGGCTGGCCGGCGTCGGGGAGCTGCTGGTGGACGTCGCAGGGGCCTGCGGATCCCGCTCCGATTCCGGCTCCGACGCCGAGGAGTTCCGGGAGGCCGCCGGGACGGTCGCCGCGATCATCCTGAGCCGCAGCGGCGGCACCCCGTCCCGTCCGGTGTTCCCGGACGCCGGCCTCGCCCGGGCCGGCGCCACCTGGGCCGGCGGCTCCGCCGGGGTGCTCGGCTTCCTCCGGCGGCTGCACGAGCGGGGCGGCCCGCGCCTCGGCCTCATCGGCTGACGCACCGACCCACCCGTCGGCTGACGCAGCGACCCGCCCGTCGGCTGACGCGTCGGCCCACCCGCCCCTCGTCTCCGCCGGGCAACCGTGTCAATCAGGGCGCATCCAGAACAAAGTAGGATGGCCGAACTCCCGCGCTACGCGCGAAGAGTTCCATAAATGTTCCATTTGACCGATTCTCCCCGCTTCACACGCACGGAGCCACCCTCATGGGCAACCTGTCCACCGCCGCCACCGACGACGGCGCGATAGAGACACGCGGTATCGAACCCGTCCCCGACCACGAGCGACGGGGCAGAGTCCGCGAGCTCTTCCCGACCTGGGTCGCGGCGAACATCAGCGTCCTGCTGCTCACCATGGGTGCGGCTCTGGTCGTGTTCAACCAGCTGAACTTCTGGCAGGTGCTGATCGTCGCCGCGTGCGCCGCACTCGCCTCGTTCGGCATGGTCGGCGTGCTGTCGGTCTCCGGCAAGTGGGGCGGGGCGCCGGGCGCGACCCTCTCCCGGGCCACCTTCGGGGTGCGCGGCAACCTCTTCCCCGGCGCGATCCTCTGGATCGCCCGGTTCGGCTGGGAGACGATCAACGCCGTCACCGGCGCCTACGCCGTGCTGACCGTCCTCGACCTGATGTTCGGCGTCAAGAGCAACACCGCGCTGATCGTGATCACGCTGTTCGCCTTCGTCGCCTGCACCTTCCTGGTCTCCGGCATGGGCCGCAAGGCGCTGAACGTCTGCAACACCTGGTCGACGTACCTGTTCGGCGTCTTCAGCGTCCTGGTGCTCGGCTACCTGGTCGCGACCATGCACTGGAGCGAGGTCTTCTCCAAGCCGGCCGGCACCACCGCGATGATGATCGCCGGCATCGGGACCATCGCCGCCGGCGGCATCAGCTGGGTCCCCACCGGCCCGGACTTCGCCCGCTACCTCCCGCACGCCGCCTCCGGCAGGAAGATCGTCGGCGTGACGGTCTCCGGCGCCGGCCTGGTGATGGTGCCGATGGTGCTGATGGGCGCCGTCATGGCGGTGGCCTCCCCCGGCCTGGCGCAGGCCGCGGACCCGGTCTCCTTCCTCGGTGACCTGCTGCCGACCTGGCTGGCCGTGCCCTACCTGCTCACCGCGATCGTGGGCATGCTGCTGATCAACAGCCTCTCCATGTACTCGGCCGGCTTCACCGCGCAGACCATGGGCGTCAAGCTGCCGCGCGCCATGGCCGTGAGCATCAACGCCGTGATCTCGCTGGTCGGCGGCCTCATGCTGATGCTGGTCGCGAAGAGCTTCCTGGGCTCCTTCATCACCTTCCTGATCCTGCTCGCCGTCTCCTTCTCGGCCTGGATCGGCGTCTACGCGGTGGACATGTACCGCCGCCGCTCGCGCGCGGTGCGCTACGACGCCGACGCGCTGATGGACACCAGCCGGAACAGCCGCTACTGGTACACCGGCGGCTTCTGCTGGCAGGCGATGGTCTCCTGGGTGCTCGCCCTGCTGTCCGGCCTCGCCTTCACCAAGTGCGACTGGTTCGCCGGCCCGTTCTCCGACACTCCGATCGGCAAGTACGGGCTCGCCTGGGCGGCGACCATCGTGATCTCCGGCGTGATCATGGCCGTGCTCCCGGCCCCGCGCGAGAACGCGCCCCAGGAGAACGCGCCGCGGGAGAACACCCCCGCCACCGCCGAGCAGGCCGAAGAGGTCACCGTCTGACCGACGCGGCGTCCCGTACGCGCTGACACCCCGGACCGCCCGGTCGCCCGCTCAGTTGAGCGGGCGACCGGGCGGTCCGCTTTCTCCGGAGTCCGCTCCCTCCCCGGGGACCCGAGCACGGCGGCCGCCTGACGAACCGGCCGGGCCGGTCAGCCCAGCCCCGGCAGGCTGCGCAGCTCCCCGATCCGCAGCAGCCGGGCGAGGAGGAGGAACAGCAGCGCCATCGCAACGCCGCCCGCCGCCAGCGAGACGGCCGGGGTCCAGCCGGCCGGCACCAGGCCGTGGCCGCAGGCGCGGGCGATGAGCCAGCCGACGGCTCCGGCGCCGGTGGCGGCCGCGGTCAACTTGGCGTAGGCGCGGCAGATCCGCCGGCCGTCGAGCAGCCCTCCGGTGCGCCGCCGCAGCCGCAGGGCGGTGAGCACCAGGCCGATCGCGTAGGACAGGGCGTAGGCCGCGGCCATGCCCGTGACGGCCCATCGGGGGGAGAGCAGCAGGTGGCAGGCCAGCGCCAGGGCGATGTCGATGCCGCTGATCCACAGCGCCATCCGGAACGGTGTCCGGGTGTCCTCGAAGGCGTAGAAGCCGCGCAGCAGCAGGTACTGGGCGGAGAACGGGATCAGCCCCAGGCCGAAGGCCTGCAGCATGTGCCCGAGGGGCACGGTGGAGGCGGCGTCGGCGGCGCCGTGGGCGAACAGCAGGCGGGCGATCTGCGGGCCGAAGGCGGCGAAGAAGAACGCCGCCGGGACGATGATCACGCCGCTGACCCGCAGCGCCCGGGAGAGGTCGGCGCGCAGCTCGTCGAGCCGGTGCTCGGCCACCGCCCGGCTCATCCTCGGGAGCAGCGCGGTGACCAGCGAGACCGTGACGATCGACTGGGGGAGCATCCAGATCTGCTGGGCGTAGCTGTAGGCGGTGTAGCCGACGCCGTCCTGCGGCAGCGCGGCGTCCGCGGCGGAGGCGAGCCGGGTGACGACGGTGCCCGCCACCAGGTTGGCCAGGACGAACAGCAGGGTCCAGCGGGCGGCGCTCACGCTCCTGCCCAGCCCGGTACCCCGCCAGTCGAACCGGGGCCGCAGCCGGAACCCGGCGGCGTGGGCGTACGGGATCAGGGCGAGCGCCTGGAGGGCCAGGGCCAGGGTGGTGCCGATGCCGAGCAGCCTGACCTGGGCGTCGCTGATGTCGGAGACCCGTTCGGGGGCGGCCATCAGACCGAGGTAGAGGCCGAACACGGTGATCAGCACCAGGTTGTTCAGGACCGGGACCCACATCATCGCCCCGAACCGGTTCCGGGCGTTGAGGATCTGCCCGAAGATGCTGAACACCCCGTAGAAGAAGATCTGCGGGAGCAGGAAGCGGGCGAAGACCACGGTCAGCTCGAAGGCGTCGTGGGTGGCGGGGGTGTCCTGCTGGTAGATGCCGATGATTCCGGGCGCGGCCCAGGTGGCCAGGGCGCTGCCGACGCCCAGGACGCACAACACCAGTGTGACCAGGCGCTGTTCGAACCTGACCCCGCCGTCGGCGTCCTCCGCCCGGGCGCGCACCAGCTGGGGAACCAGGACGGAGTTCAGCGCACCGCCGATCAGCAGGAAGTACAGGCTGGTGGGCACCGTGTTGGCCTGGTTGTAGGTGGTGGCCAGCAGGCTGACGCCCAAGGCCGTGGCCTGCAGCACCTGCCGGACCAGCCCGGTGGCGCGCGAGACCACCGTCCCGGCGGCCATCAGCGCGGACGACCGCAGCACGCCGCCGGCCGCGGCCCGCCCGGGGGCGGCGTGCCTCCGGCGCCGTGCCGTCGGTCCCTCTGATGTCCCGGGCGTCGTCTCCTCGATCATGGAGACAATCTATGGTTCAACGCCTCAGCTGCGCGCAGTGGTCCGGGACTTCGGCGCCGATCGCCCCGGCCGGGCGCGCGGAGCGCCCCGGCCCCGGCGGCGCGCCGAAGGATGAACAGCCGTACGGAGCCAGGGCTTTCACCCGGTGCCGTGCGACGCGCTACAGCCGCTCGGCCAGTGCCTCGTGGACGCGCCGCCAGGCGTCGGTCGTCGCGGCGGCGTCGTGGTCCTCCGGGCGGTCGGCGGCGAAGCCGTGCCGGGCGCCCGGGTAGGTGACAGCTCCCGGCGGCGTTCCACCGACGGGTCATCGATGCGTCAGCGACGGTTCACCGACAAGGACTTGGTATGAGCACGGCAAAGGCTTCGCGTCGCCGCGTCCGCCAGCTGGACGCGACCGCCGCCGAGTTGGTGTGGTGTCCGGACTCACCTCGTACGGACAAACCTCCCACACCCTCACACTCGGGAGCAGACACATGCGCACATCCCTCAAGGCCGCCGCCCACACCCTCACCGCGCTGGCCCTGGCCGCCTTCGGCACCACCACCCTGGCCACCGGAGCCGAGGCCCAATCCACCCCGGCGGCCGCCCACTTCGGGGCCAAGCCACTCCACCCCGGCGCAGCCCCGCAGCACGCCGCGACCAGCAGCAACACCCTGACGGTCCGCTCCGCCGCGACCCAGGGCGTGGTCTCCCCCACCCCCAAGGTGTACCTGGTCTTCTGGGGCACCCAGTGGTCCGCCGACCCGGCCGGGGTCGCGACCGACATGCAGAACATGTTCAAGGGCCTCTACGGCAGCCAGGACACCTGGGGCACCATCCTCAGCCAGTACTGCGAGGGCGTCGCCAAGGGCACCGCCGGCTGCGGCACCAAGGGCGTCCACGTCCAGCACCCGACCTCCTCCCCGCTGGCCGGCGTCTGGTTCGACAAGACCGCCGCCGCGCCCGCCAACGCCACCAGCACCCAGATCGCCGCCGAGGCAGGCAAGGCCGCCGCCCACTTCGGCAACACCACCCAGGCACCCAACCTCAACGCCCAGTACGTGGTCGTCTCCGCCACCGGCACCCACCCGGACGGCTTCCCCGACTCGGGCTTCTGCGCCTGGCACGACAAGACCAGCAGCTCCTACGGCACCCTGGCGTACACCAACCTGCCGTACATCCCGGACAACGGGGCGGGCGCCTGCACCACCTTCACGGACGGCCGGCTGCTCTCCGGCATCGAGTCCACCGAGACCCACGAGTACGCCGAGACCGTCACCGACTTCTGGCCCAGCATCGGCTGGAACGGCGGCGGCGGCGAGATCGGCGACGAGTGCCAGAACCTCGACGCCTACGTCACCCTGAGCAGCGGCACCTTCGACCTCCAGGGCCTGTGGTCCAACAGCGCCAACAAGTGCGTGACGCACGGTTAGCAGCGGCCCGTCGGGGCGTGGGACCGGCCCGGCCCCACGCCCCACCCCGGCTCAGCACCTCAGGCTCAGCACTCAAGCTCAGCCCGCCGGGCTCAGCGCCTCAAGCTCAGCACCGCCTCGGCGAAGGCCTCCGGCGCCTCCTGCGGCACGTTGTGCCCCACACCAGGCAGGGTCCGCACCTCGCACGGTCCGGTGAACCGCTCGGTGCCGGTCTGATCCGCGGCGGGGATCACGCCGTTCTCCTCGCCGACCAGCACCATCGTCGGAGCCACGATGGACGGCCGACCGGCCAGCGCGTCTTCCAGCTCCCGGTAGCGCGGATCGCCTTCGACCAGACCGAAGCGGTGGCGGTAGGAGTGGATCGCGACGTCCACGAAGTCCGGGTTGTGCAGGCTGGCAGCCGAGGCTGCGAAGGCCGCCTCGGCCTGCGGCCAGGTCGGAGACCAGAGCCGCCAGAGCAGTCCGCACAGCTCCTCGCGGTTCTGCTCCAGCCCCTGGCGGCCCCGCTCGGAATGGAAGTAGTACTGGTACCAAAGGTCGCGCTCCGCCTCCGGTACCGCGGGCTCCATCGCGCGGGCGATGTCCTGGACGGTGTAGCCGCCCGCCGCGACCAGACCGTGGATCCGCTCCGGCCACAGCGCCGCCGCCGCACAGGCCGCCCGCCCACCCCAGTCGTACCCGGCGACCACCGCCCGCTCGATCCCCAGCGCGTCCATGAACTCCACCACGTCCTGCGCGAGCGCGGCCTGCTGGCCGCTACGCATCGTCCCCTCGTCCAGGAACCGGGTCGGCCCGTAACCGCGCAGGTACGGCACCAGCACCTCCCGGCCGGCCCCCGCGAGCAGCCGCGCCACCTCGTCGTAGGCCCGGACGTCGTACGGGAATCCGTGCAGCAGGACCACCGGAACGTCGGACTCCCGGCAGCGCTCGCCGGTCCGGTGGTAGGCGATCTCCAGAACCGGTGTCATCACCCGGTGCAGCTCGTACAGTTCATGGGAACTCGCAGTCATCCGGTCATGCTCGCACGTCTGACTGCGCCCGCCCGGGCCGGCGGCGTCGCCGTCACCTTCGCCGTCACCTTCGCCGGCGGCGCCGTCCCGGACGGCGTGGTCGCCTACGGCTTCCGCCACTTCTTCGCCTGGGGCCCCACATCTCGCGGGAGCCCGGGGAACGGGGCGATTCCGCCGGGGCACACCGACATCCACTCACCTGAACCTGGAGCGCCCCCGGGCGAGTCCGGAAACGGCACGTGATCCGACCGGCCCGCAGTTGCTCCAGGCCGGCCACGGGACCGGGCTGTCCGCGCCGATGGACGCCACGCTCGGCTCCGCGCCCGGCCGCACACACCACCGCCGTCCGCCCGCCGGACCGCCGCGTCTAGACTCGCCCCGGGCCGCGCCGTGGGGTGCGGCACGCCCCAGAATCCCGCTGCGAAGGAGCGTCCGGCCCGCCATGGCTGACGAGATCGCCGTCCAGGCCCGGCCGCACCCGGCCGCGGAGCCCACCGGCCGTGCCCGCCGTCGGATCGGTTCGCTCGAAGTGCTGGTCGCCGGCATCCTGGCCGTGCTGGTCGGGCGTCACGTCCTCGGTGACTGGACGGGACCGGCATGGCTGGAGGCCTGGGGGGCGGTCTTCGTCGCCGTCTGCGTGCAGGCGCTGCCGTTCCTGCTGCTCGGCGTGGTGCTGTCGGCCGCGATCGCCGCGTTCGTCCCGGCCCGGCTGCTGGAGCGGGCGCTGCCGCGCAACCCGTTGCTCGCCGTGCCGATCGCCGGCGCGGCCGGGGTGGTGCTGCCGGGCTGCGAGTGCGCCTCCGTGCCGGTCGCCGAACGGCTGATCGCGCGCGGGGTGGCTCCGGCGGCCGCGCTGGCCTTCCTGCTGTCCTCACCGGCCGTCAACCCGGTCGTTCTGGTGGCCACCGCCGTCGCCTTCCGGGGGCAGCCCGAGCTGGTGGCGGCGCGCTTCCTCGCCTCCCTCGCCACCGCGGTGGTCATGGGGCTGCTCTGGGCGCGGTTCGGCCGCCCGGAGTGGCTCAGGCCCCGGGTGCCGTCGAGCGATCGGACCGGCTGGGCGGCCTTCCGCGGCTCGCTGGAACACGACTTCCTGCACGCCGGCGGCTTCCTGGTGATCGGCGGGATGACGGCGGCGACCCTCAACGTCGCGGTGCCGCGCGATCTGTTCACCGGCCTGGCCGGGCTGCCGGGCGTCGACGTCCTCGTGCTGGCGCTGCTGGCGGTCCTGCTCGCGGTCTGCTCGGAGGCGGACGCCTTCGTCGCGGCCGGACTGAGCGGTTTCTCCCCCACCGCCCGGCTGGCGTTCATGGTCGTCGGCCCGATGGTGGACGCCAAGCTGATCGCCCTCCAGGCCGGTACCTTCGGACGGGCCTTCGCCTGGCGGTTCTCCGCCGCCACGTTCACCGTCGCCGTCACGGCGGCGGCCCTGACCGGCTGGTGGCTCCTGTGAGGCGCGAAGTCCGGGCACTGCTGCACATCCTGGTCGGCGCCGCGGTGCTGCACATCTCGCTCTTCAGCGAGCTCTACCTGCGCTACGTCCGCAAGGGCCTGCGGCCGTACCTGATCGCCGGCGGTGTGCTGCTCGTCGCGGTCGGCCTGGTCAGCGCGGCCGTCGCCGCCCGGGAGTTGCTGCGCCCCGAGCAAACCGCCGACGAACCCGACGCCGAGGCACCCGACGCCCATCACGGGCACAGGCACGGTACGCCCCGCACCGCCTGGCTCCTCCTCCTGCCCGTCCTGGCGATCTACCTGCTCCAGCCCCAGGCGCTCGGCGCCTACACCGCGCAGCACTCGGGCAACACCACCGGCAGGCCCGCAGGGGCCGCCGGCGGCTTCGCGCCGCTGCCCGCGGCCGGCGACGGCGGCCCGATCACCATGCGGCTCGCGGACTTCGACCTCCGCGCCGGCTGGGACACCAGCGGCTCGCTCAAGGGCCGCCAGGTCCGGCTCACCGGCTTCGCCACGCCCGCACCCGACCCGGGTGGCTGGTACCTCACCCGGCTGGCCATCTCCTGCTGCGCCGCCGACGCGCTGACCAGCAAGGTCGAGATCCACGGCCCCGACGCACCGCCCGAGGGCGCCTGGGTCGAGGTCACCGGCCAGTGGCAGCCCGACGGACGGGCCGACCAGGACGGCGCCGTCCCCGTCCTGTCGGCGGGCCAGATCCGCCGGATCCCCGAACCGGGCGACCCCTATGAGTGAGCACCCGTCACCCGTGACCGAAGGACGTACGGGAGGCCGCCGTGGTGCGGCCGCCGTGCTCGCACTGGGCGTGGTCGCCGCGCTCGCCTTCCTGCCCGCCGTCCCGGACCGCCTGAGCACGGCCGCCCCCGACTCCCGGTCGACACCCGACGAGACCGGTTCCTCCGTCACCGTGCTCGGCGACGGTTCGACCTCCGACACCGGTCCCCAGCCCGGACAGCCGACGGCCGTCCGGCTCAGGCCCGGTGAGGCGCCGCCGCAGTTCGTGGTCTTCACCTTCGACGCCCCCACCGAGAACGACGACCACCTGTTCTCCCGCGCCCGCACGGCGGCCACGACGAACGGCGCCCAGGTGACCTTCTTCCTGCGCGGCATCGACCTGCTCCCCGCCGCGAAGCGCTGGCAGTACCAGCCGCCGCAGCACGACGTCGGCACCGCCGCCGTCCCCTTCCCCACCGACGCCCAGGTCCGCGCGACCCTGCAACAGCTGGGCCGGGCCTGGCTGGACGGCGACGAGATCGGCGACGGCTTCATCGGCCAGTTCTGCGGCCCGAAGGGCGCCGGGGACTGGTCGACCGCCGACTGGCAGAGCGAGATCGGCCAGGGCTACTCGATGGTCGACTTCTGGAAGACCGGAACAGGCTTCACCGACCTGCCCCCGCTGCCCTTCGACTACCAGACCGAGCTGGCCGGCGGCCGCGCCCCGTGCCCGGAGGGCCGCAAGAACCTGCTCCCCGCCGAGAAGGACGCGGGCTGGCGCTACGACGCCGGCTCACCCGGCGGCACCCAGCGCTGGCCGTCGCAGACCGACGGCCTCTGGGACTTCCCGCTCCAGCGGATCCCCGACGCCTCCGGCACGCACGAGGTGCTCTCCACCGACCAGACACCGCAGACGTATCTGAACGCCTTCGACCGCGTCTACCACGGCAGCCGCGCACCACTCGTCATCGACACCGACCTCGCCCCCGGGCGCCCTTCCCAGCTCCAGGAGACCGAGGCGACGATGAAGGACCTCTGCCACCGCGACGGCGTCCGCTGCGTCTCCTTCCGCCAACTCGCCGACTGGCTCGACGCCCAGGACCCGGCCGTCCTGAACCACCTCCGCGCCCTCGCCCCCGCCACCGCACCCGACTGGAGCGCCGTCGTCGGGCCGTAGTGCCGCGATCCGCCGCATCCTCGCGGCAGCCTCGACGGTCGACCGACCGCCCTCCGGGGCGAACCATCCCCACCGTCGCCATCCGGCCGAGCCGCACGGTCGAGCACGGGTGTCGTCACGCGCCGCAAGGTCTTCGAACTGACACGCGGTCACCGGTGCTCGCACACCCCTTCCCGCTGCCCGGACGCCGGGCGGACCCCGGGTCGGGGGTGACGGCGCGGTCACCGAGAGAGACGTCCGCCGGCGCCTACCCACGGTGACGCCACCCTGGTCCCGGACGCCTTGCGGGACACCGGAATTGATACACGGCCGAACCGGGAATAGCCTGGACCCGGCGAGAGTTCACGGGCGCCGAGCACCTCGGCCCCGTCGACCGGCACCGCGTCCATCTGCTGGGGGCGCTCGATGACAATCCACCCGGCACGTGCCCTGGCCGTCTGTTCCCCGGGGTACGGCAGACTCCATCTCTTCGTCGGCGCACCCGACGGCGCCGTGCGACACCGGACGTTCGACGGCACCTGGCACGCGTGGCGCGAGTCCGGCCGCCCCTGGCCCGCGCCCGGCGCTCCCGGGTTCAACTGGCTGAGCGCGACGGCGCTCGCGGGCGGCCCGGTCGAGGTGTTCGCCCTCGGCCCCGACGGCGAGCTGTGGCGCCTGCGCCCGGGCGCCGAGGACCGGCCGCACTGGACATCACTCGGCGCGCTCGCCCGGGGTGGCGCGGTGACCGGCTTCACGGTCGTGGCGCGGCGACCCGGCGACTTCCACCTCGTCCTGGGCACCGGCGCGCGGTCCTGGGAGTTGGTGCACTGGCATCCGGCCAAGGGGCCCATTGTGCTCCGCAGGGGCGAGCGGGCACCCGGTCACCCGGCAGCGGTGGCCGTCGCGCCGGACCGGGTCGACCTCCTCGTCGCGGACCTCCCCCAACGACGCCTGCTCCGGGGCCGCTTCGAGACCGACGCCCCGCCCACGGCCGAACCCCCCGTCTGGGAGGAACTCGGCCCGCTCCCCGACGGGGACGCACGGTCCTTCACCAGCCTCGCCGCGACGGAGCGTGACGTCTTCCTGGGGACGGACCACGGCCTCCGGCACTCCGCCCTGTCACCGTGGCTCGGCTGGGAGGACCTCGGCGGCGACCTCGGCACCCACGGTACGGCGGGCCCCGGGCCGGCCGCCGTCGCCTCCGGCGACGGCCGCACCGACGTGGTCGCCGTCTGGGCCGGCAGCGCGCTGATGCACCGACGGTTCGACACCCGCTGGCAGGACTGGCGGCTCCTGGAGCTGCCCGACGCGGCCACGCTCAGCTACCCCGTGCTGCGCCCGGACGACCTGGTCACCCTGACCGTCCGGAGCCAGGGCCTGCACGAACAGGCCGGGCCGGACGGCACCGTACAGCTGGTCGCCGACCCGGGCGGCGGCCACCTGCTGGTGGACGTCCCCTCGCAGCACCTGGCCGAGACCGTGGTGGAATCCGGCCGGCCGCCCCAGGGCTTCCTGGCCGGCCCGTCCACCCTGTGCTTCGCCGTCGGCCCCGACCCGGTCACGCTCACCGTGGCCGGCCTGCTCGACGCGATGAACCGCCTGCCGCTGGTCATCACGGCGGCCACCACGACCGATCCGGGGGCCAGGCTCGAAGTCCCCTGGAACCTGCTGCTCACCCTGCAGCCCGACGCCCGGTGCACCCACCGCACCCTGCCCGCCACCGGCACGGCGGGCGGCACCGAACTGTGGCACAGCCGGGTCGCGGGCCCCGACGGGCACCTGACGGCGCAGCCCCTCCGCTCCCTGGCCGACGGCTCCGACCACGGCACCCCGCTCGACACCTGGTACGACAGGATCGTCGCGGCCGCCGCCCAGAACCCGACCGTCCCGCTCACGGTCGACCGGCTGATCCTCAGCGCCTACGGCGCCCGGTTCACCGCCGCCGCCCACTGGCCCCAGCTGGAGTGGGCCCAGGACGCCGCCCTCGGCCGGGACTTCCACGTCAAGGTCTCCGTCCCCGGCGCCCTGTTCCCGTTCGGCCACCGGGCCGCCTACCTCGAGGTCTCCGACCGCAGGTTCGACGGCGCCGACCCGGCCGTGGCCGCCCTGCACCGCAAGTCCTTCCTGGTCGTCACCGAGCCCGTGCGCGACGACTACGGCATCGGCGCGGGCGGCCCGCACGAGCGCCGGTTCCCGTTCCAGAGCGTCGCGATCGACCCCGGGCAGACCGAGGACCTGGACGACGCCTCCTGGATCCCGCTGGACTCCTCGGCGGCCCCGCCGAGGTGCTTCTGGCCCGCCCGGGCCGGCACCCCCGTGGTGTTCACCCTCCAGGCCACGGCCGGCCCGGAGTACGTGGAGCTGAACCTGCCGCTGCTGTTCGTCGAGGACGCGGCCACCGGCGCCGCCTACGGTGCGACGCTCGACGGGATCTACGGGCGCGGCCCCGCCACCGGGGCCTTCGCCACCCTCGGGCGGCCCCTCTCCGACATCGGCGCCCGCATCCCGCTGGTCATGGCCTCGCAGACCCAGGTGGTGGCCGACGCCGTCCAGGAAGTGCAGTCGATGACCTTCGGCGGGGTCGCCGCCGGGCTGTCCCCCAGCGGAGTCGGCTTCTACCCGCAGGTGGTCCAGCTGGCCGTCGGGCTGCCGGCCGTCCGCCAGTTGCTCGGCCCGCTCCCCGCGCTCCCGGCGACGATCTCCCAGGCGCTCGTCGACACCCCCTGGGGCAGCCCGCCGCCCGACGCCCTGCTCGACCTGGTGACGCCGCGCACGCTCGACTTCGGGGCCGCCGGGGCCCGGGTCGGCGGGCTGTCCGCGCCCAACATGACCGTGTCGCAGATCTCCCGCACGCTCGGGCCCGCCGTCAGTGACGCGTTCCAGACCGACCCCACCAAGCTGTTCGCCCAGGACGCCACCCTGTTCGGCGTCGTCCCGCTGAGCCAGCTCATCCAGGTCGTCTCCCAGCCCCCGAAGCTGCTCTGGACCACCCCGGGGACGACCACCCCGACGACGAACCGGCCGGCTCCCACCCCCACGGCGAACCGGGCGACGCCCACCCCCACGGCGGACCAGGGAACGCCCACCCCGACCGCGGAACTGACCTGGCACCAGGCTCTCGGGAACGCCGTCAAGGTCTTCCACCCCGGCTCCGACTGCGCGCTGGACCTCGACGTCAGAGCCACAGTGGTCGACGGCAAGCCCGAGATGCACGCCACCGGGACGATCACCGACTTCAGCCTGATCGTCCCCGACCCCGGTGCCCCCGCGTACGTCACGCTCAGCTTCCCGTCCGTGCGGTTCACCGCCGACCCCGGCCGGCCGCTGAACCTGTCCGTCCACCTGGCGGACGTCCAGCTCGGCGGGAACCTCGGCTTCCTCGCCACCCTGGAGCGGTACCTCCCGATCGGGGACAACGGCCCGCGGATCACCAACACCGCCACGTCCATCACCGCCTCGTACACCGTCGCCGTGCCCACCGTCAGCCTGCTGGTGTTCAGCGTGCAGAACCTCACCGTGCAGGCCGCCGTCACGCTCTCGCTGAGCAACCAGCCGATCGTGATGGACTTCGCCTTCGGCACCCGGGAACGCCCGTTCCTGGTCACGGTCTCCGGCTTCGGCGGCGGCGGGTACCTGGAACTCGGGCTGAGCGCGGGCGGCACCGACAGCGGGCTGCAGACCTTCACCGGCGGCATCGAGTTCGGCGCCTCGGTCGCGATGGACTTCGTCATCGTCTCCGCCGAGGTGCACGTCTTCGGCGGCGTCGTCTTCGCCAAGAACCGCACCGACACCGAGATCACCGGCTACCTGCGGATCGGCGGCAGCGTCTCCCTGCTGGGCCTGATCAGCGTCTCGATCGAGCTGACCCTCGCCCTGGCGTACGACGCCACCACCGGCTCGCTGAGCGGCTCGGCGAGGCTGGTGATCACCGTGGACCTGACCTTCTTCTCCAAGTCCTTCACACTGGAGTGCCACAAGTGCTTCGGCAACTGCCCGCCGTCCGCCGGGCTGCGCCCCGCCCTGACCGCGGCCGCGACCGGCTCGGACCCGTCCGTGCGGGCCGCGCTCGGGCCGCAGGGGCAGTCCTTCCCGTGGCAGACCTACTGCCGGGCGTTCGCAGGGAGGTGAGCCATGTCGACCACCGGCCTGGAACGGCAGTTCGTCTGGACGGTGATCCCGGCCGGCCGGGTGGTGGCCGTCCCGGGCCAGCCGACGCCGATGGCGCTGCTGTCGGTGCTGCTGACGCCGCGCCTGATCGGCCCGGACGGAGCCGCGCTCACCGTCACGGACTTCGGGATGCAGGACTGGCCGCGGCGGCTCGCCGGGGTCGGCTTCGACGTCCGCCGCTCCGGGCAGTCGCTACCGGCCGTCCGGGTCCCGTACACCGCCCTCGACGGGAGCGCCGTCCAGTTCCCCGCGGACCAGCAACTCGCGTTCTGGCAGGCGCTGTTCGCCGCCACCATGCCGGTGGATCCGTACCGGCCCGGCTCCTACGACGGTCGCGACGTCAGCACCTTCCCGGCCAGCCAGGCCGGCACCGACGTCAAGGGCATCTACACCGCCACCGCCCAGGCGCACGCCGCGCACGGCGGCGCGGCGCCGGAGAGCGACCCCGGACTGCGGGCCGCGCTGCGGACGGTCGCCGCGCAGTGGCAGCCCGGCCTGCTGGCACCCCCCGACGGGCCCCCCGACGCGGCCCCCGCCGACACCACCACCCCGGCCCTCGCCCAGGCGTACGCCTTCTACCGGCGCGGCGCGGCCGGCACGACGCCGCCGACGCGCCGGACCGCGGCCCCGCCCGCCGCCGAGTTCCACCAGAGCGTCGCCCACCTCACCGACCACCCCGTCGTGCTGCGCGCGCTCGGCCTGCTGATGGACCTCGCCGTCCCCGTCGCCGGGCTCACCCCGGTGGACGCGACCCACCCCGCGGAGCTGAGCGTGCTGCCGCGCTGGCCCCACCCGGACCCCGACCCGTCCCCGGGCTGGAGCGGAGCCACCCAGAGCGACCTCTGCCCCACCACCGCCTACACGCTCAGCGGCACCCGCTTCGTCCCCGCCTCCGTCGACGGCCCGACCTCCACCGGTTTCAGCAACGGTCTCCTCCCCCTGGCCGGTGCCGGCCCCGCGCCCTCCGGGAACGCCCGCTTCGAGCTGCTGCCCTTCGACGTGGACGGCGCCGCCCTGCGGCTGGTCAGCGCGGCCCGCTCGGACGCCACCGCGGCCCCGCCCGGGGAATCCTCCCCGGTCCCACCCGGGGCGCTGCCCGCCCTGCACTCGGCGGGCTTCGCCCTGCTCGACCTCTCGCGCGAGGACGAGCACCGCAAACAGCTCCAGCGGGCGCAGCAGCGCGGCACCCCGAGCGGGCTGCTCGCCTCCCCCCTGCTGGCGGACTCCCTGCTCGGCGGCTACCGGATGGACGTGTACGACAGCACGAGCCGGACCTGGCACTCGCTCTGCCGCCGCCGGGTGCACTACACCGTCGGCGGCGTGCCGCTGCTGCCGAACGGCCTGCTGGACGAGGGCTACCTGCGGCCGGGCTCGGTGGTCACCGGCTTCGGCGACACCGACGCGCTGTACCTGCACCAGATCGTGGCGCGCTGGGACGGCTGGAGCCAGGTGGCCTCGCGGCCCGAGCGGGTGACCGGCACCGGGGACACCATGCCGCCGCCGGGAGCCCGGCCCCTCGACACGGTGGTGGAGTGCGACCCCGGCTCGCTTCCGCGCCTGCGGTTCGGCCGCACGTACAGGTTCCGGGTCCGGATCGCCGACCTGACCGGCGGCGGCCTGCGCGCCGAGGAGGTCGGCGCCGGCGAAGCGCAGACGAACCCCGTCCCCTACTGGCGCTTCGAACCGCTGCCGCCCCCGGAGCTGGTGCCCACCCGGGAGTGGGACGACGGCGACGGCCACGACCGGATGGTCATCCGCAGCGACCGCGGCACGACGGCGGACGCCTATGCGGCCCTGCACGGCTACCGCCCCTACGACCTGCGGCAGTTGCTGCCGCCGAAGTGCTCGCTCGCCCTGGCGACGCAGTACGACGGCGCCTTCGACTCCGCGCTGGGCCCGGCGGCGCCGGACACCGTGGTGTCCGCGCTCTTCGACGTCGCCACCCTGGCCGACGGCGAGCTCACCGACATCCCGGGCTCGCGGACCGTCGCCGCCGGACCGGCCGCGCCGGCTCCGTACGTCATCGTGCCCGAGACCGACCCGCCACTCCCCTGGCTGGCCGACCGGAGCAGCGCCTGCGCCGCCCTGAAGGCCCGGCCCCGGCCGATCGACCCCGTCAACGGGCGGCCCGGCGCGATCGTCCCGGCCGACACGGACGTGCTCGCCATCTGGCAGGGCACCTGGCCCGGGCTGCGGACCGCGTCCATCCGGCTGGAGGCGGCCGCGAGCGGCTGCACGGTCAGCCAGGCGGGCCCGAGCCACGTCACGGTCGCGCTCGGCCCGACCGAGCAGGTGACCTTCGACATCCCGTCCTGCCCCACCTTCGACGACGTCCCGCTGTTCGGCATCGGGTTCTGGCAGGGCATCGACCCGAACGTGCCGCACGGCCAGGCCTACCAGGACGTCGCCGCCGGCCGGAACCGCCTGATCACACCGCCGCGCACGGTCACCCTGGTGCACGCGGTGCAACGCCCCCTCGTCGACCCGCACGGGCAGCTGACGGCCCACCGGGCGCCTGGCGACCGCGACACCGTCCTCGGCCCGGAGAACCTCGCGATCGACATCCCCAGCACCGGGCGGATCGACCTGCACGCCGAGTGGACCGACCAGGACGACAACCCGCCCGCGGCACCGACCACCACCCGGCGGACGGCGCACGTCGGCTCGTACGAGGTCCAGCACCTGGCGCAACTGGAGGCGTTCCCGGTGATCCGCCAGGAGTTCGGCGACACCCGCCACCACCACGTGAGCTACGCCGTGACGGCCGTGTCCCGCTTCGAGGACTGCTTCACGCGCGTCCTCGCCACCGACCCCGGCGCCTGCACCGTCTCCGGGCAGCTCACCGACCTCGACGTGCCGAGCACCGTGCGTCCTCCCGCCCCCCAACTGCTCCGCTGCGTACCGTCGTTCCGCTGGACCCGGAGCACCGACGGGCAGCAGTCGCTCACCCGGCTGCGGGCGGGCGGCGGCCTGCGGGTCTTCCTCGGACGGCCCTGGTACGTCTCGGGCGACGGCGAGGCCCTGGCCGTGCTCACCTTCCCGTCCGGACCGGTGCCCTCCGACGCCCTGCGGTGCGTCACGGTCGCCGGCCGCGACCCGATCAGGGACACCGGGGCGCCGCCCGCCGTCCTGACCGCCGCCCAGGTCAACGCGGTGCAGCGGGCCCAGGTCACCCTTCCCGAACTCCAGCGCCAGCTGGACGCCGCCCTGTACCAGGTCGAGTTCGACGCCGAGGGCGACTGCTGGTTCGCCGACCTGGACCTGGCGCCGGTCGTCGCCGCCTCCTACTTCCCGTTCGTCCGGCTCGCCCTGGCCCGCTACCAGCAGTACACCCTCACCGGTCTCCCCGCCGTCTCACCGGTGGTGCTCACCGAACCCGTCCAACTCGCCCCGCAGCGGCAGCTGACCGTCACCCGGAGCCCGGGGCGGGCGGGCGTCACCCTGGAGGGCCTCGGCCCCGGACCGGGCGGGGCCGGTACCACCGTCCGGACCGAACTCCAGGTCCAGGACCCGGGGGTGCCGGCCCCCGACGGCGTCACCGGCTGGTCCACCGTACTGACGTCCTCCGCCGTACTCGGCCAGACCGCCGCGATCAGCGTCCCGGACACCGGGCAGCGGGCCCAGCGCCTGGTGGTCCGGGAGTTCGAGACCTCACCCGTGCCCGCCGGCAGTGCCACAGGGCGACCGGTCTTCCTCGACGTCGTACCACTCGGAACGTGGTGACGGACGCCCCCGGCGCCTCCGCGACGAAAGGAGCGATCATGGTGGACATCTTTCCCGACACCGGCCAGATCCGGCTGGCGCACCTCGCCTCCACCGGGGTGCTCCCCTTCGTGGTGGACCCGCCCGCGGCGGCCTGGGCCCTGCTGGTGGTGGCCCTCGGACCGAACTGCGCGCCCGTGGGCGCACGGCCACCGCAGATCGAGATCCAGGCACGGAACGGGCCGCTCACCAGCGTCCCCGAGGCGCCCGCCACCGCCTCGGTCGTCGACCAGGCCTTGGCACCGGTCGGAAGCGCCTCCTGGCACCGGCTCGGCTTCGACGTCTTCGCCGTGCAGATCGACATCACCGATCCGAGCGACCGCCCCTGGGCCGTGCGGTTCACCAACACCGACCCGGTGGAACTCGGCTTCGTCTGGTCCACCGCGTCGAGCCCGGAGCGGGCCCAGCAGCCCCGGATCGTCATGGACACCACCCCGATCCAGCGGACGGTGTTGGTGGGCACGGCCCTCCCGGACATCGTGATCCCGATCTCCAACATCGGCACCGGGCCCCTGACCATCAACGGTGCCGCCGACCAGCCCATGGGCGCCGGCTACGTGCTGAAGGACTTCCCGCTCCCCCTCCAGCCCAACGGCTGCGACCACCTCACGATCGGGATCACCGCCGCGTCCCTACCCCCCGTCACCAGCACGGTGGACGCCACCTTCGTCCTGGACTGCAACGATCCGGTGGAGCAGGAAGTCACCCTGCAGCTGGCCCGCACCGAGAAGGACAAGGAGAGCAAGGAGCACAAGGACGTCGGCAAGGAGAACAAGGACGGCAAGGACCGCAAGGAACACAAGGACGACAAGGACGACAAGGACACGTCCAAGGAGCATCCTGCCGACCTCATGCAGTCGGCGTCCCCGGCCGGTCAACCGCCCGAGCACTTCATCCCGCCGGCGCAGCGCCCCGACCTCTCGGACAGCGCCCTCCGGGACGAACCCCCCGAGCCGGGGCCGGCCGAAGGGTAGGTGCCGCATGTGGCTGGTGCTCTGCGATCCGGCGGACCAGCCGGCGCTGTGGGCGTACCAGGGGTTGCGCGAACGCGGGCTGGAACCGCTGGAACTGCTCTCCGCGCAGGCCCTGCTCGGCTCCACCCGGACGGCGCACCGCGTCGACCCGGACGGCGCGAGCTTCGAACTCGTCCTGCCCGACGGGCGGGTGCTCGCCAGCCGGGACGTCGAGGGTGTGCTCAACCGGGTGGCCTGCGCGCCCTTCGGGTACCTGCCGTTCGACACCCACGCCGACGCCGTGTACGCCGCGGAGGAGTTGCACGCGCTGCTGCTCAGCCTGCTCACCTGCCTGGCCCCGGTCTCGGTCAACCCGCCCGTCGGGTACGGCCTGTGCGGGGCCTGGCGCTCGGACCCGGAGTGGACCGCGCTCGCGGCCAGGGCGGGGCTGCCGGTCCCACCGGCCGTGATCTCCAGCGACCCCGACACCGCGCCCCGAGCCGCTCCTCCACCACCGGATCCGTCCGGTCGCAGGGACGTCCTGGTGCTCGGCGAGCAGATCTTCGGCGCGCCCGTGCCCGGGGACGAGGAGGGGTACGTCCGGCTCGCCCGGCTCGCCGAGGCCGACCTGCTCGGCATCGCGCTTCAGCACGACGGCCGGCGACCGGCCGCCTTCGCCGGGGCGACGCCGATGCCCGACCTCCGCCTCGGCGGCGACGCGTTCCTCGACCACCTGCTCAAGCACCTGACCGGGCTCCGGTCGGACCCGCCGTGATCATCGTCTGCGGAATCGCCAGCGAGTCGCCGGTCGCCCGGGTCACCGCCGAACTCGACGCCCTCGGCCTGCCGTACTCCGTGCTCCACCAACGACGCTTCCAGGAGCTGCCGTTCGAGCTGGAGGCCACCGGCAGCGGTGTCCGGGGACGGCTCCGGCACAACGGCGGCTCCATCGACCTCGCCGCCGTCACCGGCGTCTTCGCCCGGCTGATGGACTGGCGCAGACTCCCCGAGGTCCGGGACGCGGACGAGGAGACGCAGCGCCGCTGCGGGAGTTGGCACTCCGCCCTCAGCACCTGGCTGGAGCTCGCCCCCGGCTGCGTGATGAACCGGGATCGCGCGATGGCCTCCAACATGTCCAAGCCGCACCAGGCGCAGCTGATCCAGCGCTCCGGGTTCCGGGTGCCGGAGACCCTGGTGACCAACGACCCGGACCTCGTCCAGGAGTTCCGGGCGGAGCACGGTGCCCTGGTCTACAAGTCGATCAGCGGGGTCCGCTCCATCGTCCGGCTCCTCGATCAGCCGGCCGTCGACCGACTGCCGCTCATCCGCTACTGCCCGGTGCAGTTCCAGCGCTACCTCACCGGCACCAACGTCCGGGTCCACACCGTCGCCGGAGAGGTGTTCGCCACCCGGATCGACACCGACCGGGTGGACTACCGCTACGCCCACAGCGACGGCGGCCACGCCGAACTCTCCCCCTGGCAGCCCCCCGACGACCTCGCCGACCGCTGCCTGCGCCTGGCCGGGCAGCTGGGGCTCGCCCTCGCCGGCATCGACCTGATGCTGGCCGACGACGGCGAGGTCTACTGCTTCGAGGTCAACCCCTGCCCGGCCTACACCTACTACGAGGCCCACACCGGCCAGCCGATCGCCCGCGCCATCGCCCTCGCGCTCACGCGAGGCTGAGGAGGACTCCGATCGCCTGACTCGCAGCCTGCGGAACATCGGCGGGACGGCCCGGTCCGCGGTGTCCTCGCCGCCGATCGCCCTGGTGCGGATCGGTCCGTTCCGTCCCGAGGTGCGCGTCCTTGCTTCCTTGGCCGCTGTTTTCACGATCGTGGCAGCCCAGCGGGGTGTCGACGGACGGCCGCCGGGCCGCCCGGCGGGGCCCGGCCGCCGCTACGCCTCGGCGAGGCGGGCGGCCAGGGCGTCCAGGCCGAGCGAGCCGTGGGCGAGGACGCGGGTGTGCCAGGCCCGGAGGTCGAAGGCGGCGCCCTGACGGCGGCGGGCGGCCTCCCGGCCGTCCAGCCAGACGCGTTCGCCCAGCTTGTAGCCGATGGCCTGGCCGGGCCAGCCGAGGTAGCGGTCGATCTCGCTGCTGCGGCGCGGGAGTTGGCTGCCGTGGTGGGCGGCCATGAACTCGTCGGCGAGGGCCGGGGTCCAGCGTTCGCCGGGGTGGCCGCTCCATTCGCTGGTGGCCGCGTCGGCGGGGACGGCGAGTTCCAGGTGCATGCCGAGGTCGACGATCACCCGGATGATCCGCAGCATCTGCTTGTCGAGGTAGCCGAGGCGCCGGGCGGGGTCGGTCAGGAAGCCGAGTTCGTCCATCAGGCGCTCCGCGTACAGCGCCCAGCCCTCCTTGTCGGCGCTGACCGCGCCGAGGGTGATCTGGTAGGTGCTGAGGCGGTCGGCGCAGGCGGTCCAGCGGGCGGTCTGCAGGTGATGGCCGGGGACGCCCTCGTGGTACCAGGTGCTGACGAGCTGCCAGGTGGGGAAGGACCGCCGGCCGAGGGTGGGCAGGTAGGCGCGGCCGGGCCGGCTGAAGTCGAGGCTGGGGCCGTTGTAGTAGGGCGCGCCGGAGCTGCCGGGCGGCGCGATCCTGGTCTCGACCCGGCGCAGCGGGCCGGCGATGTCGAAGTGGGTGCCGTCGAGGGCGTCGATCGCCTCGTCCATGACCTGCTGGAGCCAGGCGCGGACGTTCTCCTCGCCCTCGACGGCGTGGCCGTGCCGGTTGAGGTGGTCCATCGTGGCCCGGATGCCGGCGCCGGGGAGGATCCGCTCCGCGACGGCCCGCATCTCGGCGACCGTGCGGTGGAACTCCTCCCAGGCCCAGGCGTACGCCTCGGCCGGGTCGATGTCGGCGCCGTTGGCCCACCGGGCGGAGCGCAGGTAGCGTTCGCGGCCGACGGCGTCCGGGGTGCCGTCTGCGGCGGGCAGGTAGGTGTCGTGCAGCCAGTCGCGGAAGGCCGCCGCGGCAACGGTCGCGCGTTCGGCGGCGGCGTCCAGTTCGGGGCGCAGCGCGGCGGGGCCGGCCGCCACGAAGCCGCCGAACCAGCCGGCGCCGCCGTCCGACCGGCCGGTCCAGGCGTCGAGTTGGGCGATGGCCACGCGGGCCTGCCGGGGTGCGCTCAGCAGTCCGCGGCCGATGCCCTCGGCCAGGGTGGCCCGGTAGCCGTCGAGTGCGCCGGGCACGTTGCGCAGCCGCCCGGCGACGGCCGCCCACTGCTCGTCGGTGTCGGTGGGCATCATGGTGAAGACGCCGCGCACCTTGTGCAGCGGGGAGTTGACGTTGCGCAGCTGGCGGAAGTGGTCCCCGGCCTCGTGGACGGCGAGTTCAGCGGTGAGCCGTTCCCGCAGCAGCCGGGCGCAGTCCCGGTCGGCGGGATCGCCCACGGGGCCGTCGCCCTCGCGACCGTCGACGGGCAGTGCCCGGTCCAGCTCGGCCAGCGTCCGCCGGGCCAGTTCGGCGAGCGCCTCGTAGCCCTCCGGCGACAGGTCCGGCTGCCGGTCGTCCTGGGGGTGCAGCCCGAGTCTGGCCGCGGTCGCCGGGTCGAGGGCCGCGACCTGGGCGACGTGGTGATCGGCGATCCTACGGGCGGTCTTCGGCGTCTCGGGCATGCCCCCATGCTGGCCCGGCGGCCGACCCGCCGTCCAGGGCGCAAGGCTCCGGACGGCGGGTCAGCGGCGGTATCAACGCTCGGCGGTCAACGCGTCGCCGTTCAACGCTCGCTGTTCACCGCTGGGCGTTCAACGCTCGCCGTTCAGCGCTCGGCGTTCAACGCGTCGACGTACCCGGCCTGGTCGAGTTCGGTCATCAGGTCACGGTGGCGGTTGAGGTCCTCGCCCTCGTCCGCGACCGGCTCGGTGACGAACCGCACCCGGGCGGCCAGCGAGCGGGCGAGCGCGCCCGCCGCCTCGCCCGTCTCGGCGGTGACCGTCAGGAAGCCGGCCCGGTCCGGCGACCAGCGCACCGGCGGGAGCACCTTGCCGACCTCGAACTGCAGGTGGAACTCGACGACGGCGGGGTGGTTGCGGACCTCCTCGGCGCCCTCGATCGCCAGCAGCCGGCCCGGCTCGGCCTCGAAGAAGGCGACCGCGGCCCCGCACTTCGCGGCGGGCCGCTCGGTGACCGGCTCGCGCTCGCCGACCGCGACGGCCAGGCCGGTGCCCTCCAGGTCGATGCCGTAGACCAGCTCGGCCATGGTGTTGATCCGGTCGCCGCCGCGTCGGTTGTGGCCCTCGACCACCTTCGGCCCGTTCGGCGTGAGCTTCATCTCGGTGTGCGAGAGACCGTCCCGCAGGCCGACCGAGTCCAGGAACTCGCCGGCGGTGCGGGCGATCTCGTCCTCCAGCCCGGCGTCCAGCGCGGCCGGGATGGAGTGGCCGTACTCCATGAACCCGGCGCCGGTGACCTTGTCCGCGATGGCGATCAGCACGTGCCGCCCGCCGGCGGAGATCATGTCGACGCTGATCTCCGGGCCCTCCAGGTACTCCTCCAGCAGGAAGCGGTCCAGGCCGAGTTCGACGAGCGCGGCGTGCACCCGCCCGGCCTCCTCCGGGCCGTCGATCCGGTGGATGCCCAGGCTCGCCGAGCCGCCCACCGGCTTGGCGATCAGCGGGTAGCCGACGGTGGCGCCGAACCCGGTGATGTCGGCGAGGGTGGTGCCGACGGCGGCCCGCACCGCGCTGACGCCCCGTTCGGCGGTGTGCTGCCGCATCCGCCACTTGTCGGTCAGCAGCGCCACCGTGTCCGGGTGGGTGCCGTCCAGCCCGAGCGCCTCGTTGAGCAGCGCGGCCGGGATGACGGCCTCCTCCTGGACGGTGAACACGGCGCTGAACGGGGCCTGCGCGTGCAGGGCCCGGACCGCCGCCACCATCGCCCGCGGGTCCTCCCGGTGCCGCAGCACCAGGCAGGTCTCGCCCTCGATGGCGCTCGGCGACACGGTGTGGAACTCCTCCGGGGTGTAGACGCAGACCACGTCGAGTTCCAGCTGCCTGGCCCGCTGGATGATCGGCGGCTTGGGAGAGACCAGGCAGACACGCTTCGTCATAGTGCTTCCTTCGTGTGATCGTTCTGCGGACGGCGCCGTACGAGGGCGACGACGTCCTGGGCCAACGCCGTGGTGGGGTCGAACACCGGGAGGTCACCGGCCCGGTGACCGAGGACCAGGGGCAGTTCGGTGCACGCCGCGACGATGATCTGGGCACCGGCCTCGGCCACGTTGCGCACGGCCGGTTCGAGGCTCTCCCCGGCGGCCTCCAGCCGGCCCGCCTTGACCAGCCGGACGGCCCGCATGACGCACCGCTGCTGGAGCAGTGGCGCCGGCACCACCGCCGCGATGCCGTACTCGCGCAGGGCCTCCTGGTAGAGCCCGGCGACGAGGGTCCCGGTGGTGGCCAGCAGTCCGACACTGGTGACGGCCGGGTCCGCCCGGTGCAGCCGCCGCACGGTGGCGTCGATCATGCTGAGCACGGGCACCCCGGCCTCGCGCCGCAGCTCCGGCAGGAAGGCGTGGGCGGTGTTGCAGGGCATGGCGATCAGGGTGGCCCCGGCGGACTCCAGCAGCCGCACCCCCTCGCGCAGGTGGGGCAGTGGGCTGGGGCCGTCGGAGAGGATCGCCGCGGTGCGGTCGGGGACGGTGGAGTCGGACCACACCAGGGTGCGCAGGTGCTCCTGGTCCTTGGCCGCGGGCGTCTCCTGCACCAGCTTGGCGAAGAAGTCCGCGGTGGCGGCCGGCCCCATGCCGCCGAGCACGCCGACGATGTCGGACCCGGAGGACCCGGAGGCTCCGGAAGCCCCCTCGGCCCTCTCGGCCCCCTCGGCCGCCGTTGACCCCGCAGCCCCCGCGGAGCGCCGGGCGCGGACGGCGCCCGGCTGCTCGCACGTCTCCGGCTCCCCCGGGGCGACCGCGCTCACCGCGCTCATCCCGCGGCCTCCTCGGCCACGGCCGGCGCCGCGCCCGTGGCGAGGTGGTGCCGCCCCAGCACCGCCCGCGGCACCAGACCCGCCGCCATCACCAGCACGCCGATCAGCAGCCAGAGCGGGGTGCCGTGCTTGACCAGCGGTGCCACGATCAGCACCGGCCCCACCAGGTCCTGGCCGACCCGCCCCAGGTTGTAGAAGGACAGGTACTGCGCCAGTGACTCCTTCGGCGCCAACTCGTAGGACAGCGGCGTACTGGCGGTGAAGAGGCACTCCCCCGCCGTGTGCGCGACCATCGCGACCACCAGGATCGCCAGCGCCGCCCAGCCCTGGGAGACCGTCCCGGAGGCGGCGTAGGCGGCGCAGGCCAGGAACACGGCCACCCCGCCGAACACCGGGGCGCGCAGCGCGGCCGCGAAGTCGGCGAAGCGGCGGTTCACCGGCACCTGGGCGGCCATCGCCAGCGCGCCGTTCAACGCGAGCAGTGTGGTCAGGCCCCAACTGGGCGCGTCGGTCGCCTGGGTGACCCACAGCGGCAGCACCAGCGCCAGGATCGTGTTGTGCGTCATGGCGACGCCGTTGACCACGGTGATCGCCAGGTACCGCCGGTCGCGCAGCGGGGACGCGCCCTTGCCCCGGGCCCGCTTCCCGCCCTCGCCGCCGGTCGTGGTGGCGGGCTCCGGCACCTGGAGCCGGGACATCAGCACCGCCGCGGCGATGAACGAGCCCGCGTTGACGGCGACGCCCACCATGTAGAGCGCGGTGGAGCCGGTGACGACCGGGAGGGTGGCGGCCAGCGAGCCGAGCACGATCGCGCCGTTGCGCGCGGTGTACATCGTGCCCAGGATGGTCGCCCGCTCCTTGGCCTCGAACAGCCGTCCCATCACGGTCATGTTGATCGCCGGGCTGGACCGGTCGGCGGTGGTGACCAGGCAGGCGAGCACCGCGAACAGCCAGTACCGGTCGGCCGCCAGGTACAGCGCGTAGCCGAAGGCCCGGATCAGGAAGAGCGTGATGAGGCTCTTCTTGACCCCGACCCGGTCCGCCAGCTTGCCGATCCGGGGGCTGAGCACGAAGGCGCACAGGCTGCCGAGCGAGATGGCGAGGCCGACCGAGGTGACGTCGAAGCCGCGCACCTGGGTGAAGAACAGCACCGAAGTGGCCGTGAAGATGCCGGTGCCGAAGGAGTCGGCGGTGGCGCTGGCCAGCAGCAGCCTGGTCTCCCGCCGCTCCAGCATCAGCGTGGTGCTCAGCCGTGCCCACGGGCCCGGTCGGGCGCTCATCGGGCGCCGACAGACCCGACCGGACGGACCGACCAGTCGTGGACGTGGCCGTGCACCGGGTGGCACGGGACGGTCTCCGCGCACTCCAGCCGGGGCCCGGCGTCGCGCAGCACGCCGTCGAGGCCGTCGCCGGTGAGCGGCCAGTGGATCTCGACGGTGTTGCCGCCGCGCCGCAGCAGCTCCGGCCGGACGGTGAAGGCGTCCGAGCGCCAGTCGGTGCCGAGTTCGGCCGCGCCGACGTCCTGGCCGTTGACGGCGAGGCGGACGCCGGCCGGTACGGTCCCGCCGGGCAGCCGCCAGGTGACCTCGACGGTCAGCCCGGCCGGCTCGGCCAGGACGAGGGTGGAGCGCGTCAGCGGGGCGTGGGCGCGCAGGTAGGCGACCCGCCGGGCGAAGGCGGTGCCGCGCCGCTCGTTGAAGGTGGCGGCCAGCGCGGGGTCGGCCAACAGGTCGGCACCGGCGACGTGTTCGGCGGTGTGCTCGGCAGCGTGTTCGGCGACCAGCAGCTCCTGGTGGCGCTCGCGCACCGGGCGGCCGTGCCGCTCCAGCTCGTCCAGCATGACCTCGCGCAGCGCGTGGTCGGCGAGCTTGCCGTTCAGCCGGCCGTCGCCGACCACCAGGTAGCGGGCCACCGACGGGTCCTGGGCGGAGCGCTCGTAGGAGGAGCACATCCAGTTGGGGGCGCGCCGGGTCTGGTAGTCGAGGTAGTCCTCGATCCGCTCGGCGACGGCGGCGTCGGTGTCCAGCGCCCGGGCCACGTGGTGGCGCAGGATCTCCTCGCCCTGCCCGTAGTGGGCGTTGTGCACGGCGGCGAGGAAGTGCGCCAGGGCGAGCCGGTCGGCGGCGGGTTCGACCGGGGCGGCGGCCTCGACGGTCAGGCTGAGAACCTCGGCGAGGGTGTCCGCGACGGCGTCGGCGGTGCGCCGCAGGCCGTCGAAGCTCAGGTGGCAGTAGTCGAGGAAGAACTGCCGCCCGGGCAGGCCGTCCTGGCCCAGCTGTCCCGCCTGGCCCTGCGCTCCTGCCCGGCCGTCCTGGAAGAGCGTCCGCTGGTCGACCACCCGGAAGCCGAACTTCTCGCCGCGCTCGCGCAGCAGGTCCTGGACGGCGGTCAGGGTGCGCGGGGAGTGCACCGCGAAGGGGCTGACCACCGAGTCCCGGGCCGCGCCGAGGGCCGCGCGCACGGCGTCGGGGGTCTCGGCGCAGCGGGCGGCCAGCCGGTGGGTGACCGGCGAGCTGCCGCCGTCCAGCCGCAGCAGCTCAGCGACCAGTGTCCGGGCCTGCGTCAACTCTCCACTTTCGACGGCCTGTTCGGCCGCGCGGCGGAGTTCCAGCCAGCGCGGCAGCCGGCCTTCGGGGAGCGCCGGGCAGTCGAGCATCGGCTCGTCCACCCAGTCGGCGAGGTTGAACTCGGGGACGACCAGGACGACGGGGGTCGGTCCGGCGAGTTCCCGCAGCAGGTCCAGCGCGCTCGCGGCGACGTCGGCGACCAGGGTGCGGAAGGCCGCGGTGGCGGCCGGGAAGCCGCCCTCGGCGATCAGGCCCGCCAGCTGGTGGCGCTCGGTGGGCGTCGGGTCGACGTTGTTCCAGTTGTTCCCGGCGTGCACCACCAGCGCGTCCACGCCGAGCGCGCAGGCCTCGGCGGCGGTGCGCAGCAGTTCGGGGAGCGAGCAGTTGGTGCGGGCCAGGTCGAGGACGTCGGCCTGGCCGGCGGTGAGCCGGGAGTCGATCAGGCCGGCCAGCGAGTACACCGGGTCGAAGAAGTAGCCGCGGGTGGCGGACTCGCCGAGGACGGCCACCCGGCGGGTTCCGGCGCGCAGGGGCAGCTCGGGCAGGTCGGCCCAGTAGCGCCACTCCTCGCGGCGCCCGGTGTCGCGCCGGAGCCGCCCGTCCTCGCGGCGCCAGATGCCGACGGTGTCGCCGGTGGGCACGGGGACGGTCAACTCGGTGGAGCGGGTGGTGGGTTGGCCCAGGGTCTGGATCCGGGCGAGGGCGAGCGTGCCGTCCGGTCCGGACAGGAAGTCGCTGAGGCCTTCGGTGAGGCTCTGGGTCGGGTCGCTGTGCTGCATCGGGTTCCCTCGGCGTTGTGGTCCGGGTGGGGGTGCTGGTCGGCGCCGGGTGGGCGCGGTCGTCAGGCGGTGTGCGCCGGAAGGTCGTACAGGTCGACGAGCATGTTGAAGGTGATGACCGTCATCAGCAGGTCCGTCTCGAACGGGACGTTGATCCGGAAGCCCGGGGTCGAGTACTGCCGGACGAGCTGCTCGACCCGGTCCGGGTCGAAGTAGCCGTCGGCCTCGATCCGCTCGCGGGAGAGCAGCGCCTCGATGGCGGGGTCGTCCTGGCGGAGCAGGTGCGGGCTGCCCGGGGCGGTGAAGCCGAACTTCTCGCGGTCGACGATCCGGCTCGGGATCCAGTTCCGGGCGACCTGCTTGAGCAGGTACTTCTCCTCCAGGCCCTTCAGCTTGAGCTCGGGCGGCACGGTGGCCAGGAACTCGACCAACTCGCGGTCCAGGAACGGGTGGCGGCCCTCCACCGAGTGGGCGAAGGTCATCCGGTCGCCGTGGTCGGCGAGCAGGTGGTCGCCGAGCCGGAGCTTGAGGTCCAGGTAGGAGCGGCGGTGCAGGTCGTCCAGGCCGGCCAGGCGTTCCGGGTCGACCAGCGGGTGTTCCAGGCAGTCGATCGCCAGCCCGCGTTCGCGCACCGCGGCCGAGTACAGGCCCGATTTGACGGACCGGAACGCGACGTCGTTGCGCTCGTAGAAGAAGCTCTCGTCGCCCCACAGCCGGGCCCGCAGCCTGGCCTCGGCGAGGTCGGTGGAGACCACCGCACCCGGCTGGGCCCGGCGGAGGTGGTCGAAGCGGTAGCCGATGTAGCCGCCGAAGAACTCGTCGGCGCCCTGGCCGGTGAGGATCACCTTGACGCCGGACTCGTGGACGGCCTCGGAGAGGGCGTGCGCGGCGGAGTCGTAGGACTCCTTGAGCGGGCACTCGGCGTGCCAGACCACGTCGCGCAGCCGCGCGCCGATCTCCTCGTCGTGGACGAAGCGTTCGCGGTGCGTGGTGTCGAGCACATCGCTCATCAGCCGCTGGTAGTCGCTCTCGGAGAGCTCGCGCTCCGGGAACGCGGCGGCGAACGAACGGAGTTCGGCGTCCGGCAGCAGATGCCGCATGATGCCGCCGATCAGCGAGGAGTCCAGGCCGCCGCTGAGGTAGAAGCCCACCTCGACGTCGGACTGCAGCCGCTTCTCGACCGAGCGGATCAGCAACTCCTCGACCCGGTCGACGTAGTAGGACTCGTCGTGGCGCTCCAGCTCGGCGCCGGCGCGCGGGTAGACGAGGTCCCAGTACGTCCAGGTCTTGGGCTGCTCGCCCGGGCGGAACTCCACGGCGGTGCCCGGCGGAACGCTGTGGACGCCCTCGAACATGGTCCGCGGGCTGACCAGTCCCGGCAGGGTGAGGACCTGGTCGAGTCCGATCAGGTCGACCCGGCGTTCGACGGCCGGGTGTTCCAGCATGGCCTTGATTTCGGACCCGAAAACGAGCCCGCCGGCCTGGTGCGCATAGAAGAGCGGAGTCACACCGAAATGGTCACGAGCAGCCAAGAAGATCTTCTCGCGATAGTCGAACAGCACAATCGCGAATTGCCCGTCGAGCTTGCCGAGAAAATCCCGGCCAAACTCCTCGTAAAGGTGCGGAATGACTTCGGTATCGCAACGCGTGTGCAAAGTGTGGCCACGCGCCACAAGAAGTTCACGCAACTGCGGGTAGTTGTATATCTCGCCCGTCGTCATGGCGACGATCTCACGAGTCTCGTTGTACATCGGCTGATTGCCGGAGGCCAAGTCCCTGATGGCGAGGCGGCTGAATCCGAAGGCGACGGTCTCGTCGACGTGGAAGCCCCGTGAGTCCGGGCCCCGGTGTCCGATTGTCGCGGTCATCGCCTCGAGTCGCTCTCGCGCCCATCGCGGATCGTGCCGCAAGCCTACAAAGCCCGCGAGTCCACACACGCCAACTCCCCCTATTCAGTGGCGTTTGGATGGAGCCAATCCTATCGGCTGCGACCGGGGAGCCTAGCAGCGGTCATGACATCCCACTGTGACCCAGCTCACATCCTGGCCGATCTACCGAACTTCCTTTCGGCGTGCGATTGTTCGGGGAGCATTGGAAGCGTTCCGAGCCGATTCCGCGACAGCTGTCCGAACCGCTCGATGAGCTGATGCACAATCAATCAACGGGGAAGAAGGATTCACCGTGCCTGGTTCCCGGTCGGGGCCGATTCAGCACCCACGCCCATCCACCACCACCCTGGTGACCCTGCTGGTCGAGCAGTTCCGGCGGACACCCGACCGCCCCGCGGTGTCGGACCGCCGCGAGGTGCTCGACTACCGCGAACTCGACCGCCGATCAGGCGAGTTGGCGCACCGGCTGGCCCGCTCCGGGGCCGCCGCGGGCCGCATCGTCGCGCTCCACCTGGAGCGCTCGGTGGACCTCGCCGTCGCCATCGTCGCCGTCCTGCGAGCCGGCGCCGCCTGGCTGCCGCTCGCCACCACCGACCCGGACGGCCGCCTCCAGGACCTGCTGCGGGACGCCGATCCCGCCGCCATCCTCACCGGCGACCCTGACCGGATCCGCCGACTCGCCTCCGGCACACCCTGTCTGACCACGAGGGACGTCGGGGACGCCCGCTGGGACGGCGAACCGGACGGCACCGCGGACGGGCCCGCCGACCCGGTCCTGATCGACGCCGCCGCACCGACCGACCTCGCGTACGTCATCTACACCTCCGGCTCCACCGGCCGCCCCAAGGGCGTGCTGACCGAGCACGCCGCGATCGTCAACCGGCTCCGCTGGATGCAGGACCGCTTCGGCCTCGGCCCCGCCGACGTCGTCGCCCAGAAGACCCCGTACACCTTCGACGTCTCGGTGTGGGAGTTCCTCTGGCCGCTGCTGACCGGGGCCCACCTCACCTTCGCCGAACCGGACGGCCACCGCGACCCCGACTACCTGGCCGACTTCCTGGCCGAACGCCGGGTCACCGTCACCCACTTCGTCCCCAGCATGCTCCGCGAGTTCCTCCGCCGGCTGCCCGTCGGCGCCTGCCCCGAACTGCGCGTCGTGACGGTCAGCGGCGAGGCCCTCGGCCAGGACCTCGCCCAGCGCTTCTTCGAGCGGCTCCCGCACGTCGAACTGCACAACCTCTACGGCCCCACCGAGGCCGCCGTGGACGTCACCCACTGGCAGTGCGAGCCCGGCCGCCCGCTCGACGAGCCGGTGCCGATCGGCCGTCCGATCACCGGCATCGAGCTGCTGGTCGTGGACGAGCACGGCGCCGAACTTCCCGCCGGCGCGACCGGCGAGCTCTGCATCGCCGGCGTCGGGGTCGCCCGTGGCTACCTCAACCGGCCCGAGCTCACCGCCGAACGCTTCGTCCCGCACCCGGCCGACGCTCGGCAACGGATTTACCGCACCGGCGACTTGGCCTCCCGCCGCCCGGACGGCGCCTACCTCTACCACGGCCGCAACGACCGCCAGGTGAAGATCGGCGGCGTCCGGATCGAACTCGGCGAGGTGGAGGCGGCCCTGCTGGCCCTGCCCTACCTGGACGAGTGCGTCGTGCTGACGCTCACCGACCCGGCCGGCACCACCCGGCTCGCCGCCGTCGCCGTCCCGGCCGCCGCCACCCACCCCGACATCGGCACCGCCACCGCCACCGCCACCGCCACCGCCCATGAGGCCTGGCGCGCCGACCTGGCCCGGGTGCTGCCCGCCGCCTCGATCCCGGCCACCCTGACCACCGTCGCCGCCATCCCGAAGACCGCCCACGGCAAGGCCGACACGGCGGCGCTGCGCCTGCTGGTGGAGCCGGCACCCGACGCCACCGCGCCCGACGCCGCCGCCCCGGCCGCCGAGGAGCTGGAGCCGGTGGAGCGCGCCTGGGCCACCGTGCTCGGCAGCCGGCTGCCGCACTTCTTCGAGGCCGGCGGCACCTCGCTGCACGCCGTGCGGCTGCTCGGCGACCTCGCCGAACAGCTGGGCGTACGGGTGCCGGTCGCCGAGTTCCTCGCCCGGCCCACCCTGGACGGGCTGCGCGCCCTGGTCGCCGGCGCCGGCCGGCACCCGGCGGAGCTGCCGGAGGCCACCCCTCGGAGCGGCCCGCTGCGGCCCAACCACGCCCAGGAACGCCTGTGGTTCCTCCAGGAGTTGGAGCCCGGCAGCACCGCGATGAGCGCCCCCACCGCGTTCCGGATCACCGGCGCGACCACGGCGCAGGTCGACGAGGCCTTCGCCCGGCTGCTGGAGCGGCACGAGGTGCTGCGCACCCGGTACACCGCCGTGGACGGCGAACCGCTCGCCGTCATCGACCCCACCGGCCCCCGGATCGCCTGGTCGCCGGCCCCGGCCGGCGCCGACCCCGCCGACCTGATCCGCGCCCAGGCCACCGAACTCGCCGATCAGCCCTTCGACCTGGGCGCCGGAGCCCCGCTGCGCGTGCGCGGCACCAGCCTCGGCGACCACGACCAGCTGCTGGTGGTCGCCACCCACCAGATCATCAGCGACGGCTGGACCTGGTCGCTGCTCACCGAGGACCTGCTCGCCCTGCTGACCGGCGGCGAACCGCCCACCGGCCCCGAGCGCCTGCAGATCGCCGACCACGCGGCCTGGCAGCGCCGCCACGAGGCCGGCCCCGCACACCTCGCCGCCGTCGAGGAGTCCCTGCGGCACTGGCGCACAACGCTGGCCGGCGCACCGGACGGCCTGGACCTGCCCACCGACGCCCCCCGCCCGGCCGCGCTCAGCGTCCCGGCCGACAGCGTCGACCTCGCCTGGTCGCCCGGCTTCGACGACCGGCTGCGCGCCCTGTGCCGGGAGCGCAAGGTCACCGAGTTCATGGCCCTGCTCGCCGGGTACACCGCCTGGCTGGCCCGGATCAGCGGCCAGGAGACGGTGGTCGTCGGCACCCCGATGGCCAACCGGACCCCCGAGTGGACCGACCGGATGGCCGGCAACTTCATCACCACCGTCCCGCAGCGCCTGGACGTCGACGAGGACACCACCTTCCTCGACCTCCTCGACCGCGCCCGCACCTCGGTGGTGGACGGCGCCCGGCACTCGGTGGTGCCGATGGAACGGATCGTCGCCGAACTCGGCGGCGCCCGCGGCGCCGACCGGCTGCCGGTCTTCCAGAACCTCTTCGTCTTCCAGAACATGCCCGCCTGGCGGCGCGAGGCCGACGGCCGCGCCGTACGGGTCCACCAGTTCCCCCCGCGCCACACGCACTACGACCTCAAGTTCGAGGTCTTCCCGTTCACCACCGGGTACGAGGCACGCCTGGTCCACGCCCGGGGGCGGATCTCCGCCGAACGCGCCGCCGTGATGGCCCGTCAACTCGCCGCCTGCATCGAGGCCGCGGTCGACAAGCCGGACGCGTACATCGACGAGATCCCGCTCTGACCGGCCCAGGTCGTCCCCGACCGGAAGATTGGACTGACACTGAGATGACGCACGTCAGCGATCACCGCGGCCCCACCCCCACCGCCGCGCGGCCATCGCCCGAACACACCGTCCCCGCACTGATCGAGGCCACCGCCTCGCGCTGCCCGGACTCCATCGCTCTGGTCCGCGGCGACCGGACCTGCAGCTACCGGGAGCTGGTCGAGCGCTACCGCGCCACCGCCCGTGGCCTCCTCGCGGCCGGCGTCGGCGCCGGCGACGTGGTGGCGGTGCGCGGCGGCCGCTCGGTGGAGACGGTCGTGTCCCTGCTGGGCGTCCTGCGGGCGGGCGCGATCCTCACCATGGTCGACGTCACCCAGCCCGCCGGCCGGGTCCGCGACATCCTGGCGGCCGCCGAGCCCCGGCTGGTCCTGGACACCACCGGTACGGCCCTGCCCGCCGAACTCGCCGACCACCGCGTGCTGCGGCCCGACGAGCTGACGGACCGGCAGGCCGAACTGCCCGAGGACGACGTCGAGGCCCCCGCCTACCTGTGCTTCACCTCCGGCACCACCGGCCGCCCCAAGGGCGTGCTCGGCTGGCACGGCGCGCTCACCCAGTTCTGCGCCTGGGAGCAGCGGGCGCTCGCCATCACCGACGGCGACCGGGTCGCCCAGATGGCCGCGCTGACCTTCGACGCGCTCTTCAAGGACCTCTTCCCGGCGCTGATCGGCGGCGCCACCGTCTGCCTGCCGCCCACCGACCGCCCGTTCGTCGACGTGACGCGGGTGCTCGACTGGCTGCGCGCCGACGCCGTGACCGTCCTGCAGACCGTCCCGAGCGTGCTCGGCGCGCTGCTCTCCGAACTGCCCGCCGGCCACGGCTTCCCGGCGCTGCGGCTGGTCTGCCTCTCCGGCGAGCCGCTGCCGGGCAGCCTGGTCAACCGCTGGCGCGCCGCCACCGACGCCCCCGAGCTGCGCTTCGTCAACCTGTACGGCACCACCGAGGCGACCATCCTCAAGGCCTGGTACCCGGTGCCGCAGGGCGAGGTGCCCGCCGGCATCCTGCCGGTCGGCACCGCCACCGACGGCGCCGAGCTGCTGGTGGTCAACAGGCGCGGGCGCCGCTGCGGCGTCGGCGAGCCCGGTCAGGTGCTGATCCGCAGCCGCTTCCTGACCCGGGGCCTGTGGCGGCCCGAACCCGGCGCCGAGCCGCTGTTCGAGGTGAACCCGCTCAACCCCACCGACCCGACCGACCTGGTGCAGCGCACCGGTGACCTGGGCCGGATCAACCCGCGGGGCGACGTCGAGATCCAGGGCCGGGCGGACGACCAGGTGAAGATCCTGGGCGTGCGGGTCCAGCCCGCCGAGGTCGCCGCGGTGATCCGCCGGCTGCCCGAGGTCAAGGACGCCGCCGTGGTGGTCCGCCCGGGCGCGGACGGCCCCGCGCTGGCCGCCTACCTGGTGCCCGCGCCCGGCGCCCGCCCGGACGCCGAGCTGGTGCGCACCCACGTGGCGGCGCACGGCTCCAACGCGATGGTCCCCGCCCATGTGGTGCTGCTGGAGCGGCTGCCGCTGACCGGCCACGGCAAGCTGGACCGGGCCGCGCTGCCCGCGCCCGAGGAGGCGGCGCAGGCCGGCGCGCCGGAGCCGGACGAGGGCGAGTGGAGCGGCACCGAGCAGCGGGTCGCCGCGATCTGGTCCGAGGTGCTGGGGTGGCAGGTCACCGCCCGGCACGCCAACTTCTTCCACCTCGGCGGCCACTCGCTGCTGATGGCCCGGGTGGTGGCCCGGATCCGGCGCGCCTTCGCCGTCGAGCTGAGCCTGACCACGCTGTTCCGCGCCGCCACCGTCGCCGCCCTCGCGGCCGCCGTCGACGAGGCGCTGCGCACCGGGGCCGCCGTCGCCGAGGAGCCCCTTCCGGCTCCCGCCACGACCGACGGCCCCCAGCCGCTCTCCCCCGAGCAGGAGGGCCTGTGGTACCTCCAGCAGCTGGACCCGAGCAGCTCCGCGTACAACATGGCGGGCGTCTTCACCCTGCCCGCCGGGCTGGACGAGGAGGTGGTGCGGGAGGCCGTGCTCACCGTCTGTCGCCGCCACCAGGCGCTGCGGCTGCGCTTCCACGAGGTCGACGACCACCCGGTGCAGCTGGCTGGCCCGGCCGAGGTGGACTTCGCCCGGCTCCCGGACGGCGCCGACCGGGCGGCGGGCCTGGCCGCGCTGACGGCCGCCGCCGCCGTCCCGTTCGACCTGGTCGCCGGTCCCCCGGTGCGGGTGCGCACGGTACGGGTGGCCGGCCGGGAGCTGCTGGTCGGCCTGACCGTCCACCACCTGTGCTGCGACGCGGTGTCCTGGCGGATCGTCTGCGAGCAGGTCGACGCGCTGCTGGCCGGCGCCGACCGCCACTCCCGGCCGGATTCGGCCGGGCCCCGGCTGCAGTTCGGCGACTGGGCGGCCTGGCGGGCCGGCCGCATCACCGGTGAGCGCGCCGAGGCCGACCTCGCCTACTGGCGCGACCTGCTGGCCGGCGTCCGCCGCCCCGAGCTGCCGCTCGGCCGGCCCGTCCCCGCTGGCCGGCCGCACCAGGCCCGGGTGGTCCGCGTCGCGCTGGCGCCCGAAGTATCCGCCCCGCTGGGCGAGTTGTGCGCCCGGGCGGACGCCACCGAGTACATGGCGATGATGACGGTGCTGGCCTACGCGCTCTCCCGCGCGGCGGCCCAGGACCAGGTGGTCATCGGCAGCGACAGCGCGGGCCGGGACCGCGAGGAGTTCGACGAGGTCGTCGGCTTCTTCGTGCGCACCCATGCCTACGCCTTCGACCTGTCCGGCGATCCGGGCTTCGCCGAGGCGCTGGGCCGGGTGCGCGCCACCCTGGTCGAGGCCGCCGGGCACCGCGAGGTCTCCTACGCCCAGGTCGTGGACGCCGTCACCGCCGCCCGCGGCGGGGACCGCGACCCGCTCTTCTCGGTGCTGCTGCGGATGCCGCCGCGCGAGGAACTGCCGCGCGAGGCAGCCGTGTTGCGTCCGCTGGACGCGGTGGCCGAGGCGGCGGACGGCACCGGCGCCGCGCCCACCGCCAAGTTCGACCTCACCGTCGTGGTGCGCCCGGAACCGACCGGGACGGTCCTCGACCTGGAGTACGACGCCGACACCGTCCAGCCCGAGTACGTGGCCGCGCTGGCCGACCGGCTCACCCGGCTGCTGGCCTTCGCCGCCGCCCAGCCGGACCGCCCGCTCAGCCTCGCCCAGGGCGACGCCCACCCCTTCGACACCGCGCTGCCCCCGGCGGAGCCCGTCCCGGTCGCCGAGGCGGTCCGGCGGCAGGCCACCGCCACTCCGGAGGCGATCGCCGTCCGCTGGGCCGAGGGTGAGGTAACGTACCGTCACCTCACGGATGCAGCAAGCGGGGTGGCCCGCAAGCTGGCCCCCGGCGAGCGGGTCGGCCTGCTCGGCGGGAAGTCCCCCGCCACGGTCGCCGCCCTGGTGGGCGCGCTCGACGCGGGCGCCGTCCCGGTCCCGATGGACGAAGGACTGCCCGGCCCCCGGCTGGAGACCATGGCCGCGCGGGCCGAGGTCCGCCGCGTCCTGCTCACCGAGCCCAGCACCGCCACCGGCGCACTGACCGGAGTCGAGGTGCACCGGCTGGCCTTCGACGCCCTGCTCGCGGACACCGGCGGCGCTCCCGCACCCACCCCGGCCGGCCCGGACGACCCCGCGTACGTCTTCTTCACCTCCGGCACCACCGGCGAGGCCAAGGCCGTGCTCGGCCGGCGCCGCGGCCTGGACCACTTCATCGACTGGGAGACCACCGAGTTCGGCATCCACCCCGGCGACCGGGTGGCCCAGCTGACCACGCTGTCCTTCGACGCCATGTTGCGCGACGTCTTCGTCCCGCTCACCCGCGGCGCCACGCTCTGCCTGCCCTCCGCCGCCGACCTGGACGACACCGCGCGCACCGTGGAGTGGCTGGCCCGCGAGCGGGTCACCGTCGTGCACACCACGCCCAGCGTGGTCACCGCCTGGCTGCGCGAGGCCGACCCGGCCACCGCCCGGCTGCCCCACCTGCGGCTGCTCTGCCTGTCCGGCGAGCCGCTGAGCGGCCGGCTGGTCGCCCGGCTGCGCGAGCGGCTGCTCGGCCCGGACGCCGAGATCGTCAACTTCTACGGTCCCACCGAGACCACGATGATCAAGACCTTCCACCGGGTGGCCGCCGACCAGGACCACGGTCCCGTCCCGGTCGGCCGGGCGCTGCCCGGCGGCCAGGCCGTCGTGCTCGGCACCGCCGACCGCCCGTGCGGCCCCGGCGAGCGCGGCGAGATCGTGCTGCGCACGCCCTACCGCACCCTTGGCTACCTGGGCGGCACCGGCCCGGCCTCGGCTTTCCGCCCCAACCCGCGCGGCACCGACCCGGACGACCTGCTCTACCGCACCGGTGACCTCGCCGTGGTCGGCGCCCACGGCGAGATCCACATCGAGGGCCGCCGCGACGACCTGCTCAAGGTCCGCGGCATCCGGATCCACCCGGGCGAGGTGGCGGCCGAACTGGCCACCCACCCCGAGGTGCGCCAGGTGCACGTGGACGCCGACAAGGAGGGCGCCGGTACCCTCGTCGCCTACCTGGTCAAGGAGCCCGGCGCCACGCTGACCGCCGAGACCCTGCGCGGCTACGCCCGCGAGCGGCTGCCCCTGGCCCTGGTGCCCGGACTCTTCCTGTTCGTCGACCGCTTCGTCCTGCTGCCGAACGGCAAGCTCGACCGCTCCTCCCTGCACGGCGCGGCGCCCCGGCGCACCGTCGAACGGGTCGAGCCGCGCGACGAGACCGAGCAGACGCTCTGGCAGCTCTGGTCCGAGCTGCTCGAACACCGGGACTTCGGCGTCACCGACGACTTCTTCGCGGTCGGCGGCCACTCGCTGCTCGCCACCATCCTGCTCACCCGGCTGCGCAAGCGCACCGGCGTGGCGCTCTCGCTGCGCCGCCTGCTGGAGGGGCCGCGGATCGAGCACCTCGCCGAAGCGGTGCGCGAGCTGGTCGGCGACGGCGCCGACCAGGGCAGCGAACTGCTGCTGCCGCTGCGCCCGGGCACCCCCGGCGGGCCGGTGCTGTTCCTGGTGCACCCCATCGGCGGCGACGTGCTCTGCTACCGCGAGCTGGCCGCGGCCCTGCCGGCCGAGGTCACCGTGCTCGGCGTGCGCGCGCCCGGCCTGGAGTCCGGCACCCCGCTGCGCACCGTCCAGGAGCTGGCCGCCGCCTACCTGCCCGAGGTCCGCAAGGCGCAGCCGGAGGGCCCGTACCACCTGGCGGCCTGGTCGATGGGCGGCGTGGTCGCCTACGAGATGGCCCGCCAGCTCTCCTTCGAGGGCGTCCGGACCGCCTCGGTGACCCTGCTGGACAGCTACGCGCCCGGCTCCGGGGCGTTCGCCCGCTTCGCCGACCCGGACACCGACCGGGCGGAGTCCTTCGCCCACGACCTCGACCGGATGACCGGCGAGCGGCCCGCCACCGGGCTGCTGCGCGGCGCCCCGGCCGAGGACGAGGAGACCCGCTCGCTGCAACGGCGCTTCCAGGTGTTCGACGCCAACGCCACCGCCCTGGTCGCGTACAAGCTGCGCCGCGCCCGGCTGCGCGACACCCGGCTCACCCTGCTGCTGGCCGGCGCTCAGGAGCGCCCGGACGGCAGCACCCCGACCCTCGGCTGGACCGAGGCGCTCGGCACCGACGTCGACACCCTCACGGTGCCGGACGTCGACCACTTCACCCTGCTGCGCGGCCCGGCGGCCCGCACCGTCGCCGAGCGGATCGCCCGCGTGCTCGCGGCGAGCAGCGCCCGCCCGGACGAGGAGCGATCGTGACCGAAACCAGCACTCCGCGGTTCCGCGCCTACACGGCACGCGACCTGGACACCCTGCTCGACCGCTGCGGGGCCGACGCCGAGACCCGGCTGCAGACCCGCGCGGTGGCGGCGATCCTGCCGTTCAAGACCAACCAGTTCGTGGTCGACGAGCTGATCGACTGGGACGCCGCCGAGGACGACCCGATCTTCCGACTGGTCTTCCCCCAGCCGGACATGCTGGCCGCCGACGAGCTCAAGACCGTCACCGACCTGCTGCGCCACGGCGCCGGCCCGGCCGACCTGCACCGCGCCGCACGGCAGATCCGGGCCGGCATGAACGCCCACCCGGCCGGGCAGACGGACCTCAACGTCGCCCGCTGGCAGGGCACTCCGCTGTCCGGCGTGCAGCACAAGTACCGCGAGACGCTGCTCTACTTCCCCCGCCAGGGCCAGACCTGCCACGCCTACTGCACCTACTGCTTCCGCTGGGCCCAGTTCGTCGGGGACCCGGAGCTGAAGATCGCGGCGGCCTCGGACGAGACGGCCGCGCTGCGCGGGTACCTGCGCGAGCACACCGAGATCTCCGACATCCTGGTCACCGGCGGCGATCCGATGATCATGGGCACCGGCCCGCTGCGCCGGGCCCTGGAGCCCTTCCTCGACCCGGAGTTGGCGCACATCACCACCATCCGGATCGGCACCAAGGCGCTCACCTACTGGCCGTACCGCTTCACCAGCGACCAGGACGCCGACGACCTGATGCGGCTGTTCGAGGAGATCCGCGCCGCCGGCAAGCACCTGGCCCTGATGGCCCACGTCACCCACCCCCGGGAGCTGTACCCCGAGGCGGTGCACCAGGCGGTCCGGCGGGTCCGCGCCGCCGGCGCGGTGGTCCGCACCCAGGCGCCGCTGATCCGCACCATCAACGACGACGCGGCCCTGTGGCGGGAGATGTGGACGCGCCAGCTCGCGCTCGACGCCGTCCCGTACTACCTGTTCGTGGAGCGCGACACCGGCCCGCGGAACTACTTCGAGGTGCCGCTGGTGCGGGCCTGGGAGATCTACCGGGACGCGGTGTCCGGCGTCACCGGGCTGGCCCGCACGGTCCGCGGGCCGTCGATGTCAGCGACCCGCGGCAAGGTCGTGGTCGACGGCGTCACCGAGGTCGCCGGGCGGCGGGCGCTCGCCCTGCGCTACCTCCAGGCCCGCGACCCGAGCATCGTCGGGCGCCCGTTCTTCGCCGAGTACGACCCGCGGGCGACCTGGCTCAGCGACCTGAAACCGCTCTTCCCCTCCGACGCGCCGTACCTGGACGTCCGATGACGGGCCCTACGCCCCACCACGACATGCCGAACCCCTCCCGAGGTCAAGGAGACCAGCGATGACCGGCCAGACCACCCACACCGCCACCGCCGACGGGCCGGTGATCCTGGGCATCTCGGCGCACTTCCACGACTCCGCCGCCGCCCTGCTGGTCGGCGGCCGACTGGTGGCCGCCTCCCACGAGGAGCGCTACACCCGCCGCAAGCAGGACCCGGAGCTGCCCCGCCTCGCCGTCCAGGACTGCCTGCGCCAGGCCGGGCTGAAGATCACCGACGTGGACTGCGTCGCCTACTACGAGGACCCGGTCAAGAAGCTGCACCGCCAGCTCTGGGCCGGCCTGCCGGCCTTGCCGGACAACGGCCCGATGGCCCGCTACCGGCTGGACGCCGACCGCCCCCGCCGGGAGATCCGCGACCTGCTGGGCTGGGACGGCCCGGTCGAGATCGTCGACCACCACCTCTCGCACGCGGCCAGCGCCTACTACTTCTCCGGCTTCGAGGACAGCGCCGTGCTGACCGTGGACGCCGTCGGCGAGTGGGCCACCAGCACCTGGGGCGTCGGCCGCGGCGCCGAGCTGGAGTTGCGCGAGCAGGTCGGCTTCCCGCACTCGCTGGGCCTGCTCTACAGCGCCGTCACCGGCTACCTCGGCTTCGAGGTCAACGAGGGCGAGTACAAGGTGATGGGCCTCGCCCCGTACGGCGAGCCGCGGTTCAAGGAGCAGATCGAGCAGCTGATCCACCTCGACGAGGAGGGCGGCTTCCGACTCGCCCTGGAGTACTTCGACTTCGCCGACCCGGAGGGCATGCTCGGCGAGCGCTTCGAGAAGCTGCTCGGAGTGCCGCCCCGCGTCCCGGAGTCGGAGATCGAGGGCGTCCACTACGACCTGGCGCGCTCCATCCAGCTGGTCACCGAGGAGACCCTGCTGCGGATGGCCGACAAGGCGCACCGGATGTCCGGCAGCCGCAACCTGTGCATGGCGGGCGGGGTCGCGCTCAATGTCGTCGCGGTGCGCCGGATCGTCGAGGAGGGCCCGTTCGAGAACGTCTTCGTCCAGCCCGCCTCGGGCGACGCGGGCGGCAGCCTCGGCTGCGCGGCCGTGGCCCACCAGCGGCTGACCGGCGAGCGCCCCGCGCGGGAGCGGCAGCGCTCGGCGCTGCTCGGCTCGGGCACCGGCTCGGACGAGATCGCCGGGCTGCTCGGCGCCTACGCCGGCCACTCCTTCCTGGACTTCCGGGGCGACGAGGCGGGCCTGCTGGACGCGGTCTCGTCCCGGCTGGCCGACGGCAAGGTGATCGGCTGGTACTACGGCCGGGAGGAGTTCGGTCCGCGCGCCCTCGGCGGGCGCTCCATCCTCGCCGACCCGCGCGGCGACGACACCCGGGACCGGATCAACGCCTCGGTCAAGATGCGCGAGGCCTTCCGCCCCTTCGCCCCCGCCGTGCTGGCCGAGCACGCCCGGGAGCACTTCAGGCTCGACCACGAGTCGCCGTTCATGCTGGAGACCTGTGAGGTGGACTCCCCTCTGCACCTGCCGGCCATCACCCACGTCGACAACTCGGCCCGGGTGCAGACCGTCACCGAGCAGCAGAACGGCCGGTTCTACCGCCTGATCAAGGCCTTCGCCGAGCGGACCGACTGCCCGCTGCTGCTGAACACCTCGTTCAACCTGCGCGGCGAGCCGATCGTGCACACCCCGGTCGACGCCCTGCTCTGCTTCCTGCGCTCGGACATCGACTGCCTGGTGCTGGACGACTTCGTGCTGGACCGTTCGGCCCTGCCGCAGTCCTGGGTCACCTGGTTCAAGGGCACCCGCCCGCCCCGCCACCAGCAGGTCAGCGACAACGTCTACACCCTGCTCTGACCACCCGCGCTGCGGGCCGCCGTCGCCGGGTTCGGCGCGGCGGCCCGCAGCGGTGGTACGGGCTCAGCCCTGGCAGAGGCCCCGGCTGTAGTCGAAGGTCGCGGCGGCCTGCGAGTACTGCCACTGCGGGGCGAGCAGCTGCGCGTCCACCTGCGCGGCGGCGGCGCGGTCCTCCACGACGTAGCCGAAGTCCTGCAGCCAGGCCGGGTAGAGGTTCTTCGACCCGATGAAGAACGCCGAGCCGTCGACCGAGACCAGCTTGTGGTGCAGCGCGTACGGGTGCCCGTCGGCCCAGGTCGGGGCGGACGCGGCGCGGAACGGGGCGAGTTGGAGGTTCCGGCACATCGCCGTCCGGACCTGCGCCGGGTCGCCGAGCCGGGCGGTGAGGCGCGCCGCGAGGGTGTCGCTGATCTCGTTCAGGGACTTGATCTGCGAGTAGCCGCCGCTGCCGACCGCACCCCGGTTGCCGGGGTCGCTGACCACGATGCGGACCTTCACCCCGTCGGCGAGCTTGCCCGCGAGCAGGTCGAAGAGCCGTGCGTCGTAGCGGGGCATCGGCGGGCAGGTGCCGGTCACGTCCTGCTGGGAGATGTCGATCCGGCTGCCGGCGCTCGCGACCAGCGCGCGCAGCGCGTTCTCCTCCGGGTTGACCGTCTCGTAGGCGCGGTCGTCGTTGGTGCGGTCGCGCAGGCCGATCGGGCCGCACTTGACGTCCTCGGCGCCGGCCGCCGGGTCCGGGCGGTACCCGGAGGCCGGGTCGGTGTCGCGGATCCCGACGCCCAGGCCGCCGACGGCGATCACCGGCAGGGTGCCGGTGGCGGGCACCTGCCCGGCCGCCGGGTTGAGCCGCTTCTCCAGGTCGGGGGTGCACCCGGCGCCGTTGGAGGAGGCGAACCAGGCGGCCGAGAGCACACCGCTGTTGCGGCAGGTCCAGTCCCACAGGGTGTCCAGGTAGGCGCCGGCGGAGGCGGCGGCCGGACCGTTCAGCGCGAGGTCGACGTCCGTCACCGGGTGGGCGGTGTCCAGGTAGTCGCTCTTCCAGTTGTTGATCCCGCCGGTGATGACGCTCTGCCCGTCGACGACCAGCAACTTGGAGTGGTTCCAGGAGAACGCGGTCTTCGCGGTGGTCATCGAGGCCACCTCGACGGTCACCCGGCCGGCCGCCCCGCCGAGCCGGGCCACCAGCTCGTCACGGTACCTGGACGGCAGCGCGGTGATGTTGAGCAGCGGGGCCGCCCCGGCGAGGATCCGCACGTGCGGCGCGTTCCCGGCGGCCACCGACGCCTTCAGGCCGTCCACGATGGCGTCCTGGAACGCACCGTCCGGGAACGGGGCCAGAGTTGATATGTCGACGGTCCGCGTGGCCCGCGAGATGTTCTCCCGCATCCGGTCCAGCAGCCGCTTGGTCCCGGCCCGGTCACCGCAGGAGGCGTCCCCCCAGCACCCCGGCGTCTGCAGCAGCCACCCACCCGGATCCCCCGCCGGAGCGTCCAGCCGGTTCCCCGCCGTCCGCTGCCACACCACGCCCTCCAGCCCGGGCGACACCTGACGCAACGTCCGCTCCACCGCGTCCAGGTGCGGAGTGCCATCGACGGGCACCGCGGCGGGCACCGCCTCCGCGAACGCGGGGGCGACGGGCAGCACACCGACAGCGGCGGCGAGGGCCAGCGCGGAACCGGCCAGACGGCGGCCGGAACGGCGGGAGTGGCGGGACTGGTGAGAGAGCACGTACGAGTCCTTCATGCGGGGCCGGGGACGTTCACCCGGACGACACCGATAAATTACCTCAAAGTAACCTGAGGTGCTGTCAGGGTCCCATCAAGGAGCCCGAACCGGCCTGACTCACCCTCAGCACCGTGCAGGTACCGTGCCCGGACATCACCAAGGAGCCCACGGATGGCGGCAGTCGCCGGCCACGCCCTGGCAGCCGTCGCGGATACCGGCCCCGCCCTCCGCCCCGCACAACGCAAAGGAGCCGGGGCCGACGCACCAAGTGCGTCGACCCCGGCTCCTGCTGGTAGCGGGGACAGGATTTGAACCTGCGACCTCTGGGTTATGAGCCCAGCGAGCTACCGAGCTGCTCCACCCCGCGTCGTTGACACCACCCTATGCGACCACCCACCCGAAACGGAAATCGTCTTCCCGCAGACCCTCTCGCCCTGGGGCCGGCCCGGGTGGATCCGGACCGGCCCCAGGGGCGCCGCGAGGTCAGCAGATCCGCGGCAGCTGCTCGCCCATCGGCAGGTCGACCACCCGGGTGCCGCCGAAGCCGGTGCGGGCGACGACCATCCCGGGGTGGTCCTCGACGCACTCGCCGATCACCACCGCCTCCGCCCCGAGCGGGTGGGCCCGCATCGCGGCGAGCACGGCCTCGGCCTCGTCACGCGGGACGAAGGCGACCAGTTTGCCCTCGTTGGCGATGTACATCGGGTCCAGGCCCAGGACGGCGCAGGCGTTGGCCACCGGATCCGGGACGGGGACGGCGCGTTCGCTGAGCACCACGCCCACCCCGGCGGCCGCCGCGATCTCGTTCAGCGCCGCCGCGAGTCCGCCCCGGGTGGGGTCGCGCAGCACGTGCAGGTCACGGCTCGCCGCGAGCATGGCCTCGACCAGCCCGCCGAGCGCCGCGCAGTCGCTGCGCACCTCGACTCCGAACTCCAAACCCTCCCGGACGCTCATGATCGCCACTCCGTGCAGCCCGATCGGCCCGCTGACGATCACCACGTCGCCCGGGCGGGCCCGCTGCGGCCGGATGTCGACCCCGGCCGGGACGAGCCCGATGCCGGCGGTGTTCAGGTAGACGCCGTCGCCGTGCCCGGCCTCCACGACCTTGGTGTCCCCGGTGGCCACCTCCACCCCGGCCGCGCGGGCGGCGGCGCCGATGGCCCGGGCGATCCGGTCCACCACGGCCAGCTCCACCCCCTCCTCCAGGATGACGCCGCAGGACAGGTAGGCCGGCCGGGCCCCGCTCATGGCCAGGTCGTTGACGGTGCCGTTGACGGCGAGGTCCCCGATGCAGCCGCCGGGGAAGAACAGCGGCCGCACCACGTAGGAGTCGGTGGAGAAGGCGAGCCGGGCGCCGCCGAGTTCCAGCACGGCGGAGTCGGCGAGGCCGGCCAGCGCCGGGCCGCCGTAGGCGGGCGCGAAGACGTGCTCGACCAGTTCGGCGGACATCGCCCCGCCACCGCCGTGCCCCATCACCACCCGGGGGTGGTCGCGCAGCGGCAGCGGGCAGCTCCAGCCGGAGAAGTCGGGCACGGCCGACGGTTGCGTCAGCGTCTCGGTGTCAGCCAACGGGGCTCGCCTCCTGGACGGGGCTCGGCGTGCTCAGCCGCCGGTAGAGGTAGTACGCGGCGCAGGCGCCCTCGCTGGAGACCATGGTGGCGCCGAGCGGTGTGCGCGGGGTGCAGACGGTCCCGAAGGCCTCGCACTGGTGGGGTTTGAGCAGCCCCTGGAGCACCTCGCCGGCCCGGCACTGGGCGGGTTCGCTGGTGCGGATGCCCGTGACGTCGAAGCGGTGTTCGGCGTCGTGGTCCCGGTAGCGCGGGGAGAGCCGCCAGCCGCTCTGCGGGATGACGCCGATGCCCCGCCAGGCACGGTCGGTGACTTCGAAGACGTCCTCCAGCATGGCGCGGGCCGCCGGGTTGCCCTCGGGGCGGACGGCCCGGGGGTAGGCGTTGTCGACGGTGTGCTCCCCGCGTTCCAGCTGCCGTACCGTGCGCCGGATGCCCTCCAGGATGTCCAGCGGTTCGAAGCCGGTGACGACGATCGGCACCCGGTGGCGCTCGGCGAGCGCGGGGTACTCGGCGGTGCCCATCACGCTGCACACGTGCCCGGCGGCCAGGAAGGCCTGGACCCGGCAGTCCGGCGATTCCATGATCGCCTCGATCGCCGGGGGCACCCGGACGTGCGAGACCAGCATGCTGAAGTTGCGCAGGCCCTGCTTCCGGGCCAGGTGGACGGCCATGGCGTTCGGCGGGGCGGTGGTCTCGAAGCCGATGCCGAAGAAGACGACCTCCCGGTCCGGGTTCTCCCGGGCGATCTTCAGCGCGTCGAGCGGCGAGTACACCACCCGTACGTCGCCGCCCTCGCTCCGGACCCGGAACAGGTCGCGGTCGGTGCCGGGCACCCGCAGCATGTCGCCGAAGGAGCAGAAGATCACTCCGGGCCGGGCGGCGATCGCCAGGGCCCGGTCGATCACCTCCAGCGGGGTGACGCACACCGGGCAGCCCGGCCCGTGGATCAACTCGACCTCGTCCGGCAGGAGTTGGTCGATGGCGTGCCGGATGATGCTGTGCGTCTGGCCGCCGCACACCTCCATCAGCGCCCAGGGGCGGGTGACCGTCGCCCTGATGTCCGCGAGCAGGCCCTCCGCCAGCTCGGGGTTGCGGAACTCCTCCAGGTACTTCACCGCTCGACCTCCTCAGCCGATCCGGCCGCCGGCTCACCCGCCGCCGCCTCCCACGGGTCGCCGAACTCCTCCTGCAACAACCCGAGTTCCTCGAACAGCGCCAGCGTCCGCCGGGCCGATTCCTCGTCCAGGCGCTGCAGCGCGAAGCCCACGTGGACGATCGCGTACTCCCCCACCGCCAGATCGGGCAGGTATTCCAGGCACACGTCCTTGACCACCCCGCCGAAGTCCATCACCGCCATCCGGGTCCCGTCCCGCTCCCCGATCTCCGTCACCCTGCCGGGCACCGCCAGGCACATCCGCTCTCACTCCTCCCGGGCGGCCGACGACCGGCCGGCCACCATCAGCTGGCCGAGCGCCAGCCCTCCGTCGTTGGGCGGCACCCGGCGGTGCCGCAGCACGGTGAATCCGTCCTCCCCGAGGCCGCGGGCGCAGGCCGAGGAGAGCAGCGCGTTGGCGAAGACGCCGCCGCTGAGCGCCACCGTGGTGGTGCCGTGCCGGTCCCGGACGACCGCGCAGACCCGCCGGACGGCCTCGGCGACCGCCGTGTGGAAGCGCGCGGCGACCAACCCGGCCGGCGCCCCGGCGGTCACGTCGGCGACCACCCCGGCCAGCACCGGCCCGGGGTCGAGGACCCAGCTGTCCCGCTGAGCGACCAGGTCGAAGGCGTAGCCCTCGGCCGGGCCGAACTCCACTGCGGCCGCCTCCAGTTCGATCGCCGCCTGGGCCTCGTACCCGGCCCGCTGGCAGACCCCGGCGAGCGAGGACACCGCGTCGAACAGCCGGCCCATGCTGGAGGTCGGCACGCAGTTCAGCCCGCGTTCCAACTGCCGTTCCAGCAGCCGAAGTTCCTCCTCCGGGCAGGCCCGGACCGAGGGCAGCGCGGCGGTCCAGGGCAGCCCGGCGGCCCGCAGGTGGGCGAGCGCCGTCCGGTACGGGCGCTCGACGGCGGCGTCGCCGCCCGGCAGCGGCACATAGCCGAGGTGGGCGAGGCGGCGGTACCCGTCGTAGTCGGCGAGCAGCACCTCGCCGCCCCAGATCGCGCCGTCCTCGCCGTAGCCGGTGCCGTCGAAGGCCACGCCCAGGACGGGCCGGCCGCCGTCCAGGCCGTGTTCGGCCATGACCGCGGCGATGTGGGCGTGGTGGTGCTGCACCCGGCGCACCGGCCGGCCGGCGGCCGTGCGCTCGGCGTGCCGCAGCGAGCGGTAGCCGGGGTGCCGGTCGGCGACCAGCAGTTCGGGCCGTACCCCGCTGACGGTGCCGAGCTGTTCGACGGCCCGGTCGAAGGCGCGCAGCGTGGCCAGGTCGTCCATGTCGCCGATGTGGCCGGACAGCCAGGCGTAGCCGTCCCGGGCGAGCGCGAAGGTGTTCTTCAGGTCGCCGCCGACCGCCAGCACCGGCCGGACGGGCACGGGCAACGGGAGCGGCAGCGGCGCGTAGCCGCGCGAGCGTCGCAGTGGCAGCTGTTCGCCGTCCACCACCCGCACCACCGAGTCCTCGCAGGGGACGTTGATCGGCCGGTCGTGGGTGAGCCAGCCGTCGACCAGCGGGGCGAGCGTGGTGAGCGCGTCCCGGTCGTCGGTGACGATGGGCTCGCCGGAGAGGTTGGCGCTGGTCATCACCAGCAGGTCCGGCCCGGGGGCGGCGAGCAGCAGGTGGTGCAGCGGGGTGTACGGGAGCATCACCCCGAGGTCGGGGCTGCCGGGGGCGACGGCCGGCAGTCGCGCCGTGCAGCCGCCGGAGCGGCGCAGCAGGACGATCGGCCGGACGGCTCCGGTGAGCAGTTCCCGTTCGACGGGCCCGACCGGCAGCAGGCCCTCGACGGTGGCGAGGTCACGGGCCATCAGGGCGAACGGCTTGTCGCCGCGCCGCTTGCGGCGGCGCAGTAGGGCGACGGCGTCGGCGTCGCGGGCGTCGCAGGCGAGGTGGTAGCCGCCGAGGCCCTTGATCGCGAGGATCGCCCCGCCGGCGAGCAGCCGCCGGGCCTCGCCGAGGGCGTCCTCGCCGCCGAGTCCGGCCCGGCCGGGGACGGTCAGGGCGAGTCGCGGTCCGCAGGCGTGGCAGGCGACGGGCTGGGCGTGGAAGCGGCGGTCGGCGGGGTCGCTGTACTCCCGGGCGCAGTCCGGGCACATCGGGAAGCCGGCCATGGTGGTCTCGGCCCGGTCGTAGGGCAGGCCGGTGACGATGGTGTGCCGGGGGCCGCAGTTGGTACAGCTGATGAACGGGTGCCGGTGGCGCCGGTCGGCGGGGTCGGTGAGTTCGGCCAGGCAGTCGGCGCAGGTCGCGACGTCGGGCGGGATCAGGGTGGCGCGGGGGCCGTCGGTGCGGGAGGGGGTGATGGTGAACCCGGTGGCGCCGGTGGCGGTGAGCGGCGCGTGGTCCACCGCGGCGACCTGGGCGAGCGGCGGCGCGTCGGCGGCGACCCGTCGGCAGAAGGCGTCCAGGGCGGCCGGGTCGCCCTCGACCTCGGCGAGGACGCCCTCGCCGGTGTTGGTGACGCTGCCGGCCAGTCCGAGTTCCCCGGCGAGCGCGAAGACGAACGGCCGGAAGCCGACGCCCTGCACCAGGCCGCGGACGGCGACCCGCCGCCGTTCGCGGTCGAGTGCCGTCACGGCCGCTCCGGCACCGCGTCGTGGTGGTGGTGCCCGGCGTGCTCGTGCCCCGCCGCCATCACCGGCCGGTGCACCTCGCCGCCGTCCAGCACGCCCAGCGCCCGTTCCAGCAGCGCCCCGACGCCGTCACCGCTGCGGGCCGAGGTCCGCACCACCTCCACGCCGGGGTTGACCCGCTGGACGTTCGCCAGGAACGCCGCCTCGTCGAACTCGGCCGCCACGGCGAGGTCGGCCTTGGTCACCAGGACGAGGTTGGCCAGTCCGAACGCGGTCGGGTACTTGAGCGGCTTGTCCTCGCCCTCGGTGACGGAGGCCAGCACCACCCGCAGCGATTCGCCGAGGTCGTAGGAGGCCGGGCAGACCAGGTTGCCGACGTTCTCCACGAACAGCAGCCGGCAGTCCCGGGGCAGCCAGCCGTCCAGGTGGCCGGCGAGCATCCGCGCCTCCAGGTGGCACAGGCCGTCGGTGAGCACCTGCTTCACGGGCGCGCCCGAACGGGCCAGCCGCAACGCGTCGTTCTCGGTGGCGAGGTCGGCGGTGAGCGCGGCGACCTCGATCCCGCGCTTCCGGGCGAGGCCCAGCTCGGCCTCCAGCAGGGCGGTCTTGCCGCTGCCGGGGCTGGAGAGCAGGTTGACCGCGACCGTCCCGCGGGCGGTCAGCGCGGCCCGCAGTTCGCGGGCGCTGTCGTCGTTGCGGGCGAGCACCGCCCGGCGCAGGTCGACCGTGTGGCCTGTCTGGCACATCGGCTTCAGCCTTTCTGTTCGGCCGGGACGCCGGGGCGGCTGGCCCACTCGACGTCGAGGATCTGGAGCTCGCGCCCGGACAGCAGCTCGACGCCGGTGCCGGTGCGGCAGTCCGGGCAGCCGAGGTCCGGCGGCATGCCGACGGCCCATTCGACGGCGCAGGGCGCGCAGCGGGCCCGCGCCGGGACGGCCTCGGTGTCCAGCACCGCGCCCTCCACCAGCGTTCCGGCGCAGGCGAGTTCGAAGCAGAAGTCGAGGGCCTCGGGCACCACGCCCGCCAACTCGCCGACCTGCAGCCGGACCCGGGCCACTCCGGCGGCCCGGTGTTCGCGCGCGGCCGTGTCCACCTGCTCGACGACGGCGGCGGCGATCGACATCTCGTGCATCGGTCCCTTCCCACGGCGGGCGGCAACGCGCCCCATTACAGGGGGCGGTGGCGGCGACGGCTCGAAGCCGCGCCGCCACCGCGTCCGGGGCTGCACCGTTCGCAGCAATCCGCGGCTCACATCCGCGAGATCTTCACGTACCGCTTGAGGTCCGGCAGGCTCTGCCAGACCAGCGCGCCGATCCCCGCCAGCAGGGCCGCGCAGAACAGTTTCCTCAGCATGGTGTTGTCCTCCTCTCTGCCCGAGTCCTCTCCGCCCGAGTCCTCTCCGGCTGCGGGCCCGACGGCGACGCGGCCTCCCGCAGGGCCTCCTCGACGGCCTCCAGCACCGTCCTGACGGCCTCCGCCACGGCGGCGGCCACGGGGGCGCTCAGCCCGATGCCCTCCTCCAGCGACGCCGGTTCGCAGCCGACCACCAGCACCCGCGCGGGCGGTTGGCCCCCGGTGCCGGCGGCGAGCGTGGCGAGCAGGCCGAGGACGGCGTCCGGGCCCATCCGGTGGCCGTCCAGGACGGGCACCTCCAGCGGCTCGGCGGCCGCCTCGATCAGGTAGACGGTGCCGGGCGCGCCGCCGCGGCAGGTGGCGTCCACCAGGACGGCGGTCCGGTAGCCGTCGAGCAGCCGGTAGGCGAGGTCGACGCCGCGCACCCCGACGTCGACCACCTCGACGCCGTCCGGCAGCGGGTGGGCGGACAGTCGCCGGACGGTCTCGACGCCGAAGCCGTCGTCGCCGAGGAAGATGTTGCCCACCCCGGCAACCAGCACCTTCGCGCCGGTCACGACTCCTCCAGCGGGGTGACCTCGTCGGGCTGGAAGTACCGGAAGCGCCCCTGGGCCCGCCACAGGTCGGCGCCCGGGTCGTCCTCCACGGTGACGGCGAGGTGGACGGAGCCGTCGACGTCGTGCAGCACCGCCTCGACGACGCCGGTCCGCCCGTCCAGGAAGAGGTCCTGGGCGTCGGTGCGCCGCCGTCCGGGCCGCAGCAGGACCCGGCTGCCCGCGCCGACCGACCGGCCGTCGACCAGCACCCGGTCCCGCTCGGGGTCGACGTCCGGGTCGCCGCCCGGGTCCCACCAGGGCTGTTCGGGGTCGGAGCCGCCGGTGATCTCGCGCAGCCCGCGCACGGCGCCGTGCAGGCGTTCCAGTACCTCGGGCGGCATGGACTCGGCCAGGTCGATCACCGCCCCGGCCCGGTCGTCGGTGCCCCGGGCCTCGCGCTTCTCCTGGTCGGTCAGGGCCGCCGTGCGCAGGGCCAGGATCTCGTCGATCTCGGTGGAGTCGTAGAGGGTGCCGAGGCTCTCCGGGGCGATCCTCGGGTGGTCCTCCAGGATGATCGGCGAGGACAGCATCACCTGGCACCCGTCGTCCGGTCCGGCCAGGACGGGCCAGGTGCGCTCGTTGCGGCACCGTTCGACGGCCGGGCGGGCCCACTCGGGCGGATCGGTGGCCGAGACGAACCGGCCGTGCTCCAGCCCGAGCAGCAGGTGGGCGGAGACCAGGGAGCGCGGCAGCGCCTCCTCCCGGGTGTCCTTCCGGTGCGGCGTCCAGGCGGAGGCGTTCTCCACCTCGGCGGTGAGCCGCTGCGCCCGGTAGGGGCCGGGGAGTTCCTCGACCCGCAACCGCACCAGCCCTTCGACCTCCTCGCGCCGCCGCACCAGCCGGCCGACGGCACTGCCGTGCTCGTGCACCAGCTCGGTGCCGCCGACGCCCGGCAGCCGGAATCCCCGCTGCACTCCGCCGTCGGCCAACTCCTCGACTGACAGCAGGAGTTCGACCCGCTCCTCGACGCCCTCGTCCCATTCGACGAGCACCCGGTCGGCGAGCTCCAGCCGTTCCACCGGTTCGAACCCGCCGGTGGCGGTGGCCCGTTCGACGGTACGCCGCTGGACCCGCAGGAAGCGCAGCTCGACGGCCAGCCGGTCGCCCTGCCGCGCCTCCATGACGCACTCGGTGCGCTGGTGGGAGTGCTCGCCGCCCTGCACGGTGTACTCGGGCGGCACCAGCACGCCGAACTGCCAGCGCAGCCGGTTCTTGGCGGCCGACGCCCGGTACGGGTAGAGCACGTAGCCCTCCAGCAGCACCGCGTCGGCGATCTGCCGGGCGGCCGCGAAGCCGTGCTCGATGCCTTCGGGGAAGGTCGTCACCGGGCCCCCTCCCCGACGGCCGCGGTCGCGAGCAGCGCCCGCACCGTCGCCTCCCAGGAGGGCAGGGCCCGTCCGGAGCGGTAGGCGAGCAGGTCGTCCAGCACGTCCTCGGGCAGCCGCAGCCAGCCGCAGCCTGGGAAGTGCTGGTCGACGGCCTCCCGCCAGACCCGCACCGGCATCCGCACCCGGGCCTCCTTGTCCCAGGGCACGGGGGTGACCTGGAAACCGCCGGGGCCGGCGAAGGCGGTGCCGGAGAAGAGCAGCAGCAGCGGCACCTCACCGTCCTCCAGTGCCCGGAAGTACCGGGCGCAGGCCACCTCCAGGTCGTAGCCGCACGGCACCACCAGGTCGGCCTCGGTCTCCCCGGTGAAGCCGGGCACCAGCAGCGGCACGGTGGCGAACTGGATCGGGTTGAGGGTGGTCGCCCAGCGCTCCCGCCCGCCGAAGAGGTCCGCCAGCCGCTCGCCCTCGGCGTCGGTGTAGGGCCGGCGGACGGGTTCGATCCGCAGCTGGCACTGCAGGGCGAGGGCGTGCACCCGGGTGTCGGCGGGTGCCGTGATCCGCAGCCGGAACACCAGCGTCGGCCCGGCCGCGTACGGGGCGGAGCGGACGCCGGTGCAGGCGAAGCCGAGCGCGGTCATGCCGTCACCGCCGTGGGCAGCGGGCGGGCCCGGTCGGCCAACTGCGCGAAGAACGCGTCGAGTTCGGCGCGAGCCTCGGCCCCGCCGTCGAAGCCGTGCCAGCACCGCCGGAGCCGGCCGACCAGCTCGTAGCAGTAGTCGATCGGCACCAGGTAGCAGTCGATCCGGCCTTCGGTGCGGCGCAGCAGCAGCGCTTCCACGTCCGGTTCCAGGGCGGCGGCCAGCCGGCTGGTGCCGAGGGCGCGCTGCCAGGCCTCCTCGTCCACCTCGCTCTCGGTGGCGCCGGCCGGCCCGGGGTAGAACGCGAGCAGCCGGTCCAGCACGGCGTTGCGGAACAGGAAGACGGTGCCGACCGGGACGCCCAGCACCGACCAGGCCCGCTCGTCCACCTCGGCGTCCCGGTCGACCAGGCAGCGGTCCGGCACGGTGCGGTAGCGGCCACCGGCCGCGCCCGGCTGCTGGAACAGCAGGCCGCAGGCGGTGCAGGTGCAGGCCAGGGCGCGCTCCTCGACGTCCACCAGGTGGCGGTGGCCGGGCGGGAGGTCCCGGCCGCAGAGGCCGCACTGTTCGGGGCGCGGCGGGGCCGGCTCGCGCAGCCGGCGCAGCAGTGCGGTCCCGTCCCGGGAGACCCTGCGGGTGTTCACCGCGCCTCCGCGGGCTGCGGCGGGCGGGTGCCGATCTGGAGCAGCTGGGGGGCGCGCTCCAGCTCCAGGGCCGTCACCTCGGGGGCGTGGCAGGCGAGGGCGGCCTCCACCTCCGGCTCGCCGCAGCCGCAGCCGGAGGCGGTCCGGCGCAGCCGCAGGGTGCCGGTCGCGGGTTCGTAGCCGAGCACCTCGACCCGCTCGGGCAGGCCGGCGAGCGCCCGGTCGATCCGGGCGGTCAGGTCCTCGGGGTGGAGGTCGTGCAGGAGCAGCAGCCCGGCCACCGCCGGGTCGTCCAGCATCCGGTCCAGGGCGGGCGGGGGCAGCGCGGGGACGAGTCTGGCCAGCCCCTCGCCGTAGAACTCCATGAGGTCGCGGACGAGTTGCTCGCCCGCCTGCTCGGCGCCGCTGCCGGCCAGGGCGTCCAGGGCCTGCTGGATCCGCTGCCCGGTCTGTTCGGCCGTCATGCGGTGAGCCCGCTCAGGCCGGTGGGCACGTGCATGGTCTTCAGGGTCTGGCCGTTGCCGAGGTACATGTGCACGCCGCAGGGCAGACAGGGGTCGAAGCTGCGCACCGCGCGCATGATGTCGATGCCCTTGAAGTTCTCCGGGGAGTTCTCCTCGAAGATCGGGGTGTTCTGCACCGCGTCCTCGTACGGGCCGGGCGTGCCGTAGCTGTCGCGCACGCTGGCGTTCCACGGGGTGGGCGGGTACGGGTGGTAGTTGGCGATCTTGCCGTCGCGGATCACCATGTGGTGCGAGAGCACGCCGCGGACGGCCTCGGTGAAGCCGCAGCCGATCGACTCGTCCGGCACCTCGAAGCGCTCCCAGGTCTGGCTGCGCCCGGCGCGGACCTCCTCCAGCGCCTTCTCGGCGAAGTGCAGGGCGGCGGCGGCCGCGTAGGCCTGGAAGTAGGTGCGGGCGCGGTTGCGCTCGATGGCGTTGCTCCACTGCGGGATCTTCCACTCGAAGGTGACCTCGGGCTTGGTCATCGAGCGGGGCAGGTTGATCTTGACGCTGTGGCCGGTGGCCTTGATGTAGCCGATGTCGACGAGGCCGGACAGCGCGGTGGACCACAGCCGGGCGATCGGGCCGCCGCCGGTGTCGAGCGCGAGGTGCTCCTTGCCGTCGAACCAGCGCGGGGACATCACCCAGCTGTACTTGTCGTCGAAGTTGCGCTTCTGCGGCTGGGGGATGGTGTGCTGGTTCCACGGGTGCCGGGGGTCGACCGGGTTGCCCAGCGGGTCGTGGGTGACGAACAGTTCCTTGCCCTGCCAGTCCTCGTAGTAGGAGCTGCCGAGCAGGATCCGGATGCCGAGGTTGATCTCGGTCAGGTCGTTGGTGACGAGCTTGCCGTCCACCACGACGCCGGGGGTGACGAACATCCGCCGGCCCCAGTCCGTCATGTTGCGGTACGTGAAGTCGCAGTGGTCCGGGTCGTTGAGGCTGCCCCAGCAGCCGAGCAGGACGCGGCGCCGGCCGACCTCCTCGTAGCCGGGCAGCGCCTGGTAGAAGAAGTCGAAGAGGTCGTCGTGCAGCGGCACGACCTTCTTCATGAACTCGACGTAGCGCATCAGCCGGGTCAGGTAGTCGGTGAACAGCTGCACCGTCGCGACCGTGCCGACGCCGCCGGGGTAGAGCGTGGAGGGGTGCACGTGGCGGCCCTCCATCAGGCAGAACATCTCCCGGGTGTAGCGGCTGACCTGGAGCGCCTCGCGGTAGAACTCGCCCTCGATCGGGTTGAGCGAGCGCATGATGTCGGCGATGGTCTTGTACCCGTGGTCGCCGGCGTGCGGGGCCTCGGTGCGTTCGGCCAGTTCCAGTACGCCCGGGTTGGTCTCGCGGACCATCTTCTCGCAGTAGTCGACCCCGACCAGGTTCTCCTGGAAGATGTTGTGGTCGAACATGTACTCGGCGGCCTCGCCGAGGTTGATGATCCACTCCCCCAGGTGCGGGGGCTTCACGCCGTACGCCATGTTCTGGGCGTAGACCGAGCAGGTGGCGTGGTTGTCGCCGCAGATCCCGCAGATCCGGCTGGTGATGAAGTGGGCGTCGCGCGGGTCCTTGCCGCGCATGAAGACGCTGTAGCCGCGGAAGACCGACGAGGTGCTGTAGCACTCCGCGACCCTCTTCTGCTTGAAGTCGATCTTCGTGTGGATGCCCAGGCTGCCCACGATGCGGGTGATCGGGTCCCACGACATCTCGGTCAGGCCGCTGCCGTCGCCGGCCGCCCTGGTCGTCGGTGTTGCCATCGTCTCTGCGTGTCCTTGTCTACGGGTCTGCGGGTCGCACTGGCCGGGCGGAGCTCGACGGGGGCCGCACACCGGGTGGTGTGCGGCCCTCCCCTGTCACCAGGGCGGGCGGTAACCCGTGGTCAGATGGCGGCCGGTGCGGCGCCACTTCGGTTCCTTGTCGACGGTCTGCAGGGTGATCGCGCGCAGCCGGCGGATCACCGCGCCGTACGCGGTGCTGGCGCCGCTGGAGACCCGCGAGCCGGGCGGCGGGTCCATGAAGGGCATGAACTTGTCGGGGAAGCCCGGCATGGTGCAGGCGATGCAGATCCCGCCGACGTTCGGGCAGCCGCCGACGCCGTTGATCCAGCCGCGCTTGGTGACGTTGCACTTGACGACCGGGCCCCAGCAGCCGAGCCGCACCAGGCACTCGGGGGTGCCGTAGTCGGTGGCGAACTGGCCCTGTTCGTAGTAGCCGCCGCGGTCGCAGCCCTCGTGCACGGTGGCACCGAACAGCCAGGCGGGCCGCAGCTTGTCGTCGAGCGGGATCATCGGCGCGGAGCCGGCCAGCTGGTAGAGCAGGTAGGTGAGCGTCTCGGCGAAGTTGTCGGGCTGGATCGGGCAGCCCGGCACGCAGACGATCGGCAGCCCGGCCTTGGACTTCCAGTCCCAGCCGAGGTAGTCCGGCACGCCCATCGCGCCGGTCGGGTTGCCGGCCATCGCGTGGATGCCGCCGTACGTGGCGCAGGTGCCGATCGCGACCACGGCGGTCGCCTTGGAGGCGAGCCGGTCCAGCCACTCACTGGTGGTGATGGGCTGGCCGGTGGCGGGGTCGTCGCCGAAGCCGCACCAGTAACCCTCCTTCTTGATCTTCTCGTTGGGGATGGACCCCTCGACGACCAGGACGAACGGTTCGAGCTCGCCGCGGTCGGCCTTGAAGAACCACTCGATGAAGTTGTCCGCGCCCTGGACCGGGCCGCACTCGAAGTCGATTAGCGGCCAGTGCACCGCGATCTTCGGCAGGCCGGGCAGCGCGCCGGTGACGATCTCCTCGATGCTGGGCTGCATCGCGGCGGTCAGCGAGACGGAGTCCCCGTCGCAGCTGAGACCGGCGTTGATCCAGAGAATGTGCACCACGTCGGTGTCGGTTGTTGCAGCACCCATGAGGATGCCTCCTCGGGGATGGGAGCCGGAGGAAATGGCTCGGACCCAGTCATAGCAACGGTTCGGGCCGCCCGCCCGTCCACGGACTCGGCGGGGCGGCCATGTGCGCGCAAGCCCGGCGGGCTATTCGGGTCACCGGGGGGCGGGCAGCCCGGCGGTGACCGGGCGCTTGTGGACGAACGCGGACCGCAGCGCGTGGTACGGCGATTCGGGTGTGAAGAACTGCCCGCGCATCACCGCCAGCTCCTCCCGCCGGTACGCGTCGAGCGGCTTGACCCGCTCGTCGGCCTCGCGGGCGGCCTTCTTCGCCGCGATCCGGCGCTGGGTGGCGGGCGAGGCGGCGAGCAGCCCGGCCATCCGGGCCGCGCCCGCGCCGAACTCCTCCGGACCGCCGTCGAGCACCCGGTCGACCAGGCCGATCCGCTCGGCGGCGGACGCGGACACCGGGAGGGCCCGGCCGGTCAGCCGCTCGGCCTCCGCCGCGCCCACCCGGCGCGGGAGGGTGTACGTCCAGTACTCCGACCCGTACAGGCCCATCAGCCGGTAGTGCGGGTTGAGCACCGAGCCTCGGCGGCACCACACCTCGTCGGCGGCCAGTGCCAGCATCACCCCGCCGGCCGCGGCGTTGCCCGCGAGGGCGGCGACCACCAGGCGGTCGGTGGTGGTGAGCACCTCGGCGACCAGGTCGTCCATCGCGGTGATGTTGGCCCAGGACTCGGCGGCCGGGTCGGGCGCGGCCTCGATGACGTTGAGGTGGATGCCGTTGGAGAAGAAGTCCCGGCCGCCGCCCAGCACCAGCACCGAGGTCGGGCGGCCGAGGGCGAAGCGGTACCCGGCCAGCAGCCGGCGGCAGTGCTCGGCGGACATCGCCCCGCCCGGGAAGGAGAACCGCAGGAAGCCCACCGGGCCGTCCTCGCGGTAGCGGATGTCCGACCACCCGGGCTCGTCGTCCTGCGCCGGCATCAGCGGGGCCGGCCGCTCCGGGACGGGCGGCAGCAGGGCGCCGAGCGCCGTGACCGCCGGGAGCTTGACGGTGGCGGGGCCGCCCGGGGTGCGGCGGCGGCGCAGTTCGGGCAGCCACACCGCGCCGTCCCGGGTAGCCCGGCAGACGGCGCCGGCCCGGGTGGCGAGCAGCTCGCCCGGGCGGCCGCGCAGCTCGGGCTCGGGGTGGCCGCCGTGCAGGTACCACTCGGCGCCGCACAGCTCGTCCAGCACCCCGGGCTGGGAGTCCGCGGCGCGGAGCCGGCGCAGCACCTCCTCGGTGGGGTCGCCCGTCCAGTCGATCCGGCGCTCCTCCTGGCGCAGCAGCGGCCGGGTGCGGATGCTCTTGCGCCAGCCGGGGCCGTGCTGCGGCTGGGGCGCGTGGGTGCCGGAGGCGACCCGCTCCACGGCGAGCAGCGCGGCCGCCACGGCCGCGTCGGAGACCTCGTTGCGGTACAGGTCGCTCTTGCCGCGCTCGGGGAGCCGGCAGGGCGCCCAGGCCCAGACCGGTCCGGCGTCCATCTCGTCCTCGGCCTGGAGCACCGTGACGCCCCACTCGGTGCGGCCCTCCTGGACCGCCCGGTCGAGCGAGGAGGGGCCGCGGTCGCCCGGCGGGCCGGGGTGGACGATCAGACAGGTGAGCTGCGACCAGAGGCGCTCCGGGATCGCGGTGCGCAGCATCGGCGCGAGCACCAGGTCCGGCCGCAGCCGGTTCACCGCTGCCATCAACTCGTCGTCGTCACCGGCCAGGTGGACGTCGACCCGGTGACGCCGGTCGCGCAGTTCGGCGTGCAGCCGCTGGCTGAGGCTGTTGAACGCGCTGGCGAGGAGCAGGATCCGCATGTCCGCCTCCGACGGTGAGGGCCTCCGGGAACCCGGCGATCATCGCCGCCGGTCCGCCCGGCCCCCGGCCCGTCGCCCCCGCCGCGCCGCCCGTTCACCCGGGCGGCGGGGCGGTCTCCCCGGGGCTCGGGTCAACGCCGGCCGCGGGCGGACAGCAGGACGGTGAGCGCCACCAGGGCGACGCCCTCGGCCCAGGCGGCGAGCGTCTTGTCGGCGAACCAGAACGGCTCGTACATGTTCGGCAGCGGGCCGAGGGGGCCGACGTCGACGTAGCGGTAGAGCAGCAGCGCCCCCAGGCCGGAGGCGGCGACCAGCCAGCCGAAGAGGTCGCCGGTGCGGCGGCGCAGCAGCAGGACGAGCAGCACCGCGAGGCTCGCGGCGGCGGCCTCGGCGCGGAACAGCGTGCCCTGGCTGAGGGTGTCGCCGACGGCGTCGTAGCGCTCGGCGAGCCGGGCGTGGACGGCGGCGTCCACGGCGAGTCCGGCGGCGGCCGCCAGGCGCAGCAGCAGGTGGGCGGTGCGCCGGGCGGGTGCGGGGGTCGCCACGGCGGCTCAGCCGACAGTGAGGGTGCCGTGCATGAACGGGTGGATGGTGCAGATGTACGGGTGGGCGCCGGTCTGCTGCGGCACGGTGAAGGTCGCGCTGGCGCCGGGCTGGATCGTGCCGGTGTCGAAGGACTTGTCGACGGCGGTGAGGGTGTGGGCGACGGAGTCCTGGTTCAGCACGGTGACGGTCTGGCCGGGGCCCGCGGTCAGGGTCGCGGGGGCGAACGCGAAGTCCTTGATGGTGACCTGGAGGGCGTCGGCACTGGCCGCCGTGCTGCTCTGCGCGGGGCTCGTCATGGCCGGGCTGGTGGCGGCGGGGCTGGTCACGGCCGGGCCGGACGCGGTGCTCGGACTGGCCTTGGTCGGCGTGCCCGAGCTGGAGCAGGCCGCGAGGGCGGCGGCGAGCAGGAGTGCGGCGGCTGCCTGGAGGGGCCGGGGGCTGGTCACGTGCGGGCTCCGTTCGGGAGGGGTGCGCCGGCGGGGGGGCGGGGGCGGCGCGCTTCCAGCGTGCTGCGGTACGGGCCCGGCACGGGCAGGCCGAGACCTCCGGACAGCCCGCCGATTCATTCGTGCGAGTGAAAGCACTGGTACTGAGCTGACGCCAAGGGGGTTCCGCGGCGGGGCGATGCGGGGGAATCGTGGAGATTCCTCCCCTGGACGCTGCCCCTCGGTGCACCGGGTAGGCGCCCCGGGTAGGCCGGGCCGCCCCCGCCCGGCGCGTCACGATCGCAGGAGGCCGAAGCGATGCAGCTGTCCACCGTCCGCCCGGTGCCCGTCACCTTCCCCGACAGCGCGGAACCGGACGTCCCGGTCCAGGCGGAACTCCGCTTCGACGCCGGCCTCCCGTACGCGGCCTGCCTGGCGTTCCCGCTCACCCCGTGCCGGTGCACCGGCGACGGCGCCCGGGTGTCCTGGTACTTCAGCCGCGAGCTGCTCAACGAGGGCCGGCTCGGCCCGGTCGGCAGCGGCGACGTGCGGATCTGCCCGGGGCCCGAGGGCGAGGTCCTGATCACGCTGCGGGGGCCCGTCGGCCGGGCCCTGGTCAGCGCCCCGGAGGACGTCGTCACGGCGTTCCTCTCGGACTCCTTCGCCCTGGTGCCCGCCGGATCGGAGTCCGACCACCTGGACGTCGACGCCACCGTCGCCCGGCTGCTCACCGCCGACTGAGCCGGACGTCCGGACGTCCGCGGTGCTCCGTAGAATCCACGGGCCGAACCGCCCACCCACCGTCAGGAGACCGCGTTGACGCCCCACCCCGGACCGGGTGTGCTCACCCACCTGGACTCCCTGCTCCACCAGGCCCCCGCCGACCGGAGCGGGGCGCTGTGGCGGCTGCGGGAGGAGGGGCGCCAGCTGGACGCCAACATCATCCGCCTCCCGGCGAACGCCGAGGTCGCCGCGCACGTGGAGCCGGACCTCGACGTCCTGGTCCAGGTGCTCGGCGGCAGCGGCCAGCTGGCGACGGACAACGGCCGGCAGGCCCTCTCCCCCGGCTGCACGGCCTGGCTCCCGCACGGCGCCCGCCGGGCCCTCTCCGCGGGCGAGGACGGCCTGGTCTACCTCACCGTCCACCGCCGCCGCCCCGGCCTCACCGTCCGCCCCGCGCCGGCCGGGTAGCCGGTCGGCGGGGGGCGGGACGGGGGCCGTCCCGGAGGTGCGCACCCGGAGAGTTACTTGACAGGCTCAACCTTTCAGGCCTAGCGTCGTCGCGATTGTTTCAGCTGATGAAAAATTGAGCGTGCAAGCCATCGGGCGCCATCCGGCCCGAGGCGCCGCGACACCCGTGGCACGCGACACCCGTAGCACTGGAGACAGCCCCCATGACCCCGCTGGACCACGGCGCCGCCGTCGCCGCCGAGACCGCCCGCTTCGTCGCCGCCGTACGGCAGGCCGACCCCGCCCTCCCGGTGCCCGGCTGCCCCGACTGGACGCTCGCCGACCTCGTCCGCCACACCGGCAGCGCCCAGCGCTGGTTCACCGTGCTGCTCCACCAGCGGATCCAGGAGCCGCCGCGCAGCCGGGACGTCGACCTGCGGCTGCCGGAGCGGCCCGAGGACCTCCCGGACTGGCTGGCCGAGGCCGCCGAGGAGGCCGGCGCCGCGTTCGCCGAGGGCGACCTCGACGCGCCGATGTGGGCCTGGGGCGCCGACCAGCACGCCCGGTTCTGGGTGCGGCGGATGCTGTTCGAGACCCTCGTCCACCGCGTCGACGCCGAGACCGCGCTCGGTCTGGCGCCGGAGATCGACCCGGCCCTCGCGGCCGACGGCGTGGCCGAGTTCCTGACCAACCTGCCCTTCGCCACCCTGTTCGCCCCCGACACGGCGCGGCTGCGCGCCGAGGACCGGACCATCCGCTTCACCCGCACCGACGGCGAGGGCGACTGGCTGGTCCGGCTGCGTCCCGACGGCTTCGGCCTCGACGACTCCGCTGCGGCGGCCGACGCCACCGTCCGGGCCTGCGCCGCCGACCTGCTGCTGCTCCTGTACGGGCGGCTCGACCGCACCGCGGCCGGCATCGAGCTGGCCGGGGACGCGGAGCTGCTGGCGCACTGGTTCGCCCACTCCGCCTTCTGAGCACCACCGGGCGACGCGCCCGGAAGGAGACCGGCCGGACCTGCGAAGGTCCGGCCGGTTCTTTCGTCCTGGCGGGGCGCTCCGGCCGTGACAGGTGCCGACCGGGTCAGCCGGTCGCGGCCAGGGTGCCGTCGAAGCCGGCGGCCGCGAGGCCGAAGGACAGCGTCATCCCGATCCCCGAGGTGACCGAGAGGGCCCGCACCCCCGGGGCCAGGTCGCGCACCAGCAGCGGGCCGCGCGGGCTGCTGGCGTAGACGCCCTGCCAGCGCTCCAGGATCCGCAGCGTCGGCACGCCCAGCACCCGGGCGACGGCGTCGATCAGCAGCTCGTGGGTGCGCTCGTCGACGAACGGCGGGGTGGTGGCGTCGTAGTGGTGCGAGTCGCCGACCAGGACGCTGCCGTCCGGCAGCCGGGTGAACATCACATTGGCGCCGATGTCCAGCAGCTCCGCGCTGTGGCCCAGCACCTCCGCCCGAAGCAGGGCGGCCGAGGACTGGGAGGTGAAGGCGTCGTAGCGCAGCATCGACGTGGTGGTCAGCACCGCGGTGTTGGTGCGGAAGCCGGCCGGGGCCTCGGCCCGTGCCATGGTCAGCCGGCAGCGTTGGACCTGGTGGTCCTCGGCGATGTCGGGGAACAGGTAGTCCACGTCGTGGCCGACGCAGACCAGGATCCGGTCGCCGTGCACCGGGCCGCGGGTGGTGTGCACCGTGCCGGACTCGACGCCGGTGACGGCGGTGCCCCACCGGACCCGCCCGCGCGGCTGCTCGGCCACCCAGCGGGCCAGCGCGGGCGCCGCCTCGCGCGGGTTGACCCGCAGGTCGGCGGGCAGCAGCGCGCCGCCCACCAGGTCGTCGGCCGCGCCCGCCGCGCGGCCGAGCACCTCGGCCGTCTGCGCGGCGGTGCGCAGCCGCACCGCGTCGGCGCCGCGCTCGGCGCTCAGCTCCTCCAGGACGGCCGCCTCGGTCGCCGACCGGGCCACCACCAGGGCGCCGGCCTCCTCGGCCCAGAAGCCGGCCGCCGCGGCGGCGCGCAGCCAGCCGGAGCGGGAGCGCCGGGCGAGGCCGAGCAGTTCGCCGTCCTGGGCGGTGATGCAGCAGTGGCCGAAGTTGCGGACCGAGGCACCGACCGGCTGCCGGTCGCGGTCCACGACGGTGACGGACAGTCCCCGGCTCAGCGCCTCGAAGGCGTGGGCCAGGCCGACGATGCCGGCGCCGACGATCACCACGTCGCTGTGGCCGGGCGTGCCCGGGGCGCGGGAGGGGGATGCGGCGGGGGTGGTTGCGGGTGCGGTGCTGCTGCTCATGAGTCCAGCTAACGGGTTTTCCGATGCCGGAGTCAAGAGATGTATGTACAAGTTACCGGCTGTTCATCCACGCGACGATCCCCGGGAACGCGCAGGTGAACAGGAGAAACCGCAGGTGGACCGACCTTGAGAAGTTTCGCTCCGGGGTGTCATAGTCAACTTGTGAAGACAAGTGAGGAGCTTCCTCTCCACCAACGGCTCGGCGCCGAGTTCCTGCGCCGCATCGAGTCCGGCGAGTGGCCCGAGGGCAGGCCGGTGCCCAGTGAGTCGCAGCTCTGCGCCGAGTTCGGCACCTCCCGCGGCCCGGTCCGCCAGGCCCTGGCCATGCTGCGCAGCGCGGGCAGCCTGGTCGGCGGGCGCGGAAAGCCGCCCGTCGCCCACCGCACCACGCCCTCCCAGCCCTTCGACACGTTCCTGTCCTTCACCCAGTGGGCCCGCGGCATCGGCCGCGAACCCGGGCAGCGCACCATCGAGGTGGCCCGCCGTCGGGCCTCCCCGGAGACGGCGGCCCGGCTCGGCCTGGCCGAGGGCGAGCCGGTCGTCGCACTCGTCCGGCTGCGCCTGCTGGACGGCGTCCCGGCCATGCTCGAACGCTCGACCTTCGTCCACGAGGTCGGCCGCGTCCTGTTCGACTTCGACCCGGACACCGGCTCGGTCTACCAGGAACTGCTGCGCCGCGAGGTCGACCTGCACCACGCCCGGCACACCATCGACGCCGTCGCCGCCGGGACGCAGGACGCCGAACTCCTGGACGTCGCCGCCGGGGACCCGCTGCTGCGGGTGCGCCGGCTCACCACGTCCGGCCAGGGCGTGCCGCTGGAGGACGCCGACGACCGCTACCTGCCGGCCATGGCCACCTTCACCATCGAGAACACCATCGAAGGCCGTACCGTCATCGGCCGCTACCGCACCGAAGAGGACTGACACCGTGATCGAGCTCGCCGCCCTGGACATGGCCGGTACCACCATCAACGAGTCGGGCGCCGTCTACCGGGCGCTGCGCACCGCCGTCGAGCGCACCGGCGTGGCCGTCACCGAGGCCGACCTCCAGACCTGGATGGGCACCGACAAGCGCGAGGCCATCGCCGCCCTGGTCCGCATCGGCGGGGGCACCCCCACCCCCGAGCTGGTCGAGGAGAGCTACGCGGCCTTCGCGGACTTCCTGCGCGAGGCCTACCGCAGCACTCCCCCGCAGGCCATCCCCGGTGTCGAGGAGGCCCTGGCCGAGCTGCGCCGACGCGGCATCAAGGTCGCGCTGACCACCGGGTTCAGCGACGACGTCGCCTACCCGCTGCTGGAGTCGCTGGGCTGGTCCACCGGCGAGGGCGGCAACCTGGACGCCGTCGTCACCTCGGACGAGGTCCCGCGCGGCCGTCCGGCGCCGCACATGATCCACCGGGCGATGGAGAAGACCGGGGTGATCGACACCCGCCGGGTGCTGACCGCCGGCGACACCGTGGTCGACGTCGAGGCCGGCCGCAACGCCGGGGCCGGCGTGGTCGTCGGGGTGCTGACCGGGGAGCTCGGCCGCGCCGACTTCGACGGCCACCCGTACACCCACGTGCTGGCCGGCGTCACCGAGATCCCCGGCCTGGCCGAGGTCCAGCAGACCGCCTGAGGCCGCCACCGGCACCGGCCGGGCACCGGGACGGCGGCCCGGCCGGCGGCCGCGGACGGCCGTCCGGACGCGCGCCGTCAAGGAGGCGGAGCGGCGGCGGGAGGAACCCGTCAAGACTCCCGCCCCGGACACCCCGCCCGGCGCGTCGACCGGGCCGACCCGCTAGCCTGGATCGCTCCGCCCACCGAGGTCCACCGAGGAGCAAAGCGCCGTGTCCGACAGCTTCGCGCACCTGCACGTCCACACCGAGTACTCGATGCTGGACGGGGCGGCGAAGAACGGCAAGCTGTTCGCCGAGGCGGAGAGACAGGGCATGCCCGCCATCGCGATGAGCGACCACGGCAACATGTTCGGGGCGTACGAGTTCTTCCACGCCGCCGCCAAGACCGGGGTGAAGCCGATCATCGGCATCGAGGCGTACGTCGCCCCGGCCTCCCGCTTCCTGAAGAAGCAGGTGTTCTGGTCGCCGGGCGGCCAGCGCCCGTCCGGCGCCGACGGCGAGGGCGGCAAGGACGTCTCCGGCGGTGGCCGCTACACCCACATGACGATGTGGGCGCAGAACGCGGCCGGCCTGCGCAACCTCTTCAAGCTCTCCTCGCTCGCGTCGATGGAGGGCTACTACATGAAGCCCCGGATGGACCGCGAGCTGATCGCCGCCAACGCGACCGGCATCATCGCCACCACCGGCTGCCCCTCGGGCGAGGTGCAGACCCGGCTGCGGCTGGGCCAGTACGACGAGGCGGTCAAGGCGGCCGGCGCCTACCAGGACATCTTCGGCAAGGAGAACTACTTCCTGGAGCTGATGGACCACGGCCTGGACATCGAGCGCCAGGTCCGCGACGACCTGCTGCGCCTGGCCAAGGACCTGAACATCCCGCTGCTGGCCACCAACGACTCGCACTACGTGACCGCCGACCAGGCGGACGCCCACGACAGCCTGCTCTGCGTCGGCGTGGGCAAGAACAAGGACGACCCGAACCGGTTCAAGTTCCAGGGCACCGGCTACTACGTGAAGACCGCCGAGGAGATGCGCGAGCTCTTCCGCGAGCTGCCGGAGGCCTGCGACAACACCCTGGCGATCGCCGAGCGGGTCGAGTCGTACGAGGAGGTCTTCACCTACGTCGACCGGATGCCCCAGTTCGACGTGCCCGAGGGCGAGACCCAGGCCTCCTTCCTGCGCAAGAAGATCGAGGTCGGGCTCAAGCACCGGTACGGCGACAACCCGAGCCAGGAGGTGCTGGAGCGGATCGAGCTGGAGATGGGCGTGATCACCCCGATGGGGTTCGACGCCTACTTCCTCGTGGTCGCCGACATCTGCCAGTACGGCCGGGACAACGGCATCCCGGTCGGCCCGGGCCGCGGTTCGGCGGCGGGCTCGATGGTCGCCTACCTGACCGGCATCACCCAGCTGGACCCGCTGGAGCACGACCTGCTGTTCGAGCGCTTCCTCAACCCCGAGCGCATCAACCCCCCGGACGTCGACATCGACTTCGACGACCGCCAGCGCGACCAGATGGTCCGCTACGTGACCGAGAAGTACGGCGCCGCGTACACGGCCCAGGTGAACACCTTCGGCACGATCAAGGCCAAGGCGGCCGTGAAGGACGCCAACCGCATCCTCGGCTACCCGTTCGCCATGGGCGACCGGATCACCAAGGCGATGCCGCCGGACGTCATGGGCAAGGGCGTGCCGCTGGCCGACCTGTTCGACGAGAAGCACTCCCGGTACAACGAGGGCACCGAGATCCGGTCGCTGTACCAGAACGAGCCCGACGTCAAGAAGATCATCGACACCGGCCGGGGCATCGAGGGCCTGATCCGCGGCACCGGTGTGCACGCCGCGGCCGTCATCCTGTCCTCCACCCCGCTGCTCGACCTGATCCCGCTGCACATGCGGGACAAGGACGGCGTGATCATCACCGGCTTCGACTACCCGTCGTGCGAAGCCATGGGCCTGATCAAGATGGACTTCCTGGGTCTGCGGAACCTGGGCATCATCGACCACTGCATCAAGATCGTGAAGGCCAACCGGGGCATCGACGTCGACATCGAGAAGATCCCGATCGACGACCCCACCACCTACCAGCTGCTGGCCCGCGGCGACACCCTGGGCGTGTTCCAGCTCGACGGCGGCCCCATGCGCGCCCTGCTCAAGCTGATGAAGCCGACCGAGTTCGCCGACATCTCCGCCGTCTCCGCGCTGTACCGGCCCGGCCCGATGGGCATGAACTCGCACACCAACTACGCGCTGCGCAAGAACGCCCAGCAGGAGATCATCCCGATCCACCCGGAGCTGGAGGAGCCGCTCAAGGACGTCCTCGGCCCCACCTACGGCCTGATCGTCTACCAGGAGCAGGTCCAGCGAGCCGCCCAGGTGCTGGCCGGCTACTCGCTCGGCCAGGCCGACCTGCTGCGCCGCGCGATGGGCAAGAAGAAGAAGGAGGTGCTGGAGAAGGAGTTCGTACCCTTCCACGCGGGCTGCAAGGAGCGCGGCTACTCCGACGAGGCCATCCAGGCGGTGTGGGACGTCCTGGTCCCCTTCGCCGGCTACGCGTTCAACAAGTCGCACTCCGCCGCGTACGGCCTGGTCTCGTACCAGACCGCCTATCTGAAGGCCAACTACCCGGCCGAGTACATGGCCGCGCTGCTCACCTCCGTCGCCGACGACAAGGACAAGATGGCCGTCTACCTGGCCGAGTGCCGGCAGATGGGCATCAAGATCCTCTCCCCGGACGTCAACGAGTCGGTGGTCGACTTCACCGCCGTCGGCAGCGACGTCCGCTTCGGCCTGAAGGCCGTCCGCAACGTCGGCGTGCCGGTGATCGAGTCCCTGGTCGCCACCCGCGCGGAGAAGGGCAAGTACACCTCCTTCCCCGACTTCCTGGACAAGGTCGAGCTGGTGGTCTGCAACAAGCGCACCGTCGACTCACTGGTCAAGGCGGGCGCCTTCGACTCGCTCGGCCACACCCGGCTCTCGCTCAGCACCGTGCACGAGAGCGCGATCGACGCCGTCACCGGGGTGAAGAAGCAGCAGGCCATCGGACAGGACGACCTGTTCGGCGCCCTGGACGCCGGGGACGGCGGCGGCCCGGGCATCGGGCTGGACTTCCAGCTCACCGAGAACGAGTGGCCCCGGCGCCAACTCCTCGCCCTGGAGCGCGAGATGCTCGGCCTGTACGTCTCCAGCCACCCGCTGGACGGCGCCGAGCACATCCTCTCCCAGAACCGCGACACCTCGATCGCCGAACTCCTCGGCTCCGGCCGCTCCGAGGGCGAGGTCCGGCTCTCCGGCCTGATCACCGGCGTGGACCGGCGGATCAACAAGGCGGGCAACGCCTGGGCGATCATCACCCTGTCCGACCGCGACGGCTCGGTCGAGGTGCTGTTCTTCCCGGCCACCTACAACCTGATGGCCGAGCAGATGATCGAGGACAACGTCATCTCGGTCCGCGGCCGGCTCAACGAGCGCGACGGCTCGCTGAGCATCTTCGGCCAGGAGATCACCACCCTGGACGTCTCCTCCGCCGAGCTGGGCACCAAGCCGCCGGTGCAGATCACCGTCCCGGTGCACCGGATCACCCCCCAGATGGTCTCCGAGCTCAAGCTCGCCCTCCAGGCCCACCCGGGCGACGTCCCGGTCCGGCTGCTCACCACCAACTGGGACAAGAACACCCTGTACGAGCTGGGCTTCCGGGTGAACCCCGACAACGGGCTCGCCTCCGACGTCAAGACCCTCCTCGGCAACCGCGCCTGGGCGGGCGCGGCCGTCCGCGCCGCCTCCGAGCAGCCCGTCGGCAGGTAGGCACTGCCGGGCCGACCGGGGCGGGGCGCTGGTGCGCCCCGCCCCGGTTCCGTCGTGTCTCACCCGTGAGATGAAAACGGATATCATTACGGCTCGGGTAGTGGATCGCGCCGATGGATCGCGCCGGTTCCGTTGCCAATCCAGATGGACATGACATACATGGGCATCGAACGGGGACTGCGCATGCGCACGGACACAGCGGGAGTCGGAATGCCGGTGGACGCGACCCTGGCCGGAGCCTGGGTGGAGCGCTGGGAGCGCCAGCAGGAGCGCTACGCGGTGGAGCGCGAGGAGCGGTTCACCGTCATCGTCGACGTGGTGGAACAGGTCGTCGGCCACCGCGAACGCCCGCTGATCGCCGACCTCGGCTGCGGCCCCGGCTCACTGTCCGCGCGCGTCGCCGACCGGCTCCCGCACGCCGAGGTGATCGCGGTCGACATCGACCCGCTGCTGCTCGCCCTCGGCCGGGCCGGCCACCCCCGGGTCACCCGCTGGGTGGAGACCCTGATCGGCCGGCCGGGCTGGATCGAGGACCTCGCGCTCGACCGCCCGCTGGACGCCGTACTCTCCTCCACCGCACTCCACTACCCGCCGCCGGAGGCGCTGCTGCGGATCTACCGCGACCTCGCGGGCGCGCTGAGCCCCGGGGCCGTCCTGGTCAACGGCGACCACCTCGTCCCCGAGGAGCCCTCCCTCGCCGAACTCGCGCTCGCGATCGGCCGACGCCGCTCCCAGCGCCGGGGCGTCGGCGGAGAGGAGGACTGGTCGCAGTGGTGGGACGCCGCCGGTCGGATCCCCGAGTTCGCCGAGCTGCTGGCGGCCCGGGAGCGGCAGCTGCCGCCGAGCGAGGGCGGCGACAACCGCCTGTCCGCCGCCCAGCACGCCGACCTGCTGCGGGTGGCCGGCTTCCGCCAGGCCGGCTCGGTGTGGCAGTACGGCGCCAGCTCCGTCCTGGTGGCACTGCGCTGACCGCTCCCTCACCGGAGATCCAACTCCCTTTCCTCACAAGTGGATTGGCCCCCTTCGCATTGGCACAGACTTTGCGATGGCGTGACAGAAAGCGCTGTCGATTCAATGTGGAAACAGTTACCGTTTCCCTCGGTCGACGACGCCCCTCGCGGCGGGATCCGCGCCCGGCGTCCGACCGTGCGCGCGCCGAGCCGGCGTGCGGACGAGCGGGGCAACGGGGCCGACAGGGGGCAGCCTGTCGGTGGTCGCGCCCCCTCAAGCCGACCTCTGACGGGGAGCAGATTCGCCGATGCGGCCCTCACCGCTCTATCTGGAACCACGGCTGGAGCCGCGGCTCCGATCCCTCCTGGAGACAACCGACTTCCTGCACACGCTGGTCGACGCACTCGGGTCACCGCTCAACCTGCTGCTGCCCGAACAGCTCGCCGACAACCTGGCCCGCTTCCGGGCCGTCTACCGCAAGCACCATCTCACCGGCCGGATCTACTTCGCCCACAAGGCCAACCGCTCCAGCGCGCTCGTCCGGCGGCTCGCCGCCACCGACGCCGGGCTGGACGTCGCCTCGCTCGGCGAACTCCAGCACGCCCTCGGCGCCGGCTGCACCCCCGAGCGGATCATGGCCACCGGCCCCAAGAGCCGCGAGTTCCTCTGGCTGGCGGCCCGCACCGGCGCCACCGTCCACCTGGACTCCCGGGCCGAACTCGACGACCTCGCCGCACTGGTGCGCACCCACGCCCTCCCCCGGGTGCCCGTCATGCCCCGGCTGTCCGGCTTCCGCTCGCCGGGCGTCACCGTCCTCAGCCGGCCCAGCCGCTTCGGCTCCCCCGTCGGCGAACCGGACGAACTGCTCGACGCGCTCGAACGCCACCGGGACGCCGTCGAACTCACCGGCGTCGCCTACCACCTGGACACCACCGGCGTCGCCGAGAAGGCCGTCGCCCTGGAGGCCTGCATCCGGCTGATGGACGAGTGCCACCGCCGGGGCCTGCGCCCGCGCACCATCGACATCGGCGGCGGCTTCGGCGTCAACTACCTGGCCGACGCCGCCCAGTGGGAGCGGTACACCACCGAACTCACCAACGCCGTCCTCGGCCGGCGGCCCCCACTCAGCTGGCAGGGGCACGGATACGGGCTGCGCAACGAGTCCGGCACCCTGCGCGGCGCGCTCGGCCTGTACCCGGCGCACCGCCCGGTCGCCGCCGAGGCGTACCTGGACGAGCTGCTCTCCCACCGGGCCCCCACCCTCGGGCGGCCGCTCGGCACCCTGCTGCTGGAGAACATGTACGACCTGGCCGTGGAGCCCGGCCGGGCGCTGGTCGACCAGTGCGGGGCCACCCTCGGCCGCGTCCTGGAGGTGCGGCACACCCCCGACGGCGACTGCCTGGTGCGGCTGGAGATGAACGCCCGGGACGCCAGCCTGGAGGACCACGGCGTGCTGATGGACCCGGTGCTGATACCCCGCCCCGGCGCCGCGACCACCACGGGTGAGCCCGTCGGGGTCCACCTGATCGGCAACCTCTGCCTGGAGGCCGACCTGATCACCCGCCGGCTGGTCTTCCTGCCCCGCCTCCCCGCCCCCGGCGACCTCCTCGCCTTCGCGAACACCGCGGGCTACCTGATGGACTTCAACGCCGGCGGGCCGATCCAGCAGCCCGTCGCGCGCAAGGTCGCCGCGTACCGGCAGGACGGCGCCTGGCACTGGCGCCTCGACGAGCAGTACTGGCCCCTCGACACCACGGGGGCCGCGACACACCAGGGGGACGGACGGGCATGAGGTACGACAGCATCACCGACGCGATCGGCGACACCCCGCTGCTCCGGATCGACCCGGCGGTGACCGGCCTGCACAACATCGACCTGTACGCCAAGCTCGAACTGCTCAACCCCTTCGGCTCGGTCAAGGACCGCGCCGCCTGGAACATGACCCGTGAGGCCCTCCCGGGCGCCGTCGCACGCGGCGACACCATCGTGGAGCTGTCCAGCGGCAACACCGCCAAGGCGCTCGCGCTGATCGCGGGCATGCACGGACTGCCGTTCAAGAGCGTCACCAACCGGATGAAGGTCCCCGAGATCAAGGACCTGCTCCTGCTGCTCGGCGCGGAGATCGAGGAACTGCCCGGCCGCGCCGAGTGCCTCGACCCGACCGACACCGACGACCCGCTCACCCGGATCCACCGGATGCTCTCCGAGGCGGAGTCCGGCTACCTCCACACCGACCAGTACTACAGCCCGCTCAATCTCCAGGCGCACCTCACCGGCACCGGGCCGGAGATCGTCCGCGACCTCGACGGCCGCGCCCCGGACGTCTTCATCGCCTGCGTGGGCACCGCCGGCTCCTCCACCGGCGTGGCGACGGTGCTGCGCGCCCACAACCCGGCGGTCGAGGTGGTCGGGCTGGTCGCCCACAAGTCCGACTTCATCCCCGGCATCCGCACCATCGACGAGGTGCACGAGGTCGGGCTGTTCGACCCCGGCACCTACGACCGCATCGCGTCGGTGACCGCCGACCAGGCCATCGACGGGATGCTCACCCTGGTCCGCCGCTGCGGCCTGCTGGCCGGGCCGACCGGCGGCGGCGCCTACTACGGCGCGCTGCGCCATCTACGGGCCCTGGACGCCGAGTTGGCGGACACCGATGAGCGCCGGACGGCGGTGTTCATCGTCTGCGACCGGGTCGAGAGCTACCTCGGGTACCTGCGCGACCGCCGGCCGGAGCTGTTCGACCAGCCCCCGCGGCCCCACTCGGTGTCCACGCTGACCGAGGCCGAACTCGCCGCCGTCCGGGCCGTCGACGTGGACGCCGCCCGCAAGTGGATCGCCGAGGAGCGCCCGCTGGTGATCGACCTGCGCGGCCCGTTCGCCTACGCGGCGCTGCACATCGAGGGCTCGGTCAACATCGTCGACGAGCTGTTCGACGAACTCCTGCACGGCGGACTGCCGTTCGGCACCCGACAGCCCGTCCTGCTGGCCTGTCCGGTCGGCGAGAAGTCGGTGCGGTACGCCGCCCTGCTCACCCGGATGGGACACCAGGACGCCCGCAGCCTGGCGGGCGGCATCATCGGCTGGCGCGACGCGGGCGCGCCGCTGGTCCGGGACTGAACGGGGTGGCGGAGATCAGCACACTCGAAGAACTCGACTCCTGGCACCGCGCGTTGCGGGCCCAGTTCCCGATCATCGTGGCCGATCCGGAGCAGGCCTACCTGGACAGCGCGGCCACCTCGCAGAAGCCGCGGGCGGTGCTCGACGCCGTTCACCGCTACCTGACCACCGGGAACGCCAACGCCGGGCGCGGCACGTACACCTGGGCCAACGCCACCACCGCCCTGGTCGAACGCACCCGCACCCGGGTCGCCGCCTTCCTGGGCGACCCGGCCCCCGGGCACCCCTCCGGCGTCCACTTCACCAGCGGCACCACCGAGGGCCTGCGCACCGTCGCCCGGGACTGGCTGCCGCTCCACCTGCGGGACGGCGACGAGATCATCGTGCCGTTCGCCGACCACCAGGCGAACGCCCTGCCCTGGCTGGAGGCGCAGCGGCTGCTGGCCGCCCAGGGCGTGCGCGTCCTGGTCCGCGAACTCCCGTACGACCCGGCCTCGCACGACTACGACCACCGGGCGCTGCCCGGACTCGTCACCGAACGAACGGCGTTCGTCGCCGCCACCCACGTCCACCACGTGTACGGCGGCGACATGAACGTCCACCGGATCCGGGCCGCCGTCGGCCCGGACGTCCCGATCTGCCTGGACGCGGCGCAGAGCGTCGGCCACCTGCCGGTGGACGTCACCGCCCTCGACGTCGACTTCGTGGTCTTCTCCGGCCACAAGGCCCTGGCCCTGCCCGGCACCGGCGCGGTCTGGGCCCGCAACACCCGCGGCCCGGAGTTCCGTCCTGGCGGCTGGAGCGGCACCCCCAACACCAGCGGGATCGCCGGACTGGAGGCCGCCCTGGACTGGCTGGACGCCGCCGGCACCGAGCAGATCCAGCGCTGGACCACCGCCCTGGCCGCCCGCCTCACCGACGGCCTGCGCGGCTGTGACGCCTACCGGATCCTCGGCTGCCAGCAGAGCCTGGCCGCCGACTCCCCGGTCCAGCGGCGCGAGGGCATCGTTACCTTCCGCCACCGCGGCATCTCCTCCACCGACCTGGGCTTCGTCCTCGCCAGCCACGGCCTGATGGTCCGCTCCGACGGCCACTGCCAGGCCCGGGCCGGCGAGGCCGACAGCTCGGTGCGGGTGAGCCTGCACGCCTACAGCTCCCCCGAGGAGATCGACCGCCTGCTCGCCGTCCTGCTCAAGCTGTGAAACGAGTCCCGGCCCGGCGGTCCGGCCGGGCCGGGACTCGTTCGGCAGGGGTCAGCCGTCGTTCTCGGCGGACGGGATGTAGGCGCCGGGGACGTCGTCGGGGGCGTGGATGGCGTTCTCACCCGGGTACGGGGTGGTCCAGTTGTGGGTCTGGTACCAGGTCAGGTGGTTCATCTGGGCCGGGTTGGCGCGGTCGGGCGCGGCGCTCGGGCCGGTCAGCTGCTGCCGGGACTTCCAGGTGTCCCACTGGGCGGCGACGCCCTGCTCGGCGGCCGGCGGGGCGGTGGTGACCGGCGCGGCGGCGGCGGTGCGGTCCTGGGCGCCGGGGACGTCGACGCCGCAGGCGGGCGGGGTCTTCAGGCCGTCGGTCAGCGAGGTGCGGTTGGGCACCGCGCTGAACGGGGTGTAGTCCGGCTTGTCGGTGAAGGCCGTGGCCATCGGGGTGGCCGCGCTGTCCTTCTGGTTCATCGGGTGGATCCCGAGGATCTGCTCGATGGTGCGGACCATGGTGATCTGCGAGTAGTAGCGGCTGTCGACGGCGCCGTGCTGGGCCCAGGGGCTGATGATCTGGATCGGGGCGCGGTGGCCGTCGACGTGGTCGAGGCCGGCCTGGGAGTCGTCCTCGACCACGAAGATCGTGGAGTCCTTCCAGTACTCGCTGTGCGAGATCTCCTGGACGATCCTGCCGACCGCCAGGTCGTTGTCGGCGACCTGCGCGGCCGGGGCGGCCGGGCCGCCGGTGTGGTCGCTGGACAGCCACAGCATGTTGAGGTTCGCCGGGCCGTTCTGCTCGAAGTCCTGCTTCCAGATCTGGTAGCGGTACTGGTCCGGGACATCGAGGTCGAACTTGGGGAAGCCGGGCACCGACGCGTCGTTGAGCGAGGGGATCGGCGACGAGGAGTTGAGCGGGTAGGCGGTGTCGTCGCCGGTCGCCTCCATGTTCTTGGCGTCGCAGTACAGGTTCTGCCAGTTCGCGCCGTCGGGCTTGGTCAGGAACTGGTGGAACTCGCCGAAGTCGCGGACGTCCTGGCCGGCCGCCTGGGCGCCGGTCCACAGGAAGCCCGAGCGCTGGTGGCCCAGGGCGTCGTCCTCGGTGTCGTAGCTGCGCTCGTACTCGCCGGCCGAGGACTCGGTGTACTCCGGGTTGTCGGCCTGCATCAGCCAGTTGTGGCCCTCGGCGGAGTTGGTGCCGATGTCGTAGGTGTTGTCGTACAGCCCGAACTGCTTGGCCAGCGCCTGCTGGTTGGGCGTCACGTTCGCGCCGAACTGGGCGAGCTTCGGGTCGCCGTTGCCCTTGCCGATGTCGCCGAACACCTGGTCGTAGGTGCGGTTCTCCTTGACGATCAGGAAGACGTGCTTGATCGTCGACGGGTCGCCGATCCGGGCCGGCACCGCGACCGGCTTCGCCCTGCGCCGGTCGGCGGTCTGGACCGCGCCCTTGGTCCAGCCGTTCTGCCGGAAGACCTTGTCGGTCTGGGAGCGGATCTCCTGGTCGCTCGGCAGGGTGAACCGGGTCAGGCTGGAGGTGGTGTCGTGGGTGTTGTGGGCGCCGGTGGAGTTGGGGCGCCGGGCGTCGATGCCACGGGTGTTGGAGACGACCACCGTGGAGCCGACGGTGGTGACCTCCGCCGGGAAGTAGTCGGTGGGCAGCAGGCCGATGTAGCTCACCGGCTCCTGGGCGCCGGCGAAGCGGTAGACGGCGACGGCGTTGGCCCGGCCGAGGGTGACCAGCAGTCGCCCGTCGTCGGTGAGGGTCACGGCGGTGGGCTCGTAGCCCACCGAGGCCTCCGGCCAGGGCTTGGTGGAGATCCGCTGCACCACCTTGTCCCGGGCGGCGTCGATCACGGACACCTGGTCGGAGGAGGTGTCCGCGACGAAGACCGTCCCGTTCTTGGCGTAGACCGCCGTCGGGTGCAGGCCGACGTCGATGGTCCCGACGGCGGCGGCCCCGTTCGAGAGGTCGATCACGCTGACGGTGCCGGAGGTGGCGGCGCCGGTGTCCGGGTCGGCCGGCACCTGGGTGCCGTAGGAGTTGAGGGTGTCGTCGTCGGGGGTGGCGGCGCGCCCGCCCTCGTTGCCGACGTACAGCTTGTGGCCGACCTGCGCGATGCCGCGCGGGGCGGTGCCGGTCGTCCAGCTCTGCCCGAGTCTGCCGGTCGCCGCGTCGATCGCGACCACCCGGTTCTGGCCGTTGACCGCCGCGTACACGGTCGCGCCGTCGGCGGAGAACACCGCGCCGGAGGCCAGCGCGTGCTTGGTCCCGTCGGCGGGGATGGCGATCCTCACCGGGTCGGCGAGGGAGCCGTCGGCCTTCACGGTGAACTTGGTGTACCCGTCGAGCTGGCCCAGCCAGAGCTGCTTGCCGTCGGGCGAGTAGACCGGGGCCTCCTGGCCGACCGAGCCGTCGGTCAGGTGGAGGTCGGCGGTCCTGGCTTTGCCGGCGCGCTGCTGCACCTTGCCGGTCCTGAGGTCCACGATCACGAGCGAGGCGTCGCCGTCGGCCAGCGACGCCGCCAGGTGGGTGCCGTCCGGGCTGACCCGGGAACCCATGATCTTGCCGTTGTCGATGACCAGCCGGTCGCCGTACGGGGCGATGTACTGGTCGCTGGAGATCACCTGGCCGTCGGCGGTGACCTGGCCGACCTGGTCGGTGCCGAACTGCTGGGTGGCCGCGAAGGCCGTACCGGTGGCCACGGCCACCGCCGTGATGCACGCCGTGGCCAGGGTGGCCCGGCGGCCGACCCGGCGGCTGAGGACCACCGGGTGGTCCTTCTGGATACGTCGACGACGCGTTACCTGCATGGCGTCAGCCCTTCGTTGTGATCGGTCGCGGGGAGTGGGTCCGGTGCGTCGGGAGCTTCGTGCGGGCCGGCCGGGCGCGGTCAGTCCGTCGAGGAGTCGAGCAGGGCGATCTGACCGTCGAACTGCCACAACGGGTTCGGGGCGTCGCCGGTCGCGGTGTGCACCAGGAAGTAGCCGTTGACTTCCTTCGGCCCGTCACCGTCGGCCATCACCCGCCCGTCCGAGGCGACGTCCAGCTGGTAGATCGCGGTGCCCGGGGCGGCCGTGCCGGGCAGGTGCCAGGTGACCACGCAGCGCCAGTCGTTGCCCGGCCCCTCCGGATCGACCTGGCCGTCGCCCCGGTTGCACTCCGCGCTGACCCGCAGGTCGGCCTCGGTGACGGCGGGGCGGTGCAGCTGCTCGGTCTGCAGCCGGTAGAGGTGCGCGAACACGGTGGCGACCGACCGCTGCACCTTCGCCTGGGTGATCCCCGACCCGGTCGAGGGCGTGGCCACCGCGACCGCGCCGGTGCCCAGCGCGAGCAGCCCGGCCAGCGGCAGCACCCCGTAGGTGAGCGCCCGGCGCTTCTCGCCGTCCTCGTTGCCGGTGGTGAAGTCCCGCCGGACGAACAGCCGGTAGGCCGCCGTGGTGGCCGCCGCGGCCCACCCCAGGCTCACCGCGACGGCGATCAGCAGCTCGTCGAGCCGGTTCGGGTCGGCGAACAGCCCGTTCCAGGAGACGAAGGCGTAGCCGGGCAGGGCGAGGCGCAGCGCCACCGGCAGCGGCAGCGTCTGGGCGAGCTGCATGGCGACGGCGGACAGCGCGGGGACGAGCAGCCCCATCGGGGAGCGCCCCAGGATGACGGAGCCGAGCAGCCCGAGCGCCGCCAGCGCCAGCGTGGGCGCCAGGGCCGCCGCCCAGGCCAGCAGGACGCTCGCGGCCGCGGCGGACGGTGCCAGCTGGTGCCCGTCGACGCCGACCAGCGGCTGGTTCCCGACGGCCGCCAGGCCGCCGGCGACACCGGAGGCCACCAGCCCGGCGACCAGCAGCACGATCACGGTCGCGCTCGCCAGGGTCTTGGCGAGGAAGATCCGCCGCGGCGAGCGGACCGCGACCAGCAGGTGGCGCCAGGTGCCGAGCCGGTCCTCGGCGGCGAACACGTCGCCCGCGACCACGGAGGTCAGCAGCGGCAGCGCCCACGAGCCGGCGAAGCCCAGCACCACCAGCGGGCCGGCCCAGCCGGTGGCGTGCATCCAGCGGCCGAACAGGGTGTCGGAGGGCAGCGTCCCCTGCTGGGCGACCGCGGCCACGAACAGCCCGGGCAGCGCCCAACAGGCCAGCACCAGCAGCCGGATCCGCCACTGCGAGACCAGCTTCACCAGCTCGAAGCGGTACACCCGGCCCACCGGGACCGGACCCGCCCCGGGCGTGGGGGCGGCACCGGCCACCGCGTCCCCGGCCATGACCGTGCTCATCGCCCACCCTCCTGCTGTTCCTCGGTGAGGGCGAGGTACGCGGCCTCCAGCGGCGACACCACGGGCGCGACCTCGCGCACCCGTACGCCCTCCTGCACCAGTGCGGCCACCAACTGCTCGACGGCCGGCCCGCAGGCGCGCACCACCAGCGCCTCCGTGCCGCGCCACGCCCCGGCGTCGTCCACCACCCGCACCCCCGCGGCCCCGTCGGCCACCCGTCGGGCGGTCCGCAGGTCGGAGGTGAGCAGCCGATGGTCCAGCTCGCGGGTCTCGGCCGCCAGCTTGCCCAGCGGGCCGGAGTAGCGGACCCGGCCGGTCGCCAGGATCGTCACCTCGGAGCAGAGCGCCTCCAGGTCGTCCATCCGGTGGCTGGAGAGGAGGATGGTGACGCCGCTGTCGGCGAGCCTGCGCAGCGCGCCGTGGACGTGCTGCTTTCCCGCCGGGTCAAGGCCGTTGGAGGGCTCGTCGAGCACCAGCAGCCGGGGCTCGGTGAGCAGCGCGGCGGCCAGCCCGAGCCGCTGGCGCATGCCCAGCGAGAAGCCCCGCACCCGGTCGTCGGCGACGTCCGTCAGCCCGACCTCGGCGAGCACCCCGTCGATCCGGCCGGACCCGGTCCGCAGGCCGCGCAGGGCGGCCAGCGCGGCCAGGTTCTTCCGCGCGGTCAGCGACGGGTAGAGGCCGGGGCCGTCGACGAAGCCGGCCACGCCGTCCGGCGCCGGCAGCGCCCGCCCGACCGGTCTGCCCAGCACCTCCAGCTCGCCGTCGTCGGCGACGGCCAGGCCGAGCAGCAGCCCGAGCAGGGTGGTCTTCCCGGCGCCGTTCGGCCCGGCCAGCCCGTGGATCCGGCCGGGCGACAGCTCCAGGCCGACGCCGTCCAGCGCCACGACGTCACCGAAGCACTTCGTCAATCCCCGTGCCCGTACGACAGGTTGCGTGTCTTCCATGGCTCCTTCTCGCAGTCCCCCAGGGAAGCTATGGGCTTGACGGGGTGGAGTCAGGAGCGGGCGGTTGAACACCGATGAAACAGCAGAGGGTCGGCTCGCACCCGGCCTCCGGACGGGCGGTGGCCGGGTGCGGCGGGGGGTGCGGGAGGTGCGGGAGGTATGAGCGGTGCCCCGGCCTCCTGAGGCCCACGCGCTCGCGGCGGCCGGCGGGGAGCAGGCCACCTCCCCGCCGACTGCCGCACTTCCCGAAGCGGCGCCGCTCAGTGGCGCGGGAGGCGCGGGGCCGGGGCGCCGGCGGAGCGGAGCCTGGCCTCGGTCAGCGCGGTCAGCCGGGCCGCGCTCGGGGCCTGGTCCTCGCGGTGGTGGTCGATCAGCCGGTACTGGGCGGCGGCCCGGCTCCAGGCCTGGAGGCTGTCGGCGTCCCCCAGCAGCGCCGGATTGGCGAGGAAGCGCTCCGCCATGGCGGCGGCGAGTTCCTCGATCCTCGGGTCGTCCGGCTCCCAGCTCCCGGCCTCCCAGGCGCACATCGACAGCTCGACGAACTCCTGGTCGTCCAGCCGGTGTTCGAGCTGGGCGAGGAAGCCGTCGAAGCCGGTCGGCACCAGTACCCGGGCCAGTACCAGCGCCTCGCGCTGCCCGGCCACGTACGCCGGGGCGAACCCGAGGTCAGCCATTCGCTCCAGGACGGCGCAGGCGCGGTCGGGCAGCAGGGCCCGGTCGCCCTCGGTGAGCCGGTGCAGCGTGGCGCGGCGCTCCTCCAACTCGGCGATCCGCTCGGCCAGCCGCCGTTCGACGTCGGCCAGGGCGGCGGCGAACGGCTCGGCCTCGGCGTCCAGCAGCGGCCCGATCTCGGCCAGCGGGACACCGGCGCCGGCCAGGGTCCGGACCTGGACCAGCCGCAGCAGTTCATCCGAGCCGTACCGCCGGTAGCCGGAGGTGTCGCGCCGTGGTTCGGCGAGCAGCCCGTGCTCGTGGTAGTGCCGCACCGTCTTCACCGAGACGCCGACGAATGCCGCGGCCTGACCGATCGTGACTCCGTTCACCATCCGCCCAGCTTCTCGCGTGGTCGGACCCGGCGGCTACCCGCCCCCGGCCGGGGTTTCCCGGTCAGCCGGAGAACACCGCGGCGACCAGCCGCTGCTGGGCCTGCTGGAAGGACGCGGCGAGGGACATCTCCGGGTCGTCCACGTGGTTCAGGGCGGCCGTCAGGACCCGGCGGCCGTCGGCCGAGCCGTACATCAGCGCCGCCGAGCCGATGGTGGCGCCGTTGTGGTGGTAGACGGTGCCGCCGGCCGGGCCGAGGTCCTGGGCGAACAGCCCGAGGCCGTAGCCGATCCGCTCCTCCGGGGTGCGCATCTCGGCCAGCAGCCCGGCGGGCAGCAGCCGGCCGCCCATCAGCGCGGCGAAGTAGGTGTGCAGGTCCCGGGTGGTCGAGATCATGTCGCCGCCGGCCGCGACCCAGGAGGGATCGTGCCGGGTGACGTCGATCGTCAGCTCCTGCCCGCCGTCCTGGTAGCGGTAGTAGCCGTGGTGGTGGGGCTCGGGGATCTCGGGCGAGCTGCCGGGCGCCACCGTACCGGTCAGCCCCAGCGGGGCCAGGACCCGCCGGCGGAGCTCCTCGGCGAAGGGCCGCCCGGTGGCGCGCTCGATCACCAGCCGGGCCAGCACGTAGTTGGTGTTGGAGTAGCTCCAGCCCTCGCCCGGCGCGAACCGCGGCGCCTTGGACAGCGACAGCCGCACCAGTTCCTCGGGCGGGTAGCTGTGGAAGCGGTTGTCCACCCAGGCCTTGCCCTGCCACGGGATGCCGGGCACGACCGTCCCGTCGTCCAGGAGTTCGCCGGTGTGGCTGAAGATCCCGCTGGTGTGCTGCAGCAGCATCCGCACCGTGATCCGCCGGTCCAGCCCGAACTCGGGCAGGTACTGGTCGGCGGGGGTGTCCAGGCCGATCCTGCCCTCGGCGACCAGCAGCAGCACGGTGGTGGCGACGAAACTCTTGGTGCTGCTGCCGATCCGGAAGTGCCCGTCGGTCAGCGGCTCGGCGCCGCTGCCCAGTTCGCGCGCCCCGGCGCTGCCGGCCCAGGTGCCCCGTGCGTCGCTCACCCGCAGCTGCACCCCGAGGAAGCCGGAGCCGACGAGCTCCTCCATCACCTGCCGCAGCTCCGGTCGGTCCTGGTCCTGGTCCTGGTCCTGGCCCTGGTCGGCGCCCGCGCAACGTTCGGTGTGGCCGGTGGTCATGGGGTGCTCCTCGGTGTCCGTCGTGCCCGGACCGCTGTCCGGCCGCTGCGACGAATCTCCACCCTGCCCCAGGGGCAGCCTCAAGCGTGATCCGGGTCACATCGGGTCACACCGGGTCACGGCGGGTCACAGCGGCGCTGCGGCGCTCCCTGGGCGGGAACACCGCAGCGCGGCCACGGGCGGAGCCGCCGGATCAGCCGGTGACCTCGATCGTCACGTCGTAACTGCGCTGGTCCGGCGCGCAGTTGAGGGCCTCGCCGCAGACGGTGCGGGAGGCGGTCAGGTGGGCGGTGCCCGCCGTGCGGGCGGCGAAGGTGGTGGTGACGGTGCCGCAGCCGCCGCCGGGGCGGCAGGAGGGGGACGGTTCGGTGGTCGGGGAACCGGCCGGAGAGAGCACGTCGGGGGCTGAGCTGGCGGCGGCGGACCAGTACGTCCCGTGCAGTTCGACCGAGACGGCGGCGCCGACGGCGACCTTCACCGTGGTGTGGTTGGCCTTCTCGTCAGCGGTCACGGCGGCCGGGGGCGTCACGACCGTGATCGTCGGGGCCGGGGCGGACGCCGCCGTCGAGGCGTGGGTGGAGCCGCAGCCGGCCAGGGCCAGCAGGGCGGCGGCGCAGGTGAGGGCGAGGGCGGCGGGTCTTCTCAGGGTCACGGTGGTTCCTTAGTGCCGGGGTGGAAAGCGGTACCGGTTCGACGCGCGAGGCGCCGGATCGGATCCCCCCATATGCAGAAAAACCACACCGGGGTGGGCGCGAGGCCCACCCCGGTGCGTGTCGGCTAGGCGATCGTCAGGAGACGGTCACGTCGTCGTAGTAGGTGTAGGTCGGGTCACCCGGGTAGTTGTCGTCGTGGTTGCTCAGGGTGAGCGTGTACGAGTGGCCCGGGGTGACGGCCGCGGTCTGGTTGGCCCAGCTCGCGGTGGCGGCGCAGGTCTTGGCGAGGACCGTGGTGGTCGTGCCGGTGGTGTTGTCCTTCAACGTCGCGGTGGCCCAGTCGTAGGACACGGTGTCCGGGCAGGTGTTGCTGTACCAGAAGGACAGCTTGCTGGAGCCGGACGGCGCGGTGAAGGTCTGGGCGAGCGAGGAGTCACCGGTCGGATTGGTGGAGCCGACCATGGCGCCGTAGCTGCCGCTGTGGGCGGCGGAGGAGGTGGCGGAGGTGGAGCCGGCGCCGGTCCAGCTGGACAGGTTGCCGGCCTCGAAGCCGCCGTTGGTGATGGCGTTGCCGCCGCCCGAGCCGCCGGACTCGGTCCAGCTGAACGAGGTGCTGCCGGTGGCGCCGGTGGAGTCGGTCACGGTGACCGTCACGTTGGCGGTGCCGGCGGCGGTCGGGGTGCCGGAGATCAGGCCGGTCGAGGAGTTGATCGACAGGCCGGCGGGCAGGCCGGTGGCCGCGTAGCTCAGGGCCTGGCCGGAGGCCGAGTCAGTGGCGTGGATCTGCAGGCTGGCCGCGGTGCCGACGGTGCCGGACTGGTTGCCCGGGTTGGTGACGGTGACCGTGTTCCCCGGGTTGCCGTGGGTCAGGATGGCGTGCGAGATCGCGCAGGAGTTGGTGTCGTTCGACCAGCTGGCCTGCTCGGCGAAGGTGCCGTAGGAGCCGAAGGAGACGTTCGCGGCGCCGCCGGCCGAGCCGGGCTGGATCCAGGCGCACTCGTCGGAGTTCTCCTGGCCGTTGTACGAGCTGCCGGACACGTGGTTGGTCCAGCCGCCGGCCGGGTTCTGGTCCGACATCATCTCGTGCCACTCGTGGCCGAGGGTCATCGTGTAACCGTCCAGCGTGCCGGGCGAGTTGACGAAGCCGACGCCGCAGCTGCTGCCCTGGTCGATGTTGTACGGCTGGTTGGAGAAGGCGATGTCGCCGTAGGGCGAGCTGGCCGCGCCACCGTTGAGGGTGGTGTCACCGTTCCAGTCGTGCCAGGCGCAGTACCCGGTGGTGGGGTTCTGGTAGTCGTCCGGGTTGGTGCCGTGCGGCGACAGGATGACGTAGTACGCGTCGCGGTTGGCGGCGGCCGTGGTGTTGCCGAAGTGGCCGGCGGCCTTGACGGCCTCCTGGCCCAGCTGGTTGCCGGTGGCCTGGGCGGGCGAGGCGGCCGCGTTGTCGTACCAGACGCCGGAGAGGACGCCGCCGCTCTGGTACGGGATGTAGTTGGCGTTGGTCGGGCAGCTGACCGCGCCGGCGGCGACGTTGGGGCCGTCGCACCACTGGGTCAGGTCGGCCGACCAGGTCTCGCCGTTGGTGCCGATGCCCTTGAACATCTGCTGGGTGGCACCGGCGGCGCCGGCCGAGTCGCCGGAGAACTTGGCGTTGCCGTTGGCGTCGGTGCTCTGGCTGCCCCACTGGGTGCCGTAGAAGACCAGGTAGACCTTGGAGTGGCCGCTCTGCACGCCGATGCCGTCGACGCCGCCGCCGTAGGACAGCGTCTCCTGGCCGGTGGCCGCGGCCTGGTTGTGCTGGGCGAGCCACTGCTTGTACTTCTTCTGCTGCTCCTTGCCCAGCACCGCGCCGTGGCGGTACGGGTGGCCGGTCTGCGGGCTCCAGGGGTTGAACTCGTTGTTGACGCTGCCCGAGGAGCTGGAGATGTCCTGCGCGGAGGCCGGCGCGGCCGCACCGGCGAGGCCGGCGGCGGCGAGCGCGAGGGACGCTATGCCGGTGATCGCCGCGTACTTCGCGCGCCGCGTTCTGTGGGAGTGACCCATGGGGTGAGGGTGCCTCTCTCGTTACCGATCGCCCGTGCGGCTGGGGGGCCGCGAACGATCCCTTTGTGGGGAAGGATCGGACGACGCATTCCACCGAACGACGATTCCGGTCTTTCTTCCGGGCAACCGGAATTGACGGTCTCTCGGTGGGGCGCATCCGCTTGGGGATGAAGGAAAGCAGGTTTGACGAACGCAGGTCAACGGCGAAGGGTAAGGAAAGATTAAGAGCGGTGTCCGGGCAGGTGGGGGCAGTGATCGACGACCTGTTCAAAGCCCTCGGCATTCACTGAATGCCGGTCAGAAGACTGTTTCCGCATTCCTTGAAACGTCGTGGTTTCAACATTCCCTCATGGGCCGCGGACAGTTTCGGGATGCCGGCCCCTACAGCCGGCCCCCGGCACTGTCCGAGGACAACCGCTGGGCCAGGTACAGCGGGACCACCGACAGCAGCACCAGCACCGCCGCCACCACGTTGACCACCGGCGCCTGGTTGGGCCGCGCCAGGTTGGCGTAGATCCACACCGGCAGCGTCTGGACGCCCGGCCCGGCGGTGAAGGTGGTCACCACGATCTCGTCGAAGGACAGCGCGAACGCCAGCAGCCCGCCCGCCAGCAGCGCCGACCGCACCGCCGGGAAGGTGACGTACCGGAAGGTCTGGAAGGTGTGGGCGCCGAGGTCCGCCGACGCCTCCTCAGCCGAGGGGGACAGCCTGCGCAGCCTGGCGACCACGTTGTTGAAGACCACCACGATGCAGAAGGTGGCGTGCCCGATGACCACGGTGAGCATCCCCAGGCCGATGCCCGCCGGGCCGAGCACCGTGCGGAACGCGGCGTTGAGCGCGATGCCGGTGACGATGCCGGGCAGCGCGATCGGCAGGATCACCAGGAAGGACACCGCCTGCCGGCCGAAGAACCGGTGGCGCTGGACGGCGAAGGCCGTCAGGGTGCCCAGGACGAGTGCCACCAGGGTGGCCCCGGCGCCCGCCCGCACGGAGGTGAGCAGGGCGCTGCGGGCACCGTCGGACTGCCAGGCCCGCACCCACCACTCGGTGGTCAGCCCGGTCGGCGGCCAGGCGAAGGAGCGGTCCCGGTTCAGCGAGTTGAGCAGGACCAGCAGCAGCGGCAGGTACACCACGGCGAGGCCGGCGGCCATGGCCGCGCGCAGCGCGATCCGGGCACGGCGGGAGAGGATCACGGGGGCCTCCTAGAGCTGGTCCTACAGGGAGTCCAGGGCGCCGGTGCGGCGCACGGCGAGCAGGTAGCCGACGATCATCACCACCGGTACGCAGGACAGCGCGGCGGCCAGCGGCAGGTTGAGCGTCACGTTGTCGGCGATCGCGGTGCCCAGCACCTGGGTCTTGCCGCCGACGATCCGCACTGTGATGTAGTCGCCCAGGCTCAGCGAGAAGGTGAACACCGATCCGGCGAACACCGAGGGCAGGACCTGCGGGAGGACCACCGAGCGGAACGTCCGCCCGGCGGAGGCGCCCAGGTCGGCCGAGGCGTCCAGCAGGTTGGCCGGCAGGTTCTCCAGTCCCGCGTAGACCGGCAGGATCATGTACGGCAGCCACAGGTAGGCGAGGACGACGATGACCGCCGTCGTGCCGTACCCCGGGCTGGACACCCCGAACGGGCGGCCCAGCCAGTCGAGGACGCCGCCCTGGCTCAGGATGACCCGCCAGGCGTAGGCCTTGACCAGGTAGCTGGCCCAGAGCGGGGTCAGCACCGCGACCACCAGCAGCTTGCGGGTGCGCGGCCGGGCGATCCGGGCCAGGTAGAAGGCCATCGGGAAGGCCACCACGGCGTCGATCACGGTGACGGCGGCGGCGATGCCGAGCGTGCGCAGGGCGACCGTCCGGTAGACCGGTTCGGTGAGCACGGTGTGGAAGTTGGCGGTGTTCCAGACCCGGACGACGTCGTAGGTGAAGTCGTCGACCGCCCAGAACGCCGACAGCAGCAGGACGGCGAGCGAGCCCAGGTAGGCGAGCACCAGCCAGGCCATCGGCGCCGACAGCAGCAGCGCCAGCCGCAGCCCGGCCCGCCGGTGCAGGACGGCGGCCACCCGCCGTACGCCTCCCCGCCGCCGGGGCCGGGCGGCCGTGGTGGTCGTGGTGGTCGTGCTGGTCGTCATCAGCCCTTGATCTCGGTCCAGGCGGACGTCCAGGCGGAGTAGTCGGTGCAGGCCACCGTGCGGCCGTCCAGGCAGCTCTTGACCGGGGTGGTCCAGTAGTAGACGTCCTTCCAGTAGGCCTCGTCGGCGGCGTGGAAGGTGCCGCAGAAGCCCTTGTCCGTCGTGAGGTCGCAGGCCTTGGCGTTGGCCGGGGCCTCACCGAACCACTGGGCGACCTGGGCGTTGGCGGTCGGCGAGACGATCCAGTTCATCCACTGGTAGGCGCAGTTGGGGTGGGCGGCCTTCGCCGAGACCATCCAGGTGTCCGACCAGCCGGTGGCGCCCTCCTTCGGCAGCACCGCCTTGACCGGCGCCTGGTCGGCCTGCGCCATGTTGGCGATCACCTGCCAGCTGGTGCCGACCACGGTGTCCCCGGTCTTGAAGGAGTTCTCCGCCTTCTGGAAGTCGCTCCAGTACTCGCCGATCGCCTTGTGCTGGGTCTTCAACAGGTCGACGGCCGCCTTGAGTTGGGTCTCGTCCAGGGCGTAGGGGTTCTTGATGCCCAGGTCGGGCTTGGTCTTCATCAGGTACAGCGCGGCGTCGGCGAGGTAGATCGGCGAGTCGTAGGCGGTGACGTGGCCGGAGTACTGCGAGGCGCCGTCGAAGACCACGCTCCAGGAGTCCGGCGCCGGGGTGACCTTGTCGGTGCGGTACATCAGCAGGTTGGCGCCGCGGCCGTGCGGGATGCCGTACATCTGACCGTTCACCGAGTTCCAGGGCTGGTTCTTCAGGCCGTCGAAGACGTCCGCGTAGTTCTGCACCAGCGCGGTGTTGACCGGGGCGACGTCACCGGCCGCGATCAGCCGCAGCGTCGCGTCGCCGGAGGCCGAGACGGCGTCGTACTGGCCGGTCTTCATCAGCGAGACCATCTCGTCCGAGGTGCCGGCGATCTTCGCGTTGACCTTGCAGCCGGTCTGCTGCTCGAAGGGGTGGACCCAGTCGACGGTCTTGTCGTCCGAGCCGTCCTCGGCGTAGCCGGCCCAGGCGACCAGGTTGACCTGGCCCTCGCCGGCGCCCAGCGACTGGAGCATCGGCAGCTTCGGCGGGTTCAGGCCGTGCGAGCCGGTCGTGCTCCCGGACGTGCCGCCGCTGCCGCACCCTGCGACGAGCAGGACGGCGGCGGTGGCGGCGGCCGCGGTGCGGGCGATCTGGGGGAGGCGCATGCGAGGTGTTCCGATCTTCGGGGAGAGGGGTCGAGGGGCGGTCAGGAGCCGACGCGGACGGTGTGCTTGCGCTGCCAGGCCAGGACGACGTCGGTGCCGCGGTGGCGCAGGACGTCGGCCGAGCCCTCGTCGAGGTTCTGCCGGACGGCGGTCAGCCGCCCGCCGGCCTCCAGGTCCACCAGGAACCGGGTGTGGCCGCCCGCGTAGACGACCTCGGCCACCCGGCCGGTGGCCGACAGTTCGTCGGGCCCGGCGGGGTCGTCCGGGTGCGCTATCCGGATCTTCTCCGGCCGGACGCTGAACAGCCCGGCCTCGCCCACCACCTGCTCGGCGGCCGCGCCGTCCAGCAGGTTGGAGGTGCCGACGAAACCGGCGACGAAGGCGGTGGCCGGGTGCTCGTACACCTCGGCGGGCGAGCCGAGTTGCTCGATCCGCCCCGCGTTGAACACCGCCACCCGGTCGCTCATCGTCAGGGCCTCGTCCTGGTCGTGGGTGACGAGCACGAAGGTGATCCCGACCTCGCGCTGGATCCGCTTGAGTTCCGCCTGCATCTCGTGCCGCAGCTTCAGGTCGAGCGCGCCGAGGGGTTCGTCGAGCAGCAGCACCCTGGGGCGGTTCACCAGCGCCCGGGCCAGGGCCACCCGCTGGCGCTGGCCGCCGGACAGCTGGGCCGGGCGCCGCCCTTCGAAGCCGTCCAGCCGGACCATCGCCAGCGCCGCGCGCACCCGCTCCGCCCGTTCGGCCCTGGGCACCCGGCGGACCATCAGGCCGTAGCCGACGTTCCGCTCGACCGTCATGTGCGGGAACAGCGCGTAGTCCTGGAACACCGTGTTGACGTCCCGGTCGAACGGCGGCAGGCCGGTGACGTCGGCGCCGCCCAGCAGGACCCTCCCGGCGGTCGGCGCCTCGAAGCCCGCGATCATGCGCAGCACCGTGGTCTTGCCGGAGCCGGACGGGCCGAGCATCGCGAAGAACTCGCCCTCGCCGATCTCCAGGTCCACGCCGTCGACCGCGCGGACCCGGCCGCCGTCGAAGGTCTTGGCCAGCCCTTCGAGCCGGACCGCGCCGGGGGCCGGATCCGCGCGGGGTGGACGGTCATAGCTGCTCAACTCCGCTGGCCCTTCCGGGTGATGTGACAGGAGGACGGTCAGGGCGAGTCGCCCCGTCCGGTTCGCTGGGAACCCTAGGAAGAGATCACCCCATCCGGCTATGGACGCCCGCACGGTCTTCCGCCGCCGAGTTGTGCGGCGCTACAGTCCGGCGCATGCCGGTGACACTGCGCGATCTGCTTCAGGAAGAGGGCCTCGGCCTGCGACTGTGCACCGGCACGGCCGGGGTCGAACGGGTCGTGCGCTGGGTCGCGGTGACGGAACTCGCCGACCCCTCGGAGTGGGTGACGGGTGGCGAGCTGCTCCTCACCACCGGCCTGCGGCAGCGCACCGCCGCCACGCAGACCGCCTTCGTCCAGCGGGTGGCGGCGGCCGGCGTCTCGGGGATCGGCTTCGGCACCGGGCTGAGCCACCCCAGCGTCCCGCGGGCGACGGTGGCGGAGGCCGAACGGCTGGGCCTGGCGGTGCTGGAGGTCCCGTACGAGACGCCGTTCATCGCGGTGAACCGGCTGGTCGCCGAGCGGATCACGGCCGAGGACCACAGCGCGCAGCGGCGCCTGGTCGACCAGCACGACCTGCTGGTCCAGGCCCTGTTGAGCGGCGAGGGCCTGACCGCCCTGCTCCGGGTGCTGCGGCGGGCCTGCGGCTGCGAGGTCGCGGTGGTGGACCGCCACGGGGTGGTCCTCGCCGCCAGCCCCGAGCGGGCCGGGGCGCTGCTCGGGCCACCCGGGCCCGCGCCCGGGAGCGGGCCCGGCGGGGCCGGGGCGCTGCGGCTGCCGGTGCGGGTCGACGGGGTGGTCACGGCGTTCCTGTGTCTGCGCTCGGCCGGGCCGGCCGCGGACGTGCTCCCGTACGCGGTCCGGCTGGTCGGGCTGGAGCTGGCCCGTCGTCAGGCCTACCTGGCGGGGCGGCGGGAGCTGGTCGGCCAGGTCGTCGAGGACGTCGTGCGGGACGTGATCGCGCCGGCGGCCGCCGAGCGCAGGCTCGCCGTGTTCGGGCTGGACCCCCAGGGCGCCCACCGGGTGGTCCTGGGCCGGCTGGCGCCGGAGGACGAGCGGTCCGGGGAGCGGTCCGGAAGCGGCCGCCAGGAGGCGGAACGGCGGTTCGCCCGGCTGGACTGGCAGTCCGCGGGCCGCCCAAACTCCCCCGAGCCCGTGCTCACCGCCGTCGTCAACCGGTACCTGGTGGCGGTGCTCCCGGCGGCCACCCCGGTGGAGGAGCCGGCCCGGCGGTTCGGCGCCGCGCTGTCCGGTCTGGACGCCCGCGCCTCGGTCGGCATCGGCGGCTGTTACCGGGGCGTCGACGGGCTGCGCTGGAGCTGGTTCGAAGCCCAGGCCGCCCTCACCAAGGGCCCCGGGGTGCACGGCGGCGACCCGCTCAACCTGCCGCGCCTGCTGCTGTCCACCCCGGACCTCCCGCTGAAGGAGCTGGCCGCCGAGGTGCTGCGCCCGCTCACCCGGTTCGACCAGGCCAACCGCGCCGACCTCGTCGCGACCCTGCACGCCTACCTGGCCGCGGACTGCTCGGTCCAGGCCGTCGCCGACCGGCTGTACGTCCACCGCAACACCGTCCGCTACCGGCTGGACCAGATCGAGCGCCTCACCGGCCGGTCGCTGCAGTCCCTGCAGGACCGCTTCCAGCTCTGGCTGGCCCTGCTCGCCGCCTACCCGGAGCGCCAACCGGCCGTCCCGCGGCACGACTGACGGCCGTCCGGGTGACCCCGGTCCGCCGGTGTCACCCGAACGGGTGACCGCTGTCTGGTGTGGGCCGGAAGCCCGGTGGGAGGGTGAGGGCGCCCGCTCGACGGCAGGCAGCAAGCGATCGGAGCCGACCGTGAATCCAGCGCGAAGCCGTAGCCGCGAGGGAAGAAGCCGTCATCGCGGCGGAACGGGCCACGCGCTCGTGCTCGGTGCCGGTATCAGCGGCCTGTGCGCCGCCCGGGCGCTCTCCGGGTTCTTCGAACACGTCACCGTCGTCGAGCGGGACACCCTCCCGGAGACCTCCGGCGTCCGACGCGGAGTTCCGCAGGGGGCGCACGTGCACTCGCTGACGCCCGGTGGCGCGCAGGTCCTGGAGGAGTTCTTCCCGGGGTTCACCGATGAGCTGGCGGCCGGGGGCGGCACGCTGGCCGGGGCGTTGGACGAGCTCGACATCGTGTTCTTCGGTTCGCGCCTGCGGCAGGTACCGCTCGGTCGGGTGCTCCAGGTGAGCCGGCCCTTCCTGGAGGACCGGCTGCGCGAGCGGGTCCGCGCGCTGCCCGGCGTCCGCCTGCGGTCGGGGCTGGAGGCCACCGCGCCGATCGCCACCGGCCCCGGCGGGGTGAGCGGGGTCCGGCTGGCCCGCCCGGGGCAGCCCGACTCCTTCGAGGCCGTCGACGCGGACCTCGTCGTGGACGCGATGGGCCGCGCGGGCCGGGGCGCCACCTGGCTCAAGTCCCTGGGCTACCAGGAGCCTTCCGCGGCCCGTCTGCGCGTCGACGTCGCCTACGCCAGCCGCCGCTACCGGGTGGCCCCGGGCGCGCTGGGGCCGGCCAAGGGCGTGCTGATCGGAGCGACCCAGGCCCGCCCCCGCGGCGCGGTCCTCACCCAGCAGGAGAACGACGCGTGGGTGCTCTCCCTCTACGGATTCGGCAGGGACGACCACCCGCCGGGTTCGCCGGAGCGGTTCCTCGACTTCGCCGAGGACCTGCTCGCCGCCGACACCTGGAACGCGCTCCGGAGCGCCGAACCGCTCACCGGGATCTCGTCCTTCGGCTACCCGGCCTCCCTCCGCCGGCACTTCCACCGGCTGCGCCGGATTCCGGACGGACTGATCTCCACCGGGGACGCGGTGTGCAGCCTCAACCCGATCTACGGGGCCGGGATGACGGTCGCCGCCCTGGAGGCGAAGGCGCTCCAGAGGTGTCTCGACGACGGCCTGGACGGCCTTCCCCGGCGCTTCTACCGGGAAGCCGCACGGGCCGTGCGGCTGCCGTGGCTGTTCTCCACCATGGCCGACCGGTCCATGCCGCAAGTCCCGGGCACCCACCCCGCCCTCGCCCGCCTGCTGGCGCACGCCTTCCAGGCCACCATGCGCGCCGCGGCCGACGACGCCCGGGTCGCCACCGCCGTCTGGAACGCCGTCAGCCTGACCGGCTCCCCGGCGGAACTGGCCCGGCCGGGGGTCATCGCCTCCGTCCTCCGGCACTGGTCACCCGGCGCCGCCCCTCGCACGGCCGCCACCACTGACGGCGTCAGCCGCGGAAAGGACTGATCCTCATGCCGGACTTCGACGAGAGCGAGCGGAAGGCGTTCGTCGAACGCTGGGTGACCATGTGGGAATCGCCCACGGCCCCCGCCGACGCCATGGAGTACTACACGGAGGACTCCGTGATCGAGGACAAGGCCTTCGACCACACCTACCGGGGCCACCAGGAGATGCACGCGTACTTCAGCCGGGCCGGCGAGCTCTTCTCCGACATCCGTTCCGTCAGCCTGGGCGTGCTGGTCGGCCCGTCCCACGCGGTGGCCCACGTCCGGTACAGCGCCACCGTCAGGGAGCCGTTCCTCTGCCTCCCGGAGTCCAGCCGTGGACAGCGGTTCTCGCTCTACCTGATGAGCCTGCTCGAATTCGCCGAGGACGGGCGGATCGCCCGGACGGTGGACGCGTACGACCGCACCTCCGTCCTGCAGCAACTCGGCGTCCTCCCCGCCACCCCCCGCACACCCGCCCCGTCCGGCACCCCCTTCTCCGCCACGACACCGTCCGGCTGACGGCTCCCGACGGCCGCCGGCGGGCCCGGGCCGTTACCACGTCACGGCGAATCCCGCGACATCACCGGTCGGTCGGCACCCGGGCCCCGGTCGTTCTCCTACGATCGGGGCCACAACGGACGCCAGAGACGGGGTTGGTTCGCCATGACCGATCAGAGCAGCGGGATCGACGAGTCGAAGCCGAGCATCGCCCGGGTCTACGACTACCTCCTCGGTGGCACGGACAACTTTCCCGTCGACCGGGAGATCGGGGACTACTTCCTCCGGGACCTGCCCGGCTCGGTGGCGATGGCCTACGCCAACCGCCAGGCCCTGGTGCGCGCCGTGGGCGCGATGGCCGACGACGGCGTCCGCCAGTTCATCGACATGGGCAGCGGACTGCCGACCGCCGACAACGTGCACCAGGTCGCCCAGCGGCACCACCCCGCCGCGCGCGTCGCCTACGTCGACGACGATCCGACCGTACTCGACCACGGCCGGGCCCTGCTGGCCGCCGACGACCGCACCATCCTGGTCCAGGCCGAGCTGCGCGAACCGGAGTCGGTCCGCGACCACCCGGACGTCCAGCGCCTGATCGACTTCGACCAGCCGGTGGGCGTCGTCTTCAGCGCCGTCCTGCACCACCTCAACGACTCCGAGCGGCCCGCCGACCTGGTGCGCTGGTGGGCGGCGGAGGTGCCCTCGGGCAGCCTGGTCTACGTCTCCCACTTCCGCTCCGGCGCCAACGAGGAGACCCGGCTCGTGGAGCAGAAGCTCCAGGACAGCTTCGGCCGCGGCCGCTGGCGCACCGATGAGGAGATCCTCGCCCTGTTCGGCGACCTCGACCTGCTCCCACCGGGCCTGGTCCCCTGCCGGTTGTGGCGCCCGGACCCCACGGCCGCCGAAGTGCCCACGGACGAGGGCGACCTGACGGTGTGGGAGCGGCTGATCTCCTGCGGACTGGCCGGCAAGCCCTGACGGCCCGACGCGCGAACCCCTCTCGCCACGGGCCCCCTTCACGACGGACCCCCTTCGCCACGGGCCGACGGCCGACGCTCGCGAAGGGGGGTGGGCACCCGGCGCCGGTGGCACGCGGCGCCGGGTGGGTCTACGGGGTCACTGGCAGGCCTTGCGGCCGTGGTTGGCCTTCTTCTTCCGCCGGGCCTTCTTCTTGCGGGCGCGCTTGGACATCGTGCTGTTCCTCGTGGTCGTCGGGTGGGTGGGGTTCAGGCGGCCCGGCCGACCAGCTGGTCGGCGAGCTTGGCCAGGCGCTTCTGCGAGCGCTCCTCCTGGGCGGCCTGCGCGGTGGGCGCGGTCACACCGCCGTCGTAGTAGGCACCGTTGGCGACCTCGACGTCCGGCAGGCAGAGCCGGACCACGGCGGCCGCGCCCTCCGCCGCCGGCGCGCCGACCCGCCCGTAGAGCGGGAGCAGCGCGGTGTCGCACAGGCCCGGGTTGAGGCTGACGGCGGTGATGCCGGAGCCGGCCGGGGCCATCTCGGCGGTCGCCATGGTGAGCGCGAGCTGCGACTGCGCGTAGGCAGCGACCCGCGAGTACTTCTTGACCCGGTGCGGGTCCGACCAGTTCATCGACGCGGTGCGGTGCAGGGAGGAGGACACGTTGACGATCCGGGCGTCGCCGGCCGCCGCGAGCGGGGCCCGCAGCAGCTTGGACAGCAGGTGCGCGGCAAGGAAGTTGACCTGCAGCGAGATCTCGTTGCCGTCGTCGGTGAGGGTGCAGCGCTCGGGCGCCATCACGGCGGCGTTGTTCACCAGCAGGTCCAGCGCCGGGTAGTGCTTGACGACCGTGCCGGCCAGCACCGCGACCTCCGACAGCCTGGTGAAGTCGGCGGCCAGCTCGACCAGTTGGTCCCGTCGGGCGCCCGCGGCGACCAGGCGCTCCACGGCGCCCGCCGCCTCGTCGGTGGTCCTGGCGTGCACCAGGACGGTCGCGCCGAGCCCGGAGAGCAGCCGGGCGGTCTCCCAGCCGATGCCGGAGGAGGCGCCGGTGACGAGGGCGGTGCGGGCAGGCAGAACAGCGTCGGACATGACCCATCCAAGGGTGGAAGGCAACGGCGGGGTGCGGGAAGGGGCGGCACGAAGCCGCCCGCCCCGGGGCCGCCGGTGCGAGAGGAGTGTGGTGCGGGGTGACGCTCGCCCGCCCCGGCCCCCGGAGCCGAACGGGGCGGGGGACGGGCGGCGTCGAACGACACGGGCACGGCGAACGGAGCCCGCCCGTGCGCGCGGCCGGTGGCCAGCGGGAAGGAGCTGGGGCCTACCGGACGGCGGTGGCGACCGCGACAGCGACGACGAACCGCGGCCGGCTATGCGGCGGGCGGTCGTGGTGGCGTGTCGAGCGGTGCATGCCCTCCATCAAAGCCCCCTGGAATGCCCGGGGCAAGCGCCCGCGCCCGCCCTGACGAACCCTTGACGCCGGCGCCAACCTCGGCTCCGCTCGGGCTGCCGACGGTCGCCGGGGTTCCGTCGGCCATTGCTCTGCCGCGGCTTTCGTCACCGCACCGGCACCGACGGCCGGGGTGGACGCCGGACGGCCCGCGCCCCGGGCTCGAAACGAGACACCGGGGCGCGGGCCGTCAGCGGGTGACCGGCAGGTGGTCGGCGCACGGTCGGCGGATGGTCGGCAGGTGGTCGGCGGGTGGTCGGCGGTGGGCCGTCAACGGCTCTGCAGGGACTTGACGTTGTCCCCGAAGGTCCAGCCCTTGGAGCCGTCCCAGTTGAGCGACCAGGTCATCAACCCCTTCAGTGCGCCGCCGAAGGCGCTCCAGGCCTGGCCGACCGAGCCCGGGTCCAGGTACCCACCGCCCGCGCCGGGCTGGGCCGGCAGGCCGGGCACCTGCTTGTCGTAGGGGACCTTGACGGTGGTGCCCTGGATGGTCAGACCGTTGTTCAGGCAGGTGGTCTGGACGGTGAAGCCCTGCACGGTGCCGGCCTGGTAGGAGTCGCCGGAGCAGCCGTACATGCTGCCGTTGTAGTACTGCATGTTCAGCCACCACAGCTGGCCGTTGTCGGCGTACTTCTTGATGATCGGCAGGTAGGCGCCCCAGATGGAGCCGTAGGTGACACTGCCGCCGGTGACGTACGCGGTCTCGGGGGCCATGGTCAGGCCGAAGCCCGCGGGCATCTGGGCCAGCACGCCGTCGATGATGCGCATCAGGTTGGCCTGGGAGGCGGACGGCGTCCTGATGTCGCCGCCGCCGGAGAGGCCGGTCTCGATGTCGATGTCGATCCCGTCGAAGTTGTACTTCTTGAGGATCGGGACGACGGTCGCCACGAAGCGGTCGGCGACGGTGCTGGAGCTGAGGTCGATGCCGGCCGCGGCGCCGCCGATCGACATCAGGATCGTCGCGCCGGCGGCCTTGGCCTGGCACATCTCGGCGGGGGTGGAGACCTTGACGTTGGTGTCCATGCCGTCCTGCCACAGGACGGTGCCGTCGGAGAGGATCACCGGGAAGGCGGCGTTGATGACGTTGTAGCCGTGGGCGGCGATCCGGCTGTCCGTGATGGGCACCCAGCCCAGGCCGGGGTGCACGCCGTTCGAGGCGCCGTCCCAGTTCTCCCAGTAGCCCTGGAGGACCTTGCCGGACGGCCGGGGCTTGGTCGGGCAGGTGTCACCGGGCGGGGGTGTGGTGGGCGGCGTCGTGGGAGGGGTGGTGGGAGGGGTGGTGGGCGGCGTCGTGGGAGGCGTGGTCGGCGGGGTGGTGGGCGGCGTGGGGCTGCCGCCGCCGGGGCCGGTGAGCGAGACGTCGTCCGCGTCGTACGCGGGCTGCCCGTACCAGCCGTGCAGGTAGACCGTCACCGAGGTGGTGTTCGGCCCGGTGGTGAAGCCGACGCTGAGCTGACCGTAGGAGGCGTTGCCGGCCGTCCAGGTGGACGGGTCGCTGCCGCCGCCGGTGCCGGTGGCGCCCAGGTAGACGTAGCTGCCCTGGACGTAGGCGCTCAGCGTGTACGGGGAGTTGGGCTGCACGCTGACGGTCTGGCTGCACTGGGCGGTGTCCTGGCCGGTCGGGGTGGCCTGGAGGGCGGCGGCGCCGGAGTGCACCGGGCTGCCGACGACGGCGCCGGTGCCGCCGGAGCAGGTCCAGCCGGCGAGCCCGCTCTCGAAGCCGGGGTTGGCGACCAGGTTGGGGGTGGCGGCCCCGGCCGTGACGGTGCCGGTCACCGCGAGGCCGGCGCCGATGACGGCGGCGGCGCCGACCACGGCGAGGGAGCGGATCAGGACGGTCGGGCGGTGCTGGGCGCTGCCGCTCGGGCGTACCCGCGACGCGCGCTCCAGGCCGGCCCGGGGCGGCTCGTTCCCGGCCTGGTCGCCGTGGTGGCGGCCGGGTTCCGGGGCGGGGCGGAAACCGCCCGACGGGCGTGGGGCTCGCGACCTCCGACGGAACATGCTGTGCTCCCTTCCCGCCGGGCGCCATGGACATGACCGACGCGTGGGGGCGAGACGCCCGGCCGTGGGTGAGGTGGGGACATGTGGGGCTGTGCCGGACGGGATCGTAGGAGGGCGGGCCGAGTCGGTCAATAGGTCTGGACCATTTAGGTCTGGACCACTCACGGAGGGCGCCCCGACCCGGCCGGGATCCAGCGGACGGTTCGCCCTACCCACCACCCCGTCCCGCCTCCCCCTCAATGCCGCCGACCCTCTGCCGACTCTCCGCCTACGCTCGGCCGGGTCCGGCCGGGTCCGGCCGGGTCCGGCCGGGTCCGAAGTCAACTCCCGGCGCGGGCCCAGCCGTCGGGCCCCGGCCAGGCGCGGGCGCCGGCGGCTCGCCGCACCCGCCGGCGCCTGCGGGTGCGGGTGCGGCGAGCCGCTGGCACCGGGACCGGGACCGGGCTCAGGCTTCGATCTTCTCCAGGTCGTCCAGCAGGCTCGGGTGGGTCGGCTGCCAGCCGAGCGCGGCGCGGGCGCGGGCACCGGACGCGGGCTGGTCGGCCGCGAAGATCGGGCCGAGGGAACCGAAGTTCTCCTGTGGCACCGACTCGACGGGCAGGCCCAAGCGTCGGCCGATCACCGCGGCGATGTCGCGCACCGGGTCGCCCTCGTCGGCGACGGCATGCCAGGCGCTTCCGGCCGGTGCCTTCTCCAGGGCGAGCCGGAACAGCACGGCGGCGTCCCGCGCGTGGACGGCCGGCCAGCGCTGCGCGCCGTCTCCGGGGTAGCCCGCGACGCCGGTGCGGCGGGCGATGTCGGCGAGCAGTCCGGCGAACCCGCCCTGGCCCTCGTTGTGGACGGTGCGCGGCAGCCGTACCGCCGAGCTGCGCACGCCCCGGGAGGCGAGGTCGAGTGCGCGGGTCACGGAGCGGCTGCGTCCGGCGACGGGCCCGTCGGTCGGCAGCGGGTCGTCCTCGGTGGCAACGCGACCCGCCACGTAGGGGGTGCCGGACGCGGTGACGAGCGGCTTGTCGGTGCCCACGAGGGCGTCGCCCAGGGCGGCGAGCGCGGCGCCTTCCTCCGCGATGCCGTGGGCCAGCGCCTCGGGTGAGCTGAAGTCGTTGCTGAAGGCGAGGTGGATGACGCCCTCCGCCTGCTGCGCGCCGGCGCGCAGCACCGCGAGGTCGGCGAGCCCGCCGCGGAGCACGGCGGCGCCGGCGGCCTCGGCGCGCGCCGCGGAGGCGTCGGAACGGGTGAGGGCGGTGACCGAGTGGCCGGCGGAGAGCAGTTCGGCGACGACGGCCGAGCCGATCAGACCCGTACCGCCGGTGATGAAGACGCGCATGACGACCTCCAAGGAGTGATGCGACTGCTGTCCCATCACTGTAGCCGGTGATGCGACACATGTCGCATCGCTTAGGATGGTCGTATGCCGAGATGGAAGCCTGATGCCCGACAGCGCCTGGTCGTGGCCGCGCTCGGCCTGTTCGCCGAGCAGGGCTACGACGAGACGACGGTCGCCCAGATCGCCGAGCGTGCCGAACTCACCCGGAGCACGTTCTTCCGCCACTTCTCGGACAAGCGCGAGATCCTCACCGCGGGCCAGAACGCCCTGAGCCGGCTGCTGGCCGAGGGCATCGACGCCGCTCCCCCGGACGCGACACCGATGACGGCCGTCGCGGCCGGCCTGGAGCGCGCCTCGGGCGAGATGACGGCGTTCAACCGCTCGCTCGGCCCGCTGCTGCGCGCGGCGGTCGAGGCGAACGAGGAGTTGCGCAGCCGCGAGGCGCTGAAGTGCGTCGGCATGGCCGCGGTCATGGTCGACGCACTGAAGCGACGGGGCGTCACGGAAGCCGCGGCCCAGGTGGCGGCCGAACTCGGCATGCTCGCGTTCAGGCTCGGATACACCCGGTGGACCGACCCGGCCCGCGACGAGGACCCCGGAGAGCTGGCCGACCATACGCGGGCCGCGTTCGACGAACTCCGCGCGGCCGTCACGGAGCTGCGGTAGCAGCGGGCTCCCGCCCTGGCCCCGCCGGGGCCACCGCTCGACCCCACCGCCGCCGCCCAGCGGCTGCACGCCGGCTGGGCTCGCGCCCGGTGCGCCGCGGGCGGGACCGACCACCGAGGGGGTGGTGCCGGGTGAGCCGGCACCACCCCCTCGGCCTCGACGGCGTCCCGGTCAGCCGCGGCCGGCCGGGACGGGCATCGCGCGCCAGGTGTCCGCGAGGATCTCCATGGTCACCAGCCGCATGGTGGTGTCGGCCTCGGGGAAGTAGCGCTCGATCTCGCCGGTGGGGGTGAAGCCGAAGCGGGTGACGGCCCGGACCGCCTCGGCGTTCTCCATGGACGTCATGCTCCACACCCGGGCGAGGCCGAGCTCGGCGAAGGCCAGCTTGAGCATCAGCCAGCCGACGTCGGCGGCGGTACGGTCGTGCGATTCATGTTCGAACCCTAACGAACCAACGTGCACTGAGGATGCGTCGGGGTTCCGCCCGGCCCCCTCAGAGCGGCACCGCTCCCGCCACGGCCGTCGCCGCGAGCACGACGGTCAGCAGCACGTGGAACAGCAGGCCCCGCTCCTCCGAACGCCGCTCCGCCGCCCGGTCGAGGGTGAACTCGGCAGGATCGTCGGGCGTGTGATGGACCGTCAGTTCACGGCCGTACGCGCCGGCCGGATCGGCGAGGTGCTCGGTGCAGTGGGCCGTGACGACCGTGCCCGCGCGGGTGGTGAACGAAAGGACCGGGGTGATGGTGGTCGAGGTGTGGCCGTCGTCCTGGTCGACGCTGACGTCCTTCAGGACCGCGACCACCCGCCCCTCCACCGAGTCCATCGCGGCCAGCCTGCCCAGCCGGGCGTTCTTGTCACGGACCGCCCCCGGCAGGTGGACCATCCCGAGGAGGGCCCACGGGCCACCGAAGCCGATCAGCGTCCACGGCCACCCCCAGTGGAGCGCGGCGAGGACCACCAGCCCGGCATACACCAGGAAGAGCGCGAAGGCCGGCCGGCCCAGTCCACGGCTCGGCTCCTCGGGGAGGTTGGCGAACCGGTAGGCGTGCGGCCTGCCCCGCGGGTGGCTGACCCCGATCTCCCGCCCCACCCACGCCGCGGTGATCATCTCGCCGCGCTCACCGTCGTTGGTCACGGTGACGTCCTGCCCGGAGGCCGGGTCACGGTAGACGACCACCACCGCTATCCCGCCCTGCCGGGAGCCGCCGTGCCGGGGCTCCCCCACCCGGACGATCCGGCCCGTGAGCCGGACCGTCCGCTGCGCCCTGGTCACCCCGGCCAGCGACCTGCCGAACCCGGCCAGCGCCACCACACCCCACACCGCGCACCACAGCGCCAGGAACCCGTCCCACCCCATTGCCGTCCTCCTCCCGTTCCGGTCAGCCGCCGCTGCGCCGCAGCACGTCGCCCCGCCCGTCGGCCTCCAGGGTTGCGTTGCCCCCGTCGCCGGTCACCACGACCCTCAGGGTGAGCGGGCCGACGACGCCGTCGGCGGTGAGCTGCCAGCTCCGCGGGGAGCCGCCGCCCAGGCCGGCCCCGGCCTGTTCGACCAGGGCGGGGACGCGATCGTAGGGCAGGGAACGCGGGTCGAACCCGGGGCCCGGCACCCCGGCGGGGCGGAACACGACCGTCAGCTGGTGGTCCTGCACGAGGACGGACAGTGCCTGGCGCTGATCCGCGTCCTGGGTCAACGACTTGACGGCCCGGCGCAGTTCGCCCTGGTCGAGCATCGAGCGGCCCGGACCGAGGGTGACGGTGCCGGTCGCCGAGGTCACGCTGGTCACCGACGAGAACGAGGTGGTGGAGGAGGTGACGGACGCCCCGGGGGCGCCGCCGCCCTCGCGGGAGCCACCGTCCCGGGAGTCGAACAGGTCGGCGCGGAACGGCACCAGCACGGCGGTCGCGCCGAGCAGCAGGCCGAGCAGGGTGAGCAGACCGCCGGCGCAGCCCTTCGGGCTCTCGCTCTTCATCGCGGGGCCGGGCGCTGAGTCCAGGCACGCCCCGGCCGCCCGCTCCTCCCACTCCGGCGTCGGCCGCCGCACGATCCGCCCCTTCCACGGCCGGTCCGGCGGGTACTCCACCACCACGACCCCGCGCGGCCGGAAGTCCGACAGCTCGACCAGGTTGACGTCCTGCCGGATCTCGACGCGGAACGCGGGCTCGCCGTCCGGGGCGACGGTCAGCTCGAACCGCACCGGCACATCGCTGCCCTCGCTCCCGACGGCCTCCAGGCCCTCGATCAGCCCGAGCGCCGTCCGCGGCACCACGGCCGCCTCGCGGGCCCGGCGCGGCCGGGTGGCGAGGAGGAGGACCAGCCCGTAGGCCGTCGGCAGGGCGAGCCCCAGGACGATCAGCGGCGCCCGCCCGACGGCGCACCCGCCGATGAAGGCGGCCGGCGACGCACCGATCACACCGCCGGTCAGAAAGCCCAGGGCGAGGTCGGCAGACGTCCGGTGCGTGGGCGGCGCGCCCGCGGCTGTGGTCATGGGGCCGATTGTGCACGTCCTGGCTGACAACCGACAGGCCTGTGACACAGGAGCCGGGGCGGAGCCCCTGCCGGGTGGCGAGGACGAGACGCCGTTACCGGAACCTGACGGTACCGATGGGCGAGCGAAACGCTCTCCATACATCGGCCTGACATTCCGTTCGTACAGTGCCGGAGATCCCGACGGGTCGGACGGACCGCGGCCGCCCGACCGAACGAACCGCACCCGACCGAGATGGGCGACCATGTCTGCCACACCCCGTGCACTCCCCCGCCTCCGCTCCGCCGCCGGAGCCCTTCTGCTGAGCGCCACGGCGGCGGTGGCGGTGCTGCCCACCGCGGCGGTCGCCGCCGAACCGGAGTCCGTCACCTCGCACTCCGGCGCCACGACCGCGCAGGAGCGCGAGCAGATCGACGCCTACTGGACGGCCGCCCGGATGAAGCTGGCGGGCGCCCTGGTCCCGGAGGTCACGCCGCTGCCCGCGGACGACGACACCCCCGAGGACCCGCACCCGCTCGCGCCGAACACGCCGGACCCGGGGGCCGTCTGGACCCACGGCGGCGCGGTGGAGCGGAGCGTCGGCCGGCTCTTCTTCACCTTCTCCGACGGGTACGACGGCAGTTGCACCGCGACCGTCGTCAACAGCGCCAACCGCAGCACCCTCGTCACCGCGGCGCACTGCCTGCGGGCCGTCGGGGCGCCCACCGCCGACGGCACCTGGAACCACAACCTCTACTTCGTTCCCGGCTACCGCAACGGGACGAAGCCGCTCGGCGGCTTCAGCGTCAAGACCATGGCCACCTCCTCCCGTTGGGACACCGCCCCCAGCGGCACCACCTCGGCGGACGTCGCCCTCGCCGGCTACGACACGGCCGTCCTGGTCGCGAACCCCTCGGCCGACGGGCGCCGGATCGCGGACGTCACCGGGAGCCAGCGGATCTCGTTCGGCAGGCCGACCGGGGACGAGTTCGACCACACCTTCGGGTATCCGAAGGACCGGCTCAACAACCCCGCTGCCAAGTACGCCGGTTCACGCATGATCCACTGCGCCGGACCGGCCCGGCCCGCCCCCAAGTCCCCCCAACTGTGGGGCGAGACCTGCGACATGTCCCACGGCGCGAGCGGCGGCCCCCACTTCGCGCAGTTCGACACCCGCACCGGCACCGGCACCGTCGTCGGCGTCACCACCACCACCGACGACCTCGCGGGCGGGCAGCCCGGCACGCTCTACGCCACCCGCTTCGGCGACAGCGCCCACCGCCTCTACGACTGGGCCCGGACCCGCCCGTCCTGACCGTCCCGGGGACGGTGCCCGCCGCCCCCGCGTGGGACGGCGGGCACCGGGCCTGGCTACGGCGAGGGCCGGCAGGGAGCCGGCCGGCGGCCTGCGCCGTCCCGGCGGGCCGAGCGGCCGGGGGCCGACTGAACGCCGTCGGGGGCGGGTAGGCCCCGGGCGTCCACCAGGGAGGGAGTCCGGATGTCGCTGCCGCTGACGGGTACCACGGTGATCGCGCTGGAACAGGCGGTGGCCGCGCCACTGGCCTCCAGGCACCTGGCCGACCTGGGCGCCCGGGTGGTGAAGATCGAGCGGCCGGACGGCGGCGACTTCGCACGCGGCTACGACCACAGCGTCAACGGGCTGGCCAGCCACTCCGTCTGGCTCAACCGCGGCAAGGAGTCCGTCGTCCTCGACCTCAAGACGCCCGGGGGCCGCGCCGTGCTGACCGACCTGGTGGCCGGCGCCGACGTCTTCCTGCAGAACCTGGCCCCCGGCGCGGCCGCCCGCCTCGGCTTCGGCGCCGCCGGACTGCGCGCCCGGCACCCCCGGTTGGTCACCGTCGACCTCTCCGGCTACGGCTCCGGGGATGAGGATGCACCCTCACACCTCTGCCTTGACCTGGAGAAATAGGCGAAGGTGTCCTGGTACACGACATTTGGAGCGCCCGACGGCCCCCGTTCTGTGACAGCGGGGGCCGTCACGGAACGGGGACGGGCCCGCCGCTGGGGTTGAAAGCGGCGGGGTGCGAGATGGTCAGAGGCGGTCGATCATGCGGACGTCGCTACGGCCGGGACCAGCGGGAGGTTCGTGACGGTGCGCAAAGCCTGGTCGCGGGCGCGGAACCCGAAGCTGATGAGGGTGACGCTCTCCCCGGTGCTGAGCGGCGTACGGCCGTGCGGGGTGAGGGCACCGTCGAAGACGACGCAGTCACCCGGGGCGAGCGCGCATTCGAGGTAGCCGTCACCGCTGATGAAGGCGGTGGTGCTTACGCGGGCGGCTCCGGCGGGGCGCTCGTGCCGGAGGCAGAGGATCATGTTGGCCTCGCCGAAGCCCAGATCATCCACGTGGAAGTCGAGGAACTGCCCTTCCGTGTAGGCGATGTAGACGGCGGCGTGGGGCTGCTCGACTTCCAGGCCTGTGGACCGCGCTACGACCGCAGCGAGATCGACCAGCCCGGCGAAGCGGGTCGCGGCGTCGCCGACGGCCGCGTTCCAATTGCCGTTGTGGAGGTACCCGTTGGCCGCGATGACCTTCTCAGCTTCCTCCGCCATGGCGTCGATCAGCTCGGCGGGGAGCAACTGATCACGCTGGTGGCGCAGGTGGCGCGGGTGCACTCGTTGACACGCGGCGAGCGCCCGTGCAGCGTCCCGCAGGGCTGGGAAGTCCTCCGCCCACCGAGCCGGCACCCCGGCCGAGCTGCGGGCCTGGAGCCACGAGGTCCACCTGCTGCTCCATTCGCTCGTCACCTCCCGGGGTGCCGCCGTTGCCCCGGCCTGGCTGATCAGAAGCTCGACCTGGAAGATTGCAGCCTGCGTGGACTCGACCAGCCCGGCGTCCCTCTTGGCGATCCGCAGCCGCATCGCCTCCTGCAGGTAACCCAGGGCGCCCACAAGGTCGCCGCACTCCATGAGGTGTTTGCCGGTGTGCTGGAGGGCGAAGTCCACGAGTTCCGGGTGTTGGTGGCGCGCGGTGTTCAGCGCGCTTCGGTAGAGCGCGTCCGCAGTCTGCGTGTCGCCGGAGTAGCGGTGTGCGTCGGCGAGATTGAGGCCGGTGGCGACGACCGCCCGCGAGTCGCCGAGGCCCGCGGCCAGGTCGAGCGACTGCCGCAGGAATGCGCGGGCCTCGTCGTGGTTGCCCAGGGACAGCTGGCCGATGCCAATCCATCTGGTCAGGAGCCGGGCACGAGCGGGGTCGTTTCCGTGGGGCAGGGCCCGCAGTTCCTCGTGGAGCCGGGCGACTGCGGCGATCAGCTCCTCCCGGTCGGTGGGGACCATCCGCAGGCTGTCGTCGTGGGTGATGAGGTGATCCAGCACGTGACCTCCGTCGTTCGGGTGTGCTCAGCGTGGCACTACAGGTGGTCGGTCTGGCCGCGCAGGTCGGCCAGCAGCTCCCGCCCGTGCGCGGTGAAGTGCTCGGTGCGGAGTTCGAGTTCGCGCATGAGGTAGCGCACGGCCGGCAGGCCCTCGTCGTAGGCGCTCTGGAAGCTCGCGCGCTCGGCGGGCGTGAGGTCGTCGCGGCGCAGTTCGGTCTGGCGGAACCGGAGCAGCTGGTTGTACACGGCGGTAGCGTGGAAGGCCCGGTCGATCTCCCAGAACCGGTTGCGGTCCTCGCCCTGTCCGGCTCGCCAGTTGATCTCGATCTTTGGGGAGGTCCGGGAGGAGTAGCCGTCGGCGAAGACCTGGTCCTGGAGGACGTGGAAGCTGATCGACTGGTGGGTGCCCTCGTGCAGCAGGTTCTCCGCCAGGTACAGGTGGGAGGGCTGTTCGCTGACGGTGTTCGGCGGGATGTGGCGCGACGCCTTGTCAGAGAACACGATGACGTACGGGAGCGCGGGGTCGCTGGAGCTGGTCAGCGAGGAGACTCGGACACCGGGCTTGAGCCCCACCCACAGGAGCCCACGGACGAACTCGCGCACGCAGGCGAACCCCTCAGGGTGGACCAGCGACAGGCGGTCAAGAGCCTGTGTGAGCGCCGTGCGGCGCTCGTCGGTGTGAGAGACGATCTCGTAGTCCGTCAGGTTGATCTCGTCGGCGATCTCCCCGGGCAGCTCGGCCTCGTACCAGTCGAACGTCATCCCTGCCACGGTGACGGTCTCGCTGCGCAGGGAGCGGGCGTGCTCCGCGTACGGGACGCCGGTCTTCACCAGGCGCTCCATCAGGGCGAACGGGAGAGCCGGTTCGGCGCCCTGCTCCCGCAGCCGGGTCAGGTCCGGGTCCTTGCGGTCGAGGTCGAAAAAGGAGCCGACGGGAACACGGGTGGCGATGGCGGTCTTCAATGCGAACTCTCCTTGAGTGTGGTGTGCGCGCACGGGGGGCGGGTCGGCTGGGAGGTGGCCCGAGCCGACCCGCCCGTGCCGTCAACTAACCGGCGTCAGTTGGGTGCGGTCAGACCTCGGTGCCCACCGGGGCGAAGTCGCCGTCCGGGACCTTGTGGTCCAGGCGGCGGGTGAGGTTGGCGACGGCCGGGACGAAGTCCCCGTCCGGGACCGAGTGGTCCAGCAGGCGGGTCAGGTTGGTGACCTCCGGGTCACCGGCCTTGATGGTCGTGGTGCTCATGTGCTCTCCAATCGGGTTGGCGTCTGCGCGCCCGGGGTGGGCGAGCAGCCTTGCGGGGTGGTGCGACCCGGCCCGACGGAAGACCCTTTCCGAGGGGCCGGGGGCTCGTGGGCGCCCGAAGGCGCGGGGCCGACTAGAAGCGGCCGGAGACGATGAGTGCGGTTGCCAGCGCTATCAGCGCGAACAGCGAGAATGTGTAGGCGACGGTGACCGGTACCGGGGGCGGGACTCCGCGTGCGGCTTGATCGGCCGCGTCGCGGTACTCGTCCTGATCGTCCATGGCGTTCCTATGCCGACCGCTGGCCGAGCGCGGCCCGCAGCGCGGCGCGACGATAGGGCCTGCAGGCGCGGGAAATGCAGTCGTCACCGATCGGGTGGCAGGTGCCCTGGTAGATGCCGCAGCCCCAGGTGTCGTCGGCGGACGGCTGAGAGTCGTACGCCGTCTCGATATAGCAGGCCGGGCAGAGTGGGGGCGGCTCCATCCGCTGGCGGGTGGACCCCTGCACGAGGTCACGCGGCCGATCTGCGGGTCGTGCAGTCCCGGCAGGGGCAGGTGGAGCGCACGGCGTCGATCTGGAGCAGAGTGCCCACCGACGGGGCGCGGCCGGCAGGATTGGCTGCCCGGTAGTCGGCCAGCGGACTCCGGCCGTCCGAGGCCTGGTTCAGCTCGTGCTTCGCGGGGCCGATCACGACCTCGCGGTACTCACGCTTGGGGTTGCGTCTCGCCATCGGTCTGTCCTCCTTCGCCGTGGCGGTGGGGTGCGTGATAGACCGTAGGAGTTTCAGTCCGACGCTCTCCAGACAGTTGCACGCAGTTGCACAGCAGTCACCCGAGAGAGTCAATCGCCTCTGTGATCAGGGCGCGAGCGGCGGCACCGCGTACGGCATCTGCGGACAGTTCCCCGAACCGGCTGACGTACATGGCCACTTCGGAGGTCTGCGTGATCTGGAGGTATCCGGAGACGAGTTCGACGTTGGCCTGTGACGAGTCGTAGAGCGAGAACGCTTCGACGTGCATCGAGTGGCGCAGATAGCCCCTCGGAACGATTCCCAGGCTCACGTTCGCCAGGGACGCGACAGCGATCAGGTGGGCAAGCTGGCCGGCGGCTACCTCCGTGCCGCCAAGACCGTGATGCAGGCATGCCTCCTCGATGATGAAGGCGAAGGTCTTCCCGTGGTCTCTCAGGATCTCCTGTCGCTCCATACGCACCTGCACGGCCTCTTCCACGTCGTCCACGGCAACCCGACGACGTTGGGTGGCTTGGAGCACCGAGCGGGTGTAGTCCCGGGTTTGGAGGAGCCCGTGCAGGATGCCAGGTGTGTACGCCCGGAACCGCGTGGTTCGCTCGTACAACGGCAGGACCATCTCTTGGGCGCGCTTGAGCCCGTTTTGCTCCATGCGTCGCCACTCGGTGAACATGGTCTCTACCGAGCGGAGGGAAGCCACCAGGTCCGCGGCCTGGTCGTGCGCTCCGCAGGCCCGGCACCAATCCCTGATGTCATGTTCGGACGGTGCGGTGATCGCGTTCTCGATGCGGGAGCACTTCGACTTGCTCCAACCGCAGGCGAGCGCGAGAGCAGGCCCGGTGAGTCCGGAGTCCTTACGGATCTCCTTAAGCCGCTCGGCTAGAGCCTTCCGGGCCTGCTGAACGCTCGACGAGCGAGAAGTACGCATCTCGTTCGGTTACTTGAGCACATAGCCCTCGTGCGGAGTCGCCCTATGCCAAACGGTCTCGAAGGCGTTCTTCACGAGCTGAACGACGGCAGGTTCGGTGGTCCACTCACGGTCCACCACATCCCCGTCCCCCGAGAAGAAGGTGAACATGATCTTGGAGTCATCAAACATCCACAGGTCAGTTCCGGGCAGGGCAATGTCTGCCGCCAGCCGACGCGGAAGCCAGCGAACCTGCTCGCCGATGGCCACATTCAGGAACGTCACGTGGTGCTCGTAGCGGATGTACTCCGTGACCGGCTCGGAGACGATCCGAGCGCGACGCATGACCACGCCACGGCGAATCGCCTCTCCGGCGAAGTTGGTCCACCCCTGGAACCACTCCGGCCGGTCGTCCGGGTTGTAGCGAAGACCCTCCCGATAGCGCTGGAACTGAGGGTCGTTCGGCGTGTAGTTGTCGCGCATCTCCAGGTGCACGGCAGAGAACTTGGCCTCTGCCATGGCCGTGGCGATCGGGTTGGCCACGCTACTCCTTACTCGTCCTCTTGAGTGGCCAGCCTTGCGGCGAGGTCCACGATGAACTTGATCATCTCTTCCGGGGGGCGGATCACGGTCTCGTGGCCAGGCACGTCAGTCGAGTGACCGGGGACCGAACCAACCTCCTTGCAGCGACTCAAGTCCTCATCGCCGGCCTTGTAGGACTGGATGAGCAGGTCACCGTTCTCCGGGTCGCGCCAAATCGTCGGCGAGTCGACCTCTGGCGTGTTGGAGATGATCCCGATGAACTCTAGAGGCTGCACGTTGCTCCCTGGGACTCTGGTTCCGCGTGGTTGCACAACCGATGGGCTCATCCTGGCCCGTATACGACCGGCCTGTCAGGCACTTCCTCTTCTGACGGACCGCCAGCTCGGCGACGGCGAGTCCAGTGCCGCATCAGGCGACGTTCGCCCTGTCGTGATATCCCGTCCGGTTGTCGTGCCGGACGGGATTGGGCCCCGTCCCCGCCCTCGGCGCCCACACCGACGCCGCCCTGCGCACCCTCGGCTACCCCGACGAACGCATCGCCGCCCTCCGCGCGAGCGGGGCGCTGGGGGCGTAGGACGCGCGAGCGCCGCCGGGGGCGCGGGTTTCGGCTTCTCCCGTTCGGCGGTTGGCGTGCGCCCGTACCCTGGAGGCTGCTTCCGGGGGGCGCGGCCCAGCAGCTGACGAGCACAGTGCCATGACGATCCGTCAATCAGCTCACACGGCAGGCTATGTGGACATGATGGGGGGCTCGCGTGGGATCGGCCGGGCGGAGCGGAACGGGAACCGGGGCCGGGACGGCCCGGGTCGAGGCCGGCCGGGGCCGTCCGGAACCGGCGCTGGTGGTGCTGCGGGGGTGGCTCGGACTGGCCTCGGCTCTCGCGGCGCTGGTAGTGGTCGTGCTCGGGGTGCGGTACGCCGGGGACGGCGGGCCCAGCGGGGTGGACGCGCCGATCCAGGACGCGCTGTACGGGGTGGAGCCGCCGTGGCGGTACGCCGCCCGGGCGCTGGACTCGCTGGGGGAGCCGGTGGGCGCCGGGTCCCTGGTGATGGCCACCGTGGCGTGCTGCCTGCTGTTCCGGCGGCCGCGTGAGGCGGTGTTCGCCGCCGTCGGCGTCGGCCTGCCGGTGGTGGTGGCGACGCTGCTCAAGCACGTGGTGGGGCGCACCATCCACGGCGCCGAGAACCTCTCCTACCCGAGCGGGCACACCGCCTTCCTGACCGCCCTCGCCCTCGTGGTGGCGCTGCTCGTGAGCGGCCCCCGCGCCGTGCCGGTGCTGGTTGTGGCGGTGGTGGCCGGGGCCGCGATGGGCTGGGCGCAGGTCGCCCTGGGCGCCCACTACCCGACCGACACCCTGGCCGGCGGGTGCACCGCGCTGGCGCTGGTGCCGGTGACCGGGTGGCTGGTCGACCGCGCGGCCGACCGGCTGGCGGGCCGGTCGGCCGACGACGTTCGGCGGGCGGAGAACTGACGAGACGTCAGGCCAGCCGCCGGAACACCGGCTTCACCGGTCGGCCGCCCAGCCAGGGGGTGGGGTCACCCGCGTCCAGGGCCTTCCGGTACACGGCGCAGGCCCGGCCCACCACGTCGACGGTGTGCTCGATGTCGTCCTCGTCGAGCGCGCTGCTCACCACGAAGGACGGGGCCAGCACCCCGCCGGCGAGCAGCTGGCGCAGGAACAGGGTGCGGTACTGCTGGGACGGCTGGAGCATCGCGTCCAGGGTGGCGAAGACCAGGTTGCTGGCCCGGCCCCGGACCACCACGTGGTCACCGACGCCCATGCCGGCGGCGGCCTCGCGGACGCCGGCGGCCAGGCGCTCGCCGAGGGCGTGCAGCCGGGCGGTGACGCCCTCCTCCACGTAGGTGGTCTGGACGGCCATCGCGGCGGCCAGCGCGTGGGTCTCCGCACCGTGGGTGGTGGAGAGCAGGAACACCCGGTCGCCGGAGTGGCGTAGGCCGCCCCGCTCCATCAGGTCGCGGCGCCCGGCCAGCGCGGAGACGGCGAAGCCGTTGCCCAGGGCCTTGCCGAAGGTGGAGAGGTCGGGGACGACGCCGTACAGGCCCTGGGCGCCGGCCGGGGACCAGCGGAGGCCGGTGATCATCTCGTCGAAGACCAGCAGGCAGCCGTGCCGGTCGGCCAGTTCGCGCAGGCCGGCCAGGTAGCCGGGCGGCGGCTCGCGGTGGCCGGCGGGTTCGAGGATCAGACCGGCGATCTCGCCCCGGTGGCGGGTGAGCAGTTCCTCGGTGGCGGCGAGGTCCCCGTAGGGGAAGGCCACGGTGAGTTCGGTGGTGGCGGCCGGGATGCCGGCGGACATCGGGGTGGTGCCGATGAACCAGTCGTCGACGGAGAAGAACGGCTGGTCGCCGCAGACGGCGATCCGGGAGCGCCCGGTGACGGCGCGGGCGAGTCGCACCGCGGCGGTGGTGACGTCGGAGCCGTTCTTCGCGAACTTGACCATCTCGGCGGTCGGCACCGTCTCCAGGAAGCGTTCCGCGGCCTCGACCTCCACGATGGACGGCCGGACGAAGTTGCCGCCGCGGTCGATCTCCCGCCGCACCGCTTCGAGCACGCGCGGGTGGGCGTGGCCGAGGCTGACCGACCGCAGGCCGGAGCCGTACTCGACGTAGCGGTTGCCGTCGACGTCCCAGACGTGGGCGCCGCGGCCGTGGCTGATCACCGGGGCCAGGTGCTCGGGATACTGGTCGTCGCCCTTGGCGTAGGTGTGGGCGCCGCCGGGGACCAGGGCGTGCAGCCGCTCGTTCGCCGCCCGCGACCGGGGCAGGGAGAACTCGTCGGTGGCTCCGGGGTTCACACCTTCGGGGTTCACGCCTTCGGGGTTCACGTCTTCGGGGTTCACGTCGGCCTCAGCTCTCACGGTGGCGCAGGGCCTCGGCGAGGCTCGGTGCCTCCTGGTCCCGCTGGGACATCGAGGTGGCCGGCAGCGGCCATGGGACGGCGAGTTCCGGGTCGTCGAAGGCGATCGTCACGTCCTCGGCCGGGTCGTGCGGGCGGTCGATCCGGTAGGAGACGTCGGCGGTGTCGGTCAGCGCCTGGAAGCCGTGGGCGCAGCCCGCCGGGATGTACACGCTCGCCTGGGTCTCGCCGGACAGCTCGAAGTGGGCCTGGCCGCGGTGGGTCGGCGAGTCCGGCCGCAGGTCCACGACGACGTCGAAGACCCTCCCGTACGAGCACCGCACCAGCTTGGCCTCGCCGGCCCCGGAGCGCAGGTGCAGTCCGCGCAGCACGCCCCGGACGGAGCGGGAGACGCTGTGCTGGACGAAGGCGTTCGGGTCCAGGCCCACCGAGCGGATCACCTCGGCGTCGAAGGTGCGGCAGAAGAAGCCGCGTTCGTCGGCGTACGGCGTCGGCTCGAACAGGTACGCGCCGGCGATCGCCGGGACTTCGGTCACCTTCATGGCGCCTCCCTCAGGACACGGGCCGGGGCATCGGTGCGGGTGTGGCCGGCCGTCAGGACGGCCGCGGTCAGGGCGGCGAACTGCCGCTCCAGGAGCCGGGTGGCGGCCCGGTTCCGCTCGGCGAGGGTGCGCCGCAGCTCGGCCGAGCGCCGCTCCAGGGCCCGGAACTGCTGGATCAGCCGGTCGGCGTCGACCTCGCGGGCCGGGTGGCAGTACTCCCCCAGCCCCATCCGGTCCATCAGCGCGTCGCTCTTCGCCGCGTAGCTGAGGGCGAGCGTCGGGGTGCCGGCCTTCAGCGCGCAGACCAGGTTGTGGTAGCGGGTCGCCACCACGGTGTCGGCGGCGGCCGTCTCCCGCATCAGGTCGGCCAGCGAGGCCGGTTCGGCGGCGGTGACCAGCGGCGAGCCGACCGCTTCGCGGATCGCGGCGACCACCGGCAGGTCGACGTCGTCGCCTACGAGCAGCCGGACCGGCCGGCCGTCCGCGACCAGCGCGCGGACGAAGCGGATGGTGCCGTCCAGGTAGCGCCGGTGGATCTCCTCGGCCCTGGCCCGGTCGTCGTTGCCGCCGTGGAAGGCCATGACGCCGACGCAGACCGGACGCGGCGCACCGGAGTCCTCCGGTACCGGCGGCGTGGGCAGGGCGAAGGCGAGGTCGGGGTAGACCTCGTCCCGCGCGGTGTCCACGCCCATCCCCCGGATCGCCTCGCGGGACAGCGCGTCCCGGTACGAGCGGTACGCGGCCAGCCGCGCCGACCAGCGCACCAGGGCCCGGGTGGCCCGGTCGCGGATCGGGGCGGCGCCGACGCCGACCAGCGCCACCCGGGTGCCGAACAGCCGGCCGGAGGCGCAGAGCAGGAACAGCGCGTACGGGAAGCCCCACGGCCGCAGCGGCAGGGTGGCCTCCAGGACGCCCATGCCGGGCACGATCACCACGTCGTGCCGGCGCACCCAGGCGGCGGTGCGGACGGCGTCGACGAGTTTGCCCAGGCCCTTGCCCGCGATCGCGCCGGCCCGCGAGGCGGTGCGGTACTCCCCCCGGTACCAGTGCAGCCGGGTCGCGGGGATCCGGTACCGGGCGGTGACGGCCTCCGGTCCGCCGCACAGCGCGTCCACGTGCGCCTCGGGGTGCTCGGTGCGGAGGTAGCCGAGGACGGCCTCCAGCGAGCCGTCGTTGCCGAGGTTGCCGGAGCCGAGCAGCCCGAACACGCCGACCCGCAGCGGGACTCGGTCCACGGCTCGGCCCGGGACGTGACCCGCGGACCGGTCCGCGGCCCGGTCCGGGAACGTCATGCCCGCCGCCCCTCGCGTCCGGCCACCAGGGCGTCCACGGAGACGGTGAGCCGGCCCGGCTCGACCGGGGCACGGTCCTCGACCCGCTCGCCGGCGCCCGGCCTCAGCCGGCTGGTCATCCAGGCGGCCAGGTGGCGGTAGCAGGCGCGCCGGTCGTCGGGGGAGAGCGGGGCCCGCCGGATCGCCGACGCGAAGCCCCAGACGTACTCGGCGAGCAGCCGGGGCGTCGGGTGCAGCGGGCCGGCCCGGCGCGGGTCCAGGTTGACGCAGCGGGAGCGCTTGGAGGGGTTCGCCCGCTCGGCGCGGGTGGGGTGGTCGCGGCGGAAGTAGAGCAGCTCCGGCACCTGGTGGAAGGGCCCGTGCAGGGTGATCTCGGCGACGAAGGTGCGGTCCGCGTGGTGGTAGCTGTCGTGCGGCTTGACCCGGCGCAGCACGTCGGCGCGCATCACCCCGTAGAAGTCGTCGCCGCCGGGCTCGAAGAGCAGGCTGCGGAAGCGTTCCGGGGCGTGCGGCGAGTCGGTGGCGAGCCCGTACGCGTAGGGCACCTTCACCCGGCTGTGCTCGTCGATGACCGCCTGGCCGGAGTGGGCGAGGATGATCTCGGGCCGCTCGTCCAGCGCCTCCACGCAGCGCAGCAGCAAGTCCCGGGCGTACAGGTCGTCGTGCGAGGCCCACTTGAACAGCTCGCCCCGGCACTGGGTGAACACGTGGTTGTGGTTGGGCGCGGCGCCGATGTTCCGGGGCAGTCGCAGGTAGCGGATGCGGGAGTCCTTCGCTGCGTACTCGCGGCAGATGGACTGGGTCGCGTCGGTCGAGGCGTTGTCGGAGATGACCAGCTCGAAGTCCTCGTAGGTCTGGCCGAGCAGGGCGTCGAGCGACTCGGCGAGGTACTCCTCGCCGTTGTAGACCGGCAGACCGATGCTCAACCGGGGTGGGGCGGTCATGGCTTCCTCACTTCAGGGACTTCGGGGACTTCGGGGGCCCCAGGGACTTCGGGAACGGGGACGGGGTCGCGGTGGCGTTCGCGCAGGGCGGCGCGCAGTTGCAGCCACCAGACGGCCGAGCCGCAGGCGGTCGCCGCGGCGACGCCCCAGGCCGAGCCGACCGTGCCGGCCGCGGCCGCCCCGCCGAGTCCGCCGGCCAGGTAGCAGGCGGAGGCGAACAGCTGGCAGCGCAGGCTGCGCCGGGCGGCGGCGAGCGCCCGCAGTCCGGCGGCCGCGCCGCTGCCGAGGCCGGCGCCCGCGACGCCGAGGGTGGCCGGCACGATGAGCGGGGAGGCGGAGTGCCAGACGTCGCCGAGGACGAGTTCGCCGGCCCGGTCGGGCATCAGCAGCAGCGCCGCGCCCCACAGCAGTGCGGCGACGGCCTGTCCGCCGCCCAGGTGGAGGCAGAACCGGCCGAGCCGCCGCGGTGCCCGCCGCAGCACCCGGGCCGCCTCCGCGACGGTGACCAGCGACAGCCCCATCAGCAGGGCGAGGAACGGGCCGAGCAGCAGTTCGGCGCCCCGGACGGCGCCCACCGCGCCGACCCCGACGATCGCGCCGAGCCCGTACGCCCGCAGCTGGCTCGCGCCGCTGAGGCTGACGTTCTCGACCAGGTACCGGCTGCCGAGGTCGCGCTGTTCGCGCAGCCAGCCGCGGGCCTGCGCCACCCGGGGCCGCAGGCCCGACTGGAGGCAGCCGTAGCCGGCGGCCACCGCGGCGGAGGCGCCCCAGGCCAGCAGGAAGGCGGCCACGCTGCCGACCCGGGCCGCCACCAGCATGGCCGGGACGAGCGCGACGGCCTGGGCGAGGTCGTTGGCGAAGGCCTTGCGCCCGGTGCCGGCGGCGAAGAAGGCGAACCGCCAGGCGTCCTGGAGCAGCAGCGCGGGCAGCACCACTCCGAGGCAGGCGAAGGCCGACCCGACCCGGCCGCCGAGGCCGAGCCCCACCAGCAGGCACACCGCGCCGAGGACGGTGCCGACGGCGAGCGCGGCGCCGGACGCCCGGGCCGCCGCCGCGCGCCAGGGCGCCTCCGGCACACCGCTGAAGCGCACCACCAGCGGGTCGGTGGCCAGCCCGCGGGCGACGTTGAGCACCACGCCGTAGGTCAGCCAGGCCAGGCTGAACACGCCGAAGGCCGTCACCCCCAACTCGCGGGCGACGTAGACGCCCACCGCGAAGTTGGTCATGCTGGAGGCCGCCTGGTCGGCCAGCCCCCAGGACAGCCGGCCGAGGACGCCCCGCTCGGCGGCCCGCCGGGCCGCTTCGGGCGGGTCCGCCGTCCTCGTCCGCGCCTCCTCGGTGGTCATCGGCGTCACGCCTTGATCAGCCCGGCGCCCTGGAGGGCGTCGGCCGCGACGGCGACGGTGTCGAAGGGCAGCCCGGAGCGCTCGGCGACGTCCAGCAGGCTGTGCTCACCGTCGGAGAGGCTGAGCACCCAGAGCATCGCCAGCTGTGCCTGCTTGGCGTCGCTGCGCCCGCCGAGTGATTCGTACAGTCCGCGCCGGCCCAACTGCGGTTCGCCGTACGGGCTGAGGTTGAGGTAGCGCCGGTTGCGGTCGAGCACGGCGAAGGCCTCGCGGCAGACGGCGAGGGTGTCCGCCATCGCCTCCGCTGTGACGAAGGCCGGGTTGTCCGCCGAGGTGTGGTACTCGGGGTACCCGGCGTACGGGGTGCGGCTGAGCGAGCCGACGCCGAGGTCGAACCCGGGCGAGCAGAACTGCCGCTCGTCGTAGCCGTACGGGGTGAACTCGGTGACGCGGTGCGGGCGTTCGGAGCTGGACAGGACGTGCCGCAGCACCCGGTCGATCTCCGCGTCGCCGCGCCGGCTCTGCTTGTACGTCAGGTCGCCCCGGTCGCCCGCGCAGGCCAGCACCAGGCCGTGCTTGACCCGGTCCACCCGTTCGGCGTTGCGGGCCAGCCAGGTGATCGCCCCGATGGTGCCGGGGGCGAACAGGAACCGGTAGGTGTAGTACGGCGTGCGCTGCGCCAACTCCCGTGCCAGGAAGGTCGCGACCGCGATGCCGGCCAGGTTGTCGTTGGCCAGCGACGGGTGGCAGACGTGGCAGGAGACGATCACCTCGTCGGCGACCTGCCCGGGGACGACGTGCTCGGCGTAGCTGAGGTGGCCGTCGGCGAGGGTGGAGTCGATCCGCACCTCGTACTCGCCGTCCGGCAGGCCGTCCAGGGTCTCCTGGGCGAGGCAGAACCCCCAGGTGGGCGTGTAGTAGCTGGTGCGGTACGGCACCCAGCTCGGGTGCTCCGGCAGGGTGTGGAGGTGCTCGCGCAGTTCGGCCAGCGGCATGGTCGCCGCCACCGGCACGCTGTAGCCGAGCACGTGCAGGCTGGACGCGGCGAAGTCGACGACCCGCCTGCCCGTGCCGTCGGCGATGTAGGCGTCCCGGATGTTCCACTCCTGGGGCACCGTCCAGTCGAGCACCTGTGTCCCGGTCGGCACCTCGTGCACCCGCAGCGGCAGGTACTCGCCGATGATCTCCAGGGTGGCGCGCACGCCGTCGCCGGTGATGCTCCGGCAGAGCGGGTAGAGCCGCTCCACCAGGGCGTGCATCTCCTCGCCCGCCGTGGTCATCTCCTCCCCCGCCGTGGTCATCGGCGCCACCGCAGGGTGTCGTCGACGGCGCCGGCCTCGGAGGCCTCGCGCAGCACCGCCAGCCGGGTGAAGCGCCGCTCGAAGCCCTCCCGGGTGAGCCCGAACCTCCGGTAGGCGTCGGCGAGTTCGAGCGCGCCCCGCTTCACCGTCCACTCGCAGTCGAAGCCGGGCAGCGCGGCCCGGAACCGGGAGAAGTCCACCCGGTAGGAGCGCGGGTCGGCGCCGTTCTCCCCGGTGATCACCACCTGGGCGCCGGCCACCGCCTCGGCGACCTGCTCGGCGATCTCGGCGACCGTGACGTTGTTGACCTCGCTGCCGATGTTGAAGGCCCGGTCGTGCACCGCCTCCCGGGGCGCGTCCAGCGCGGCCGTGAAGGCCCGCGCGATGTCGGCGGCGTGCACCAGCGGGCGCCACGGGGTGCCGTCGGAGAGCACCAGCACCTCGCCGGAGAGCAGCGCGTGGCCCACCAGGTTGTTCAGCACGATGTCGGCGCGCAGCCGGGGCGAGTAGCCGAAGGCGGTGGCGTTGCGCAGGTACACCGGGCTGAAGTCGCCGTCGGCCAGCGCGTGGAGGTCGTCCTCCACCCGCACCTTGGACTCCGCGTACGGCGTCACCGGGCGCAGCGGGGCGTCCTCGGTGACCAGTTCGTCGCCGCCGGCGGCGCCGTAGACGGAGCAGGTCGACGCGTACAGGAAGCGCCGCACCCCGGCGTCGCGGGCCAGTGCGGCCAGCCGCACGGAGGCGTGGTGGTTGATGTCGTAGGTGAGGTCCGGCGCCAGCGAGCCGAGCGGGTCGTTGGAGAGGGCGGCCAGGTGGATCACCGCGTCCACGCCGGCCACGTGCTCGGCGGTGACGTCGCGCAGGTCCACCCGCCGGCCCGGCGGGTCGGCGGGGACCGGGCCGAGGACGCAGTTTGCGAACAGCCCGGCGTCCAGGCCGACGACCTCGTGTCCGGCGGCGGCGAGGACGGGAGCCATCACGGTGCCCAGGTAGCCCTGGTGTCCGGTCAGCAGTACGCGCATGGTTCAACCCCCCAGGTTGAGAGTGGCTTTGGTGACGTCGAAGGCCTCGGCGTAGCGCGCGTGACACTCGATGCCGCGGATCCGGGCCAGCCCGAGGAAGGCCTCCCGGTCGTACCAGGGCCGGTGCCGCTGCGAGGGGTAGTGCTCCTGCAGCAGCCGGACCTTCTGTTCGGCGGTCTCCGGGGACAGCGGCTGGTACGCCGTCGGACGGCCGAGGTCGCCGTCCCACTTGACGATCTCGTAGCCGAGCACCAGGTGGTCGCGGAAGGCGGTGGTGACCAGTCGCGCCAGGCCGCGGTGGTCCTGGTGGGCGTCCTCGGTGCGCGGTGCCAGCAGGAGGTCCGGTTCGCACCGCCCGCGCAGGTCCTCGACGGCGGCCTTGGCCTCGTCCCAGTGGGCGGGCAGCCGGCCGTCGGGCAGTTTGAGGACGGTCAGCCGCAGGTCGGCGCCGGGGCAGAAGGCGGCGAGGGCGGCCCGCTCCTCCTGCTCGCGCTCGCCTCCGCCGCCGGAGAGCACCAGGGCGTCGACCCGCAGGCCCGGCCGCGCCCGGCACATCGTCAGCAGGGTGGCGCCGGCGCCGATGGCGATGTCGTCGCAGTGCGCGCCGACGGCGACGATCCGCTCCAGCGGCCCGGGCCCGAGCCGGATCACGAGGTCCTCACCCCGGCCTCGGCCCCGGCCCGCTCCCACACGGCCCACGGGCGGTCGCCCTGGGCGTAGGCGGCGTCCAGCGCGGCCCGTTCCTTCACGGTGTCGGTCGGCTTCCAGAAGCCGCGGTGCTGGTGGGCCACCAGACGGCCGCGCTTGGCGAGTTGGGTGCATCCGTCGGCGACCAGGTCCCCGTTCTCCGGGATGTGGTCGAAGACCTCCTGGCGGAGCACGAAGTAGCCGCCGTTCTCCCACAACGGCAGTTCGCTCACCGCGGTGATGCCGCCGACCAGGCCGTCCTCGCCGAGGTCCACGCAGTGGAAGGAGGACTGCGGCGGGACGACCATCATCGAGGCGCCGGCGTCGCGCTCGGCGAAGCGGTCGATCATCTCCGGCAGCGGGGCGTCGGTGAGCACGTCGGCGTAGTTGGCGAGGAACATCTCGTCGCCGTCCAGGTGGTGGCGCACCCGGCGCAGCCGCTCGCCGATCGGCGACTCGATGCCGGTCTGCGCGAAGGTGATCGTCCAGGAGGAGATGTCGGTGGACAGCAGCTCGGTCTTGCCGCCCCGCAGCACGAAGTCGTTGGAGGTGGTCTCCTCGTAGTTGAGGAAGAAGTTCTTGATGTGGTGGGCCCCGTAGCCGAGGCACAGGATGAACTCGGTGTGTCCGAAGTAGGCGTAGTAGCGCATGACGTGCCAGATCAGCGGGCGCGGGCCGACCATCGCCATCGGCTTGGGCGCGTCGTCGGAGGCTCCGCTGCGCATCCGCAGCCCGTAACCGCCGCAGAACAGGACGACCTTCACGGCTTCACCTCGACGACGCTGAGTTCCGGGATGGGGAAGACGAGCCGGCCGCCCCACTCGTGCACGAAGGACAGCTGCTCGGTCAGTTCGGCCCGCAGGTTCCACGGGAGGACCAGGACGTAGTCCGGCCGGTCGGTGGCTATCTGCTCGGGCGGCAGGATCGGGATGCGGGTGCCCGGGGTGAACCTGCCGTGCTTGTACGGGTTGCGGTCGACGGTGTACGGGAGCAGGTCGGGCCGGATGCCGCAGTGGTTGAGCAGGGTGTTGCCCTTGCCCGGGGCGCCGTAGCCGACCACGGTCTGGCCGCGCTCGGCCGCCTCGATGAGGAAGCGCAGGAGGTCGCGGCGGACCTTGGCCACCCGGGCGGAGAACTCGGTGTACCCGGACAGCTCCTGGAGCCCGGCGGCCTTCTCCCGGTCCAGCACCTCGGCCACCCGCCGGCCCGGCTCGCCGGCCGCCTCGGCCGGGCGGGCCCACAGCCGGATGGACCCGCCGTGGGTGGGCAGCAGCTCGACGTCCACCAGGGTGAGTCCGCCACTGGCCAGGGCCCGGGCCGCGGAGGCGACCGTGTAGTACTGGAAGTGCTCGTGGTAGATGGTGTCGTACTGGTTCTCCTCGATCAGGGTCAGCAGGTGCTGCACCTCGATGGAGACCCAGCCGTCGTCGGCCACCAGGGCGCGCAGCCCCCGGGTGAAGCCGACCACGTCGGGGATGTGGGCGTACACGTTGTTGGCCACCACCAGGTCCGCCGGGCCGTGTCCGGCGCGGACGTCGGAGCCGGTGGCCGGGTCCAGGAACGCGGTGAGGGTGGGCACGCCCGCCTCGCGGGCCGCGGCGCCCACATTCACCGACGGTTCGATGCCCAGGCAGCGGATCCCGCGGTCCACCACGTGCCGGAGCAGGTACCCGTCGTTGCTGGCGACCTCGACCACGAAGGCGTCCGGGCCCAGGCCCAGCCGCTGGACGGCCCCGGCGACGAAGGTGCGGGCGTGCTCCACCCAGGAGGTCGAGTAGGAGGAGAAGTAGGCGTACTGGGTGAAGGTCTCCTCCGGCGTGATCAGCGGCGGGATCTGCGCCAGCCAGCAGTCGGTGCAGACCCGCAGGTGCAGCGGGTACGCCGGCTCCGGCCGGTCCAGTTCGTCCGCGGCGAGGAAGCTCTCGCACGGCGGGGTCGCCCCCAGGTCGACGACGCTCCCCATCGCCGTCGAGCCGCAGAGTCGGCATCGTGTCATTGACTGCTCCCGTTCCCGCCCGCGCGGGTGCCCCGCCGCGGGCCAGCGTGTCCGTTCCCTGCCGGCGGCGCGCCGTTCGCGCCGCCGGACCGCTGCGCGATCGCGCCGCGGTACCCCTCCACCAGGCGCTCCAGCCCGACGGCCGGACTGAAGCCCTGCTCGTAACGGCGCCGGGCGGCCCGCCCCAGCTCCTGGTTGTGCTCCGGCCCGGCCGTGATCCGGCGCAGGCAGGACGCGAGCGAGGCCGCCTCGCCCGGTCGGTGCAGCAGCCCGGTCACCCCGTCCTCGACGAGTTCGACGAAGGCGCCGTGCCCGGCGGCCACGGCCGGGACCCCGGCCGCCATCGCCTCCACCACCACCAGGCCGAAGGCCTCCAGCCAGGTCGAGGGGGCCACCACGGCGACCGCCCCGGCCACCGCCTGACGGCACTGCTCCTGGTCGTACAGGCCGACGTGGCGCACGTCCGCCCGCCCGGCCGCCCAGCCCCGCACCTCCGGCTCCAGCGGCCCCGCGCCGGCGATCACCAGCGGCACGCCCACCCCGCCCCGCACGGCGAGCTGGTCCCAGGCGGCCATCAGCAGCCGTACGCCCTTGGCCTCGGCGAGCCGGCCGAGGTAGAGCAGGTGCTTGCCCGCGCCCGTCCGGCCGATGCCCGGCTCGGGCACGAAGTTGTGCTTCACCGTCAGCCGCTCGGCCGGCATCCCGGCCCCCACCAGGACGTCGCGCTGCGCCGCGGAGATGCAGAAGAAGCGCTCCACCCCGGACCGCCAGCGCCGCCGGTTGACCGACAGGCTCACCGCCAGCGGCACCGTCGCCAGCCGGGAGCCGCGGTAGCAGCCGTGCCGGACGGCGGGCAGCGGCGCCACCCCGACGCACTCGGTGCACGGCCGGCCGTCCCGCCGCAGTGTGCCCGGCGGGCAGACCTGGGTGTAGTTGTGCAGCGTGGCCACGACCGGCACGCCGGCGTCGGCGCAGGCGGCCAGCACCGCGGGCGACAGCAGCGGGAACACGTTGTGGACGTGCACCACGTCCGGCCGTTCGGCGCGCAGCCGGGCGGCCAGCTCGGTACGGACCGCCGGGTTCCACGGCACCAGCAGCGGCACCGCGGCCTTGCCCGGCAGGGACTTGGCGGCGATGGAGTCGCTGCGCCGCTCGAACAGCTCGACCCGGTGGCCGGCCTCGCGCAGCAGCGCCACCTCCTGGTCGACCACCTTGTTCTCCCCGCTCGGCTGCGCCGAGGCGTAGCGGTTGTGCACCACGAGGACGTGCATCGTTCAGGTCACCTCCGTTCTGTGGGCCGGGTGCGGGGTGCGTCGGGGGCCGCGGGCGCCGGGAGGGGCGCGGCCGTGGCGGGTGCCGCCAGCAGTGAGGCGGCCACGGTCAGGTGCAGCAGGTACGGCGAGGCATCGCCCAGCCCGGCCTCGGTGTAGGAGGCGATCGCGCAGTAGCTGATCAGGAAGATCGCGCCGGCCCGCGTCGGCGACGGCGGCCGCAGCAGCGCGACGCCACCCAGCACCAGGATCATCGCCGCCACCAGGGCGACGCCGGCCAGGCCCTGTTCGTTGTAGACGGCCAGCCAGCTGTTGTCGATCGGCAGCCCGCCGAAGGACTTGTCGCCCAGGCCCTGGCCGAACAGTTGCTCCACGGTCGTCCGGGGCGCCGCCAGCAGGGCGTCCCAGACCTTGGCCCGGCCGGTGAGGTTGGAGAAGTTCTCCTGGCTCTGTCCGCGCAGGAACCAGGCCTGGAGCAGCGAACTCAGGCCCACCGCGGCCACGGTGGCGCCCAGGACGGCCCAGCTGAAGAACCGGCGGGCGGCGGCGCTGGTCAGCAGGAGCGAGCCGATCGCCAGCGCCAGTCCGATGATCAGGCCGAGGGTGGCGGTGCGGGTGTGGGTCAGCGCGAGCAGCACCAGCGAGGGCACGATGACCGCGGCCGCACTCGCCCCGGTGGTCCGGCGGCTCAGCAGGAGCAGCACGGTGAGCCCGATGATCACTGCGGCGTACTGGCCGATCTGCGGCGGGGTGAGCGGCCACAGCGCGCCGACCAGCCGGCCGCCGTAGACGTCGGGGAAGGCCGCGCCCGGTGAGATGACCAGGCCGGCCGCCACCGAGACGAGCACCGCGAAGTACATCCGGATGTGCTGCCGGACGAACCCCTCGCCGCCGTCCCACCAGCGGCTGAGCAGCCACAGCGTGCCGACGAACAGGGCCAGTCGGAAGCAGCGGAACAGCGCGCCCGCCCCGGACTCCAGGTGGGCGCTGGAGATCACGCTCAGCACCAGCAGCAGGGTGAGCAGCAGCAGGTAGGCGCTGGGCCGCACGCGCAGCCGGAGGTTGACGAGGAGCGCCAGCGCGAAGGCGGAGACCAGCGCGCCCATGGTGACCATCTGGATCAGCGAGCGGGGCAGCGGGATCACGGTCTGCGCCCCGGCGGAGCCGAGGGTGTTGAGGATCAGCAGGCTCCAGACCAGGCCGACGGTCTTCGGGGCGCCGGCCGGCCGGACGTGCGCGGTCAGGTCCTGGTCCATGTCAGCCACCGCCCCCCGGCCGCAGGGTGCTGCCCGTGTCCTGCTGGTAGGGCGCGGCCTGCCACTGTCCGAAGTCGAGGGTGCGGCTGGGGTCGTGGGCGACGAAGCTCCACGGCCCGACGTAGGTGTTGTCGTGCCAGCGGTTCTGCTGTTTGCCGGTGATCGCGTCGGCCACCGGTTCGCCCTTGTACGGGGACCAGTCCGGGAAGGTGCCGTAGTTGGACAGCACGGCCATCCGGCCGCAGTTCACCGTGCAGCCGACGACGGACGGGTCCATGGTGAAGCGGTTGTCGTGGATGTCCACCCGCTGGGTCTTCCAGCGGCAGTCGGCGAGGAGCGGTGCGGTGGCGATCGCCGGCTGGGCGCAGCGGGCGGTGTCCTTCACCAGCAGGGTGCAGTCGCCGGAGGAGGTGTTGGCCGGGCTGTTGCAGAACCGGTCGGCGTTCTCCCACAGGGTGATCCCGGACCAGTTGTCCTCCAGCAGGTTGCGGTCGATCTCGATCCTGTCGGTGCGGGCCGGGATCCGCGGTTCGCCGCCGGACTCGGACAGGTAGACGGTCGGGTAGGGGAAGTCGTCGCCGCGGTCGGCGGCCCGGCGGCCCTCGACCCAGTCGTTGCGCCGGATCGTGTTGCCGGCGATGACGGCGTTGTAGCTGGTCTCGTAGATCAGCGCGGCGCCGTCGTTGGCCTCCAGGACGTTGCCCTCGATGCGGAAGTCGTTGTTGTCGGTGTCCGCCCACAGCCCGGTGCCCCGGTTGTCGTGCACCCAGTTGCCGCGCACGTCGGCGCCGTTGACGGCCCAGAACTTGACGCCGCCGGTGCAGCCGCAGCCCGGCTGCTTCTGCTCCCACTGGTCGGTGTCGTTGCCGGTGATCTCGTTGCCCTCGAGCAGCAGGTCGGTGATCGGGGCGCCGGTCTTGTAGGCGTTCAGGCCGTACTGCCCGTTGCCGCGCAGACAGCTGGCCCGGACCCGCTGGTGGGCGCCGGCCATCAGCCCGGCGCCGGAGTTGTCCTGGATCGTCGTGTGCTCGACCACCCAGCCGTCGGCCGAGTCGTGGTTGACCACGCCCTCGTTCTGCGGCGCGACGAAGCCCTGCACGGTCAGGTAGCGGATGGTGACCTGGCCGGCGCCGCCGCCGAAGGCGTACTGGTTGGTCTTCCCGCCGTCGAGCACGGCGCCGGGCGCGCCGAGGTAGCTGTCCCCCTCCTTGGGGACGACCTGGGCGTAGCGGTCCGCTGCGAGCCGGTGCGTTCCCGGTTCGAGCCAGAACGTGGTGTTCGGGGGGCTGTTCCTGGTCTTCGCGGCCAGGTCGCCGACCACCGCCGGGTCGACCGTCACCGCGCCCGCGGGCGCCGCCGCCGGCCCCGCCGTCGGGGTCGCGCACACCCGGGCCACGGCGACGGGCCCGGGCGGCCCGCTGGTCGGCTGCGGCGGGGCGTCCGAGCCGCTGGTGCAGCCGGTCGCCAGCAGCAGGGCCAGCGACGCCGCCGCCCCCAGGTGCCGCCTCGTGATCCCCACCTCCGCCCCCTAGCCCCGGAACCTGAGCACGGTGGTGAACCCCTGCGCGCCGTCGGTGAAGCCGGTGCCGACCAGCGTGGTGGCGGGCTCCTTGCGGCCGAAGCCGGCCGAGTACCAGCCCAGCGGCGGTTCGCTCTCGCCCCGGTGGGCCCGCCAGGTCAGCCCGCCGGGCAGGTCGAGCACCGCGGAGCGCTCCTCGCCGTCCCTGGTCCAGGTCAGCGCGGCCCGGTTGCCGGTCAGCTCCGCGGTGATCGCCGGGCCGAGGTGGAAGGCCAGCCGCGCGGCTGCCCGGCGCGGGCCGCGCACCTCGTCGACCACCCGCAACTCCCGCTCGGCGGCGTCCAGTTCGACCCGGCGGCGGTGCACTGCGGGCCGGTAGCCGTCGTGCTCGGCGCACCAGCGGGCCACCCCCTCGTCCGAGGTGCCGGCGACCAGGACGCGGCTGCGGGCGTGCCGCGTCCACAGGAACGGGCCTCCGGAGACGGACTGGTCGGCGCCATCCAGCTCCAGGGTGTTGTGGCCGAGGGTCGAGCGGAAGTGGCGCCGCCACTCGGGCTGCCCGTGGTAGCAGTACGTCCCCGGGTCGGCGAGCACGTCGACGCCGTCGTGCCGGACCTCCACGGACAGCGCGTCCGCGTGGGCGTGCGCGGCGATGGACAGGAAGCCGTGCGGGCCGCCGTCGCAGCGGCACCAGATCTCCCCGGGGCCGCGCAGCACGGTCAGGCCCGCGTCGGCGAAGTGGGCCGCCCGGCGGGCCGGGCGGGTCACCCTGCCGTCCTTCCCGTACGGCCGGATGAGCGCGGCCAGCAGCGGGGTGCGCGCGTCGGCTGCGGGCACCGCGGGCCACCAGTCGAGCCGGCCGAACACGGCGCCCCCGGTGGCCAGCAGCGAGGCCCAGCGGTCGGTGCCCGCGCCGTCCAGGACCAGGCCGTGGCCGTCGTCCGCGTCCCCCTGGCGCGGCGGGCGCAGCCGGTCGTCCACCACGGCCGCGAGCGCGTCGGTCATCCGCAGCAGCACCAGCCGGACGGTGCTGGGGACGGGCACGGCTGCGGCGTCCGCCTCGGCCAGCGCGGCCAGGCCGAGTTCCAGGACGAGTCCGTGGTACTCGGTGGCCAGTTCGCGGTTGAGGCCGGAGGGGAAGGTGTTGCCGCGCAGGTGCCGCTCCAGCGAGCGCAGCGCGTCGGAGCGCCAGCGCGCCGAGGCGGGGAACCAGTCGAAGGCGCAGGCCGCGGCGAACTGCCCGGCGGCCTCGGCGATCACGTGGTTGTTGGCGGAGGAGCCCCGGCTGGGGAAGGCGGCCAGCCAGCGCTGGTGGTGCCGGATCTGGTCCTGCGCCACCGGGTTGGACTCGAACAGCGCGGGCGTGCCCGGCCAGCCGTCGAGCAGCCGGCGGATCCACACCCAGGAGAGCAGCCGGACGCCCAGCTCGATGCCGCTGATCCAGTGCACCCCGCGCAGCGGCGGGTTGGCCGCCCACCAGGACCGCAGGTGCTCGGCGACCCGCTCGGCGTAGCGCTCGTTGCGGGTGACGGCGTAGCCGGCGGCGAGCACGGTCAGGTACTGGTGCCGGGACGGCTCCCAGATCTGCTTGATGTCCCCGACGGCCCCCTCGTCCCGGTACGGCAGGTCGAAGGCGTAGCCGGCGGGGGCCCGGCGCCCGGTCTTCGGGTCGTACCACCAGTCCGGGGCGGCCAGGTCGTCGCGGCGCACTCCGAAGAACTCGGCGTGCCCGTCCATCAGCCGGTCCGCCTCGGCGGTGAGGCGTTTCACGGCCTCCGCCGGGACGGCGGCGAGCGCCTCGGCGGGCAGCACGGCGGTGAACCGGGCGCCGGTCAGGGCCGGTCCGGGCGCCGGCGCGGTGCGCCATCGCCGCCGGCGCACCGCGTCGCCGACCCGGCCGCCGACCTCCCGCGGCCCCATCCGGGACAGCCGCCGCAGGTACCAGCCCGCGCTCATGGTCATCGCGTCCCCGCCAGCGTCACCGGCGCGCCGCCCGCCAGGCCGGCCTGGACGGCGAGGGTGGCCGCCGTGGTGGCCGCCAGCGACTCCAGCGGCACCGGCATCGGCCCGCCGGTCCGCACCGCCCTGACGAACGCCGCCAGTTCGGCGGACTGGCCCTTGTCCCGGGCCGTGGGCAGCCGGGAGCTGACCCACCGCTTGCGGCCGGCCGTGCTGTCGAAGTACACCGAGGCGCGGACGAAGTCGTCCAGCTTCAGCACCTTGCCGTCCGCGACCAGGTCCAGCGTCTCCTTGGGGAAGCCGGGCGCGCCGGTGGTGACGTAGCTGAGGGTGGCGGTGGAGCCGTCCGGGTAGCGCAGCACGATCTGGAGGTCGTCGTTGCCGGCCGGGGCGACGGCGTAGACCGAGACCGGGTCGGCGTCCAGCAGCCAGCTCGCGGTGTCGATGAAGTGCCCGCCCTCGCCGGCGAACCGCGAGCCCTCGGTGCCCTGCCGGAGGTACCAGCTGCCGTGCTGCAGCCGGCCCGCGTTGACCAGGTAGCGCAGGCTGGCCGGGCCGGTCCGGACGCCGAAGCGGCTCCTGGCCTCCCGCAGCAGCGGCGCGAAGCGGCGGTTGAAGCCCACCTGGAGGCGGTCGTTGCCGGACTCCGCCACCGCCGCGAGCACCCCGGCCAGTTCCTCCTCGGTGAGGGCCAGCGGCTTCTCCACGAACACCGCCTTGCCGGCCAGCAGGGCCCGCCTGGTCAGTTCGGCGTGCGAACTGTGCCGGGTGACCACGAACACCGCGTCGACGGCGTCGTCCCCGAGGACGGCGTCGAGGTCGGTGGTGGACCGGGCGAAGCCGAACGTGCGCTGGGCGTTGGCGGCGGACAGCGCCGTCGTGGTGACGACGGCGGACAGCGCGACGCCCTCGCGCCGGGCCAGGTGCGGCAGCAGCATCGACGTCGCGTAGTTCCCGGCGCCGACGAAGGCCAGCCGCACCGGCGACCCGGAGGGCCGGGCGGCGGTCCTGGTGGGGCGGGGCACCGCGGGCACCGCCACCACCGGGGCCGGCGCCTGCTGCTCGGCCGTGGCCCCGGCGTACCGGAACAGCACCGCCACGGCCTTCAACTCGCCGTCCTTCAGGCGCCGGTAGGTCTCCACGGCGTCGTCGAAGTCGGCGAGGTGGGAGATCAGCGGCTCCACGTCGACCCGGCCGCGGGCGGCGAGGTCGAGGAAGCAGGCCAGGTTGCGGCGCTCGGTCCAGCGCACGTACCCGATCGGGTAGTCCCGCCCCTCCAGCTCGTACGCCGGGTCGTAGCGCCCGGGGCCGTACGAGCGGGAGAACCGGACGTCCAGCTCCTTCTCGTAGTACGCGTTCCACGGCAGGTCCAGCCGGCACTTGCCGATGTCGATCACCCGGCCGCGGTCCCGGCTCAACCGGGCGGCCAGTTCGACGGGCTGGTTGCTGCCGCCGCCGGCGGCCAGGTACACCTGGTCCACGCCGTGACCGTCGGTCAGCTCGGCGACGGCGGTCTCCACGGCCGCGGACCCGGGGTCGCCGCAGGCCACCGCGCCCAGCCGCTCGGCGAGTGCGCAGCGCACCGGGTCGGGGTCGGCCCCGACCACCCGCACCCCCGCGGCGGTGAGCAGCTGCGCCACCAACTGCCCGATCAGCCCGAGGCCGATCACCAGCGCCACCTCGCCGAGCTGCGGCTCGCCCTGGCGCACGCCCTGCAGAGCGATCGACCCGACGGTGCCGAAGGCGGCGTGCCGCGGGACGAGGCCGTCCGGCACCGGGGTGTAGAGGTTCCTGGGCACCCAGTTCAGCTCGGCGTGCAGCGCGTGCTCGTTGCCCGCGCAGGCCACCAGGTCGCCGGCCTTCACGTCGTCGACCCCGGCGCCGACCTGTTCGACCACCCCGCACAGCGAGTAGCCCAGCGGCGTGTAGGAGTCCAGCTTGCCCATCACCTTGCGGTAGGTGGCGGGCACTCCGTTGACGGCGACGCTCTGCATCACCTTGGCCACCTGGTCCGGCCGGGAGCGGGCCTTGCCCAGCATCGACATGCCGGCCTCGGAGACCTTCATCAGCTCCGTCCCGGTGGAGATCAGCGAGAAGGCGGTGCGGACCAGCACCCCGCCCGGCTTGCACGCCGGCACCGGTACGTCGAGCACCGACAGTTCGCCGCTCTTGTAGTTCTGCACAACCTGTTTCACCGCAAGTCCCCTTGTTCCTCGTGTTCCTCAGCCTGTTCGTCGTCGAGCGAGCGCGCTGACCTCAGCCGGAGGTCGCGCCCCGGTACCAGTACTCGAGGGTCAGCACGTGCCACAGATGTTTGGAGTGGTCCCGCTGCCCGGCGGCGTCCTCGGCGACCAGCCGGGCCAGCGCCTCGCGGCGCAGGAAGCCGGAGTTGACGAGCACTCCGTCGTTCACCACCTCGCGCACCAGCGGCGCCAGGTCCCGGCTCATCCAGGCCCGCAGCGGGGCGCTGAACAGGCCCTTGGGCCGGTACACGATCTCCCGGGGCAGGACGGACAGGGCCGCCTCCTTGAGGACGGCCTTGCCCTGCCGGCCGACGATCTTGCGGTCGCCGGGCACCGCGAAGGCCGCCTTCACCACCTCGACGTCCACGTACGGCACCCGCACCTCGGTCGACGCGGCCATGCTGGAGCGGTCGGTGTAGGCGAGGTTCAGGCCCGGCAGGAACATCCGGGCGTCGCCCAGGCACATCCGGTTGACGAAGTCGTCCAGGTCGTTGTCCTGGTAGACGTCCGCGTGCTCGGTCAGCACGTCGTCGACCGTCCCGGCCAGGTCCGGGTTGACCAGGGCGAGCAGCTCCGCCCGGTCGTACATGGTGTAGCTGCGCCGGAACGCCGTCTCCTCCGGCAGGTCGGCGAAGGACAGGAAGCGCTTGGCGAAGCGCACCGAGCGGTACCCCCGGCGGGCGGTGGCGACCGGCAGCCGGTCCACGGCCGCGGACAGGCCGCGCCGCAGCGGCCGGGGGACGCGCTGGTAGCGCAGCGCGAGCTGGTTGGCCAGGTGCTTGCGGTAGCCGGCGAACAGCTCGTCGGCGCCCATCCCCGAGAGCAGCACCTTGACCCCGGCCTCCCGGGCGGCCGAGCAGATCAGGAAGGTGTTGATCGCGGCCGGGTCGCCGATCGGCTCGTCCAGGTGGTACGTCATCCGCGGCAGCAGGTCGAGCACGTCCGGGGCGATCTCGATCTCGTGCAGGTCCACGCCGAACCGCTCGGCCACCCGCCGGGCGTAGCGCAGGTCGTCCGGCATCGCCTCGAACCTGGCGTCCTCGGCGCGGAAGCCGATCGTGTAGGCGGAGATCCCGGGGCGGTCGCGGGCGGCCAGCGCGGTCAGGTAGCTGGAGTCCAGTCCGCCGGAGAGGAAGGTCGCCACCGGGACGTCGGAGAGCAGATGACGCCTGGTCGACTCCTCGACGACGGCGGCGAGGTCCGGCCGCTCGCCGGCCCGGGCCCGGTCCCGGCCCTCGGCGGCGACCTCCCGCAGGTGCCAGAACCGGCCGCGCTCGACCCGGCCGTCGGGCCGGCACCGCAGCCAGCTGCCCGGCGGCAGCTTCTCCGCCTCGCGGAACGCGCAGCGCGAGTCCGGCACCCAGTAGTAGAGCAGCGAGGCGACCAGCGCGGCGTGGTCCACCTCCAGCGAGCCGCCGGTGACGGCGGCCAGCGCCTTGAGCTCGGAGGCGAACACCAGGCCCCCGCCGCGCCGCACCAGGAACAGCGGCTTGATGCCGAGCTGGTCGCGGGCGAGCACCAGCTCACCGGTGCGCTCGTCGAAGATCCCGAACGCGAACATCCCGCGCAACCGGGGCAGGCAGTCGGTGCCCCAGCGCCGCCAGGCCTCCAGCAGCACCTCGGTGTCGGAGGTGCCGCGGAAGCGCGCCCCGGCGGCGGTCAGTTCGGCGCGCAGCTCGGGCGCGTTGTACAGCTCGCCGTTGTACGTCAGGACGAGGCCGTCCGAGGCCATCGGCTGGGCGCCGGTCTCGGACAGGTCGACGATGGCCAGCCGGCGGTGCCCCAGCTGCACCTCGCCGTCGCCGAGCGGGTGGCTGTAGCGGCCCGCCCCGTCCGGGCCGCGGTGGGCGAGGGTCTCGGTGAGCTGGTCGGTCACGGCCTTGCCGTCCGGCCATCGGTACGTGCCCGCGATGCCGCACATGTGCTACCTCGCCTCCTGGTCGCTGTCGGGGACCCTCGAGGTCCACATCGGAAGTCGTGCCGTCCGCCGCCGGCCCAGCCCGTTCCGGGCCGGCCGCTCGCCCCGGCCGCGCAGCGCGGTGTGCGGCCCGTCCCACAGGGTGCCGTCGGTCCGGTCGCGCGGATCGGGGTCGATCAGCACCACGCCGAGGACCGGGATGTGCTGGTCCGCGAGCTGGCGGGCCACGGTGTGCAGCCAGGCGGCGCTGCCGTGCCCGGCCCGGACCACGAGCACGGTGCGGGTGCCGAGGTACTGGAGGTCGGTCCACGCCGTGCCGGGGACCACCGAGCCGACGCCGAGCCGGCGTTCCCCCAGTGCCACGGCCGAGGCCTGCTCGCCGCCGATCACGGTCGGCTCCCCCGGCTTGGCGCGGCGGTGGGCGAGCTGGGGGCCCGGCAGGCCGTCCATGATCACCACCGGCCCCTCGCCCGACAGTTCCCCGGCGAGGTCCAGGGCGATCGCCACCGTGCTGCGCGCGCAGCCCAGTTCCAGCAGCGACACGGTCTCCGCGGAGCCGCGCACGGTGCGGGCCAGGGTCGCGGTGAGCCTGGCCCGGGCCGCCCTGGTGCGGCGCGACTGCCAGCGTCCGGCGGGGCGGCGGGGCACCCGGTGCAGCTCGGCGATGACCGAGGCGCCGAGGTTCGCCGCGATCTCCCGGCGCAGCACCGGCCGGTCCGCCACCACCGCGCCGACCGCGGCCGCCGCGATGCCGAGCACCAGTCCGAGGACGGCCCCGATCCCGCCGTCGGTGGCGGCGGCCGTGGGCAGGGACTGCCGCACCGCGCGCGGGGCGTCCACGATCTGGGTGCCGGCCACCAGTTGGGGCGTGCCGACCTGCGCCTCCGCCGCGCGCTGGCCGAAGTCGGTGATCCGGGAGGTGAGTTCGGCCCGGCTGGCGTAGAGCGACTCCAGGTTCGCCGAGGCGGTCGGCCCGCTCTGCTGCGCGCCGTCCCCGATCTCCTTGTTGACCTGGGCGAGTTGGTCGCGCATCCGGTCGCGCTCGCCGAGCAGGGCCTTGGCCTGGGCGTCCGCGGCGTCCTGGATCCGCTTCACGTGGTCCGCGACGAAGGCCTCCGCCAGCGCCTCGGCCCGGGCCCGCGCCTCGGCGTCGCTGCCGCCGGTCACGGTGATCTGCAGCAGGTTGTTGGTCAGGCCGAGGCCCGTGTAGTCCCGCATGAAGTCCTCCGGCTTCTGCGCGGACCCGAGGGCCTGGAGGGCCTTGCCGGCGATGGCGGTGGTCTGCAGCAGGGCGACGTCGGTGCGGATCAGCGTGCCGGGGTCGTTGGGCTGGTCCGCCTGGTGGGCGACCAGCACCTTGGTCACCGCGGTCGGCGGCGGCGGCTTCAGGACGGCCACGGCCGCGCCGAGCAGCAGCCCGACCAGCGCCAGGGCGCACCAGAGGCGGCGCCGGCGGCGCACCGCGACCACCAGGGACTGGAGGTCCAGCAGTGGCGGGGCGGGCGGCGGCTCCGGAGTCGTACTCGTCGTCACCCCGACCCTCTCCCCGAGTCGTCGCCGACCGCGAGGGCCGGCGTGGCGTCGTCCTGGTCGCGGACCTGCTCTCCATCGGGTTCGCGGACCTGGTCTCCGTCCGGGTCGCGGTCCGCGTCGCGGTCCGGCGTGGCGCCGTCCGGATCGCCGTCCGCGGCACGACTCGAGGCGCGGCCCCGAGCGCGGCCCGAACCGCGCGTCGACCGGGCCCGGACGGTGCCGGCGACGACGACGCCGACCAGCTCGTGCCCGGCGTCCAGGCACGCCCCGCCGATGCCCGCCAGCTCCCCCGCCGTCCAGCTGCCCGTGCTGAGCACCACCAGCGCACCGGACCCGTCCTCGCCGTCCGGCAGCAGCGGCCGGTGCGCCGACACCCCCACCACCCGCAGCAGCGGATCGCCCCCCGCCTCGGCGACCAGCTGCCCGGCGGCCCGGTGGGCCGGCTCGTCGCCGTCCGGGACGACGACCAGCAGGCGTCGGGGGGCGGGCAGTCGGTTTCGGAGGCGGGCGCACACCCGCCGGTAGCGGAGCCGTCGGCCGGCCTCGTCGCCGGAGGCGTGCGGGACGGGCAGGTCCCAGCGGGTGTCGAGGCCCAGCAGCCGGCGGACCAGCGCCCGCGGCCCACGGCCCCCCGGCCGCCGCGCGGACCGTTCGGCGGGGACGTCGACGGTGCCGAGGACCACCGAGCCCAGCGCCGCGGCGATCTCCCCTTCGGTGCGTAGCCAGCGGCTCATCCGGGCCGCGGCGAGATGACCGATGACGGCGAGCAGCAAGGCCAACAGCGCCCCGGCGGCGATGAGTTCCGTCCTGGTCGGCGGTGCCTGGGCGGACGGCCGGGCCGCCGAGCCCATGACGACCATGTTGGCCTTGTTGGCCCCCGGGTCGACCTGGTCCAGCTTCTTGATGGCGTCCTGGAGCGCGGTGCGCAGCTTCTCCAGCTCGGTACGGGTCTGCACGCTCTCCACCGTCCGCCCCGGATCGGTCGAGGCGGCCAGGTCGGTGATCCGGCGGCTGGCCTGCAGCACCAGCTGCCGCAGGGCCTCGGGCTGCGCCGCCTCGGGGTCGGTGCTGTCGCCCGCGATCCGCGCCGCGAACGTGACGAACTGGTGGGCCACCTGATCGGAGAGCTGCTGGGCGCGCTCCGGGGTGTCGGCCGTGCCGGAGATCTTGATGATGTTGCCGTCCGCGGCCGTGGCGCTCACCCGGTCCTGCAGCTTCGCGCCGCTGACCCCGGGCCAGCCGAGCGAGGCGGCCGCCCGGTCGAGCACCACCGAACTGGTCGCGATCTCCGCCTGGGTCAGCAACTCGCGGTCCTGCCACACGCCCGGCAGCAGCACCGACGCGGACGTGGTGTAACTCGGCGGGAACAGCAGCGAGGCGCCGTAGCCGACGAGCGCACCCACCAGGGCGAAGACGGCGAGCAGCCGCCAGCGCCGACGCAGGATCCGGCCGACCGTGACCAGGCGTATCGTGTCGTCGCTCAACGGGACGGCCTTCTCCGTGCCCGGTCCTCCGGGGTGCGGTCCCGGCAGGCGGCGGCGTAGGCGGCGAGCAGCGCGCGCTGGGAGTTCCGCCAGGCGAGCGGCCCGTTGATCCGCTCCTGGCCGAGCTTGCCCATCCAGGCCCGCTTCTCCGGGTCGTCCATCAACTGCGCGACGAGCCTCGCGAACTCGGACTCGTCGTTGGCGGGCGCGTAGAGGGCGGCGTCACCGGCGGAGACCCGGGCCTCCCGGAGGTCGAAGGAGACGATCGGCCGGCCCATCACCATGTACTCCAGCACCTTGTTCATGGTCGACACGTCGTTGAGCGGGTTGCGCGGGTCCGGGGACAGGCACACGTCCGCGGTGGACAGGTAGCGCACCAGGTCGGCGTCCGGGACGCGCCCGGTGAACTGCACCTGCTCCGAGAGCCCGAGCCGCCGGGACAGCTCCACCATGGCGTCGAAGGTGTCGCCGCCGCCGACGAACACCGCGTGCCAGTCGGTCCGCCCGAGTTCGTCGCGCAGCTTGGCGAGCGCCCGCAGGGCGTAGTCGACGCCGTCCTGGGGGCCCATGACGCCCAGGTAGCAGAGCAGATGGGGCTTGCCGCGCTTGAGCTCCGGCTCGGGCGGCACCGGCCGGAACCGCTCGGTGTCGGGCGCGCTGCGCACCACGAAGACGTCCTCGGGCCGCCGGCCGCCGCGGCGCAGCGCGGTGTCCCGGTAGCTCTCGTTGGTGGCGAGCACGATGTCCGCGGCCCGGTACGTCCGGCGTTCCAGCGCGCAGACGGCGCGGTAGAGCAGGTCCTCGCCGCGGTCGAAGCGGGAGAGGTACAGCTCGGGCACCAGGTCGTGCTGGTCGAAGACGAAGCGCGCGCCGCGCCGCTTGAGCCACAGGGCGGGCAGGAACAGCAGGTCGGGCGGGTTGCAGGCGTGGACCACGTCGACCGGGCCGACCTTGCGGGCCAGCCGGGCCGTGTGCCAGAGCGCCGATCCGTACTCCTGGAGGTACCCGGCCGGGCCGCCGGTGGCCGCGCGCAGGGGGTAGCGGTGGATCCGCACCCCGTCGATCAGCGCCTCGGGTTCGGTGTCCCGTTTGCTGCCCCGGGGGCAGATCACGTGGACCGTCCAGCCCGCGTCGCGCAGCGTGGTGCACTCCTGCCAGACCCGCCGGTCGAAGGGCACCGACAGGTTCTCCACCAGGATGAGCGCGCGCCGGCCACGCCCGTCCCCGCCGGCCACGGCACTGGACGACGTGTCACTGGACGGTGTGTCACTGGACGACGTGTCACTGAGCGGTTCGTCACTGAACGATGTGTCACCAGGCAAGGCCCACGTACCCCGGTTCGGCCCGGCGCGTCTCGGCGTCGGGGAGGCGGATGAGGTCGACGATCGCCGGGCCGTCGCCGTGCGGCAGGGCCGCCAGGACGGCCGGGTCCTTCGTCCCGACCACGCACACCTCGGCGTGTTCCAGCACCTCGTGGACGGAGTCCGTGAGCAGCTGGGCGAGGTGCGGCAGCCGGGTCTCGATGTACTCGCGGTTGGCGCCGAGCAGCCGGGAGAGGTTCACGTTGGGGTCGTAGATCCGCAGGTCGTAGCCCTTGCCGAAGAGCTGCTCGGCCAGCTCGACGAGCGGGCTCTCGCGCAGGTCGTCGGTGCCCGGCTTGAAGGACAGGCCGAACAGGCCCACCCGGCGCCCGCCGGTGCGCTCGACCAGCGTGACCGCACGCCGCAGGTGTTCGGCGTTGGAGGGCAGCACATGGGAGAGGATCGGCACCGCGACGTCGGCCCGGCGCGCCGCGTGGACCAGGCTGCGCAGGTCCTTGGGCAGGCAGGAGCCGCCGAAGGCGAAGCCGGGCCGCAGGTAGGCGGGGCTGATGTTCAGCTTGCGGTCGGCCAGGAAGACGTCGATCACCTGGTGCGAGTCCACCCCGAGCGCCTGGCAGACCGCGCCCAGCTCGTTGGCGAAGCCGATCTTGAGGCCGTGGAAGGCGTTGTCCGCGTACTTGATCGCCTCGGCCGTCGGGACGGGCACCCGGAACACCGCGCCGGGCAGTCCCTCGTACAACTCCTCGACCACGTCGCCGCTCGCCCGGTCGAGTTCGCCGATGACGGTCTTCGGCGGGTCGAAGAAGTCCCGCACGCTGGTGCCCTCGCGCAGGAACTCGGGGTTGACCGCGACCCCGAAGTCGACCCCGGCCGTGCCGCCGGCGTACTTCTCCAGGATCGGCACCAGCAGGTTCAGGCAGGTGCCCGGGAGCATGGTGCTGCGGAACACGACGGTCTGCCGCCCGCCCCGCTCGGCCACCGCGGCACCGATCTGCTCGGTGACCCGCTCCAGGTAGCTGGTGCACAGGCTGCCGTTGGGCTCCGAGGGCGTGCCCACGCAGACCAGCGACACCTCGCTTCCCATGACCGCCTCGCGGACGTCGCCGGTGGCGCGCAGCGCCCCGCTCGCCACCATCTCGGCGATGAGTTCGCCGATCCGCTCCTCGACCACCGGGGCCTTGCCGTCGTTCACCAGGTCGACCTTCACCTGGTTGACGTCGACCCCGATGACCTCGTGGCCCAGGCTGGCCAGGCACGCGGCCGACACGCAGCCCACGTAACCGAGCCCCAGGACGCTGACCCTCATGACCCGTTCCTCCCCTCGGGCAGGCCCTTGTGGCCGGCCGTCCGCACGCCGTCCGTCCGGACGGCGCCCCCACCCATCAGTAGGCCCCCTGCCCCTGGAGCACGGCCCGCAGCGTCTTCCAGAGGATCACCGCGTCCAGGGCGAGCGACCAGTCCTCCACGTACCGCAGGTCCAGCCGGACGGCCTCCTCCCACGGCAGGTCGCTGCGCCCGCTGATCTGCCACAGGCCGGTCAGCCCGGGCTTGACGAGCAGCCGCCGCCGGATGTCCGGGCCGTACGCCGCGGACTCCTCCGGCAGCGGGGGCCGCGGGCCGACCAGCGACATCGAGCCGGTGAGCACGTTGACGAGCTGCGGCAGCTCGTCCAGCGAGTACCGGCGCAGCACTCCCCCCACCCTGGTCACCCGTGGATCCCGGCGGAGCTTGAACAGCAGGCCGGCGCCCTCGTTGCGGTCGGCCAGCGCCGCCCGGGCCCGGTCCGCCCCGGCGACCATGGTGCGGAACTTGACCAGGGTGAACTGGCGGCCGTCCTTGCCGACCCGGTGCTGCCGGTAGAACACCCCGCCCCGGCTGTCCGCCAGCACCAGCAGCCCGACCAGCAGCATCAGCGGGGCGAACAGCACCAGCAGGACGGCGGCGCCCAGCCGGTCGACGACCTCCTTGACGGCCCGGGGGCCGCCGGTGAAGGTCGGCATGCTGACCCGCAGCATCGGGATCCCGAGCACCGCGTCGACGTGCAGCCGCGGGCCGGCCACCTCCATCAGCACCGGGGCGACCACCATCTCGGCGTCGCCGCCCTCCAGGTTCCAGGCCAGCCGCTGCAGCCGGTCCGGTGTCCAGTACGGGTCCGGGGTGACCGCGACGACCCGGTAGCCGTCGCGGCGGACGTGGTTGGCGACGTCCGCCAGCCGGCCGACGACCGGCACCCCGTCCAGTCGGTCGGCGCCCCGGCCGAGGGTGTACGGCGTGCACACCGCCTCCACCCGCCAGCCCAGGTGCGGGAACTTGCGGGTCCGGCTGATCAGGTCGCGCACGGTGGCCGGGCTCCCGGCGGCGAGCACCGGGCGCAGGCACCGTCCCTGGTTGCGCTGTTTGTGCAGCCACAGCCGCAGCAGGTACCGCTCGGTCATGGTGACGGCCGTGACCGCCGGGATCGCGGCGAAGATCCAGAGCCTGATGTTGTGCGAGCCGAGGGCGATCCCGCCGAGCGCCAGGACGACGGCCGCCGTGAACAGCGAGCGCCCGAGCCGGCGGAACTCCTCGGCGCCCTGCCCCAGCACGGCCGGAGCCCACGCCCGGCTCGTCGCCAGCGCCCCCAGCACCAGCAGTTCGGTGCCGAAGGCGAGGATGCCCCACTTCTCGTGCCAGTTGGCCGCGTCCCGGACCCCGAAGAAGCCGCCGATGGCCGCCACCACGAAGGCGGTGGCCACGGTGTCGCTGATGATGACGGTACGGCGGTACTGCTGCTCCCAGTCGCTCTCGGACCGGCTGATCGTCCCGTTCGCCACCGGGCGCCTGCGCGCCGAGGGAAACGGGCCGGCTAACTCTCCCTCCCCCTGCTCCACGTCCCCCTTCAACTCACCGCTGGGTTCGACGTGTTCGCTCCACACGGTTCCTCCCCCCAGGAGGCTCACGCCCCCCGCCCTGTTCCTCCCCTCGGGAGGCCCCGCCCCCCGTGTGCCGCGCTGTTCCTGGCCTCCGAGGGGACCCCTCCCCCGGCGAATGGCGAATCGGCTTGTTGCGGCGCTGCGTGAAACATCCCACCCGGGCGGCAGCGGACTCGCTCGTCCTGCCAGTGCCCCTGGGTGCGCGGGAAACGTCGGCGGCTGCGCCCCACCCTCGCGGCCCCGTCCCGGGCCAGGAAGATCACAGTCCGTCGTCGCCCCGCTTCCGTCCGTGCGGGGCGAAAATCAATGTAGAGCATCCGGGCCGCCCGATGAGGGGGATGTGTGAAACGCGCACTCGGAATCTGAACTTCGGATGATCGAACAGCGGCTTCCGGTAAGCGCGTTGGGAGCGCGGGCACACACCGTGACCTGTACGGAGGCGAGTTGGGAGGCCACCCGGACCGATCGGCCGGAGAGATCGATTGACTGATCGTCAGAGTCGTTTTCGCGCAATGATGTTCGGATCCAGCCACGCTCTCCGCTCCCGGTCCCCGATCACGTGCTCGGCGGGTTCCGGTCCAGATGGCGCAGGCTCCGCCGGAGGTAGGCCCGCGGGTTGGTGGTCAGGTGGCGCGCCCAGCCGGGCTTGGCTTCGCCCCGCCGGTGGGCGTAGCAGGCCAGGGCGTACCCGAGCATCGGCTCGCTCAGGTAGCCGAGCCGGGCGGACGACCGACCCCGGTCGCTGCGGCGGAAGTCGAAGGCGGAGTTCGCGGTGAAGACGCCGAGGCCGAAGTGGACCGTCAGAAGGTCGGTGAGCGGCTCGTGGTCGCGCCGGGCCGTGGTGATCCGCCGCTCGTCCAGCAGCCGGACGTGGCCCAGCTCATGGGCGATGGTGGCGACCAGGGCGACCGGCCGGGCGGCCTGGCGCTGGTCGACGGCGATCACCGGGCGCCCGTTCTCCCGCCGGTAGTGCCCGGCGGCGGAGCGGGACCGGTAGCCGAGTCCGAGACCGGCGGCCATGGCCCGCTCGCCGTCGTCCGGCTCGATCTCGACCGTCAGGCGCTCGGGCGCCACCTCCAGGTACCCGCAGAGTCGGGCGATCACCCGCCGGATGTCCTCCTCGGAGCCCTCGTAGGGCCCCGGGAAGAACTCGGCGGTCGGCAGGACGGGTGCGCGGTCCAGCACCTCGCGGCCGAACTCGGCGGCCAGCCAGGCCATGGACTCCTCGATCCAGACCCGCTCCGCCGGCCCGACCGGGCACTTCGGTGCGAACAGCGCCATGGCGGCCATCATGCACCACCGGCGGGAAACGGCCGACGGGCCGTCCGGGGAGGACGGCCCGTCGGGGCACGGCGGGGGTCGGTCAGCGGTGCGTCGGCCAGGGAGCCAGGCCGTCCGGGTGCCGCCAGCTCACCAGGCGGGCGCCGTCCGGCGGGGCGTCCACGACGTCCTGCCCGAAGACCCGGTTGATCGAACTGCCCCCGTTCGGCGAGATGTCGGCGCCGTAGACGTGCAGGGAGACCGCGCGGCCGGTGCCGCCGTTGGACACCCGGTGGATGTCCTCGTCGGGCGGCACCAGGAGCTGCACCCGGCCGGGCGAGCAGGTGGTCCGGCCGGACGGCACCAGCACCCGGCGGCCGGAGCGGGGCAGCCGCCACAGCCGGTACGCCTCGTCCACCTCCACGCCCTCCACCACGCCGGAGACACACCAGGCGATGTGGTCGTGGATCGGGGTGGACTGCCCGGGCAGCCAGGTCAGGGCCAACACGGAGTGGGTCCGTCCGGCGTGCAGCAGCCGCTGCGCGTAGCCGTCGGTGTCACCGGCGCACAGGTCGTCGGGGACGATCAGCCCGGCCCGCAGGTACTTGCGCAGGGTGTCCGCGGTGAGTTGGGCGGTCAGGACGTCGGCGGCGGCGTAGCGCTCCAGGTCGGAGAGGAACTCGTCCAGGTTGGAACCCGTCGTCACGGTCTACCGCCCCACCCCGGTGAGCGCCCGGACTTCGAGCTCCGCGAAGCCTCGCCCGTCCGCGTCCTCGTGCCGGCGGCGGCGACCGCCGGCCAGCGAGCCGATGACCGCGGCTGCGAACCCGATCGGGATCGAGATGACGCCCGGGTTCTGCAGCGGGATCGGCGCGGTGGTGGTGCAGGAGATCAGCGCCGTGGCGTTGCCGACCTCCTGGCCGGCCGCCGGCACCCCGCAGTCCTTCGCCTGGGTGGCCGTCAGCTTCACGGCCGGGACGGTGCCGCTGGCGCCGCCCCAGCAGATCGGGGAGAGCAGCACCAGGCCGATCGCGCTGACCAGGCCCGCGTAGATGCCGCACTTGGCGCCGAAGGTGGTGAAGCGCTTCCAGAACAGGGTCAGCAGGATCGCCGGCAGGTTGGCCGAGGCGGCGATGGCGAAGGCCAGCGCCACCAGGAACGCCACGTTGAGGTCCCGGGCGAAGATCGACAGCGCGACCGCGACCGCGCCGATCACCACGGCGGCGATCTTCGCCGTGATCAGCTCCTGCCGCTCGGTGGCCCGGCCCTTGCGGATGACGCTGGCGTACAGGTCATGGGCGAACGACGAGGAGGAGGTCAGGGTGAGCCCGGCGACCACCGCCAGGATGGTGGCGAACGCGACCGCCGCGATGAAGGCCAGCATCAACGAGCCGCCGGTGGTGCCCGCGCCGCCGCCGAGGTGCTCCGCCAGCAGGGTGGCGGCGGTGTTGCCGGACGGGTCCTTCTCCTTGATCGTCGCCGTGCCGACCAGCGCGGCCGCCCCGAAGCCGAGCACCAGGGTCATCAGGTAGAAGACCCCGATGATGCCGATCGACCAGTTCACCGACTTGCGGGCGTCGCGGCCGGTAGGAACCGTGTAGAAGCGCACCAGCACGTGCGGCAGCGCCGCGGTGCCCAGCACCAGGGCGGTGCCCAGGCTGACCAGGTCGAGCTTCGACCAGCCGTCCGTAGCCCCGTACTTCAGGCCGGGCTGGAGGAAGGCGTCGCCCTTCTTGGAGGCCGCGGCGGCGTCCCCGAGCAGATGGCTGACGTTGAAGCCGTACTTCGCCAGCACCCACACCGTCATGGTGGCCGCGCCGGCGATCAGCAGCACCGCCTTGACGATCTGCACCCAGGTGGTGCCCTTCATCCCGCCGACCACCACGTAGACGATCATCAGGGCGCCGACCCCGACGATCGTCCAGACCTGCGCGGAGGCACCCTTGACGTCGAGCAGCTGCCCCACGATCGTCGCCGCGCCGACCATCTGCGCGATCAGGTAGAAGATCGACACCACGATGGTCGACACACCCGCGGCGGTGCGCATCGGCCCGCTGCGCAGCCGCGCGGCCAGCACGTCGGCCATGGTGAACCGCCCGGTGTTGCGCAGCAGTTCGGCGACCAGCAGCAGCGCGACCAGCCAGGCCACCAGGAAGCCGATCGAGTACAGGAAGCCGTCGTACCCGGCCAGCGCGATGATCCCGGCGATCCCCAGGAAGGACGCCGCGGACAGGTAGTCGCCGGAGATCGCGATGCCGTTCTGCAGCGCGGAGAACTCCCCGCCGCCGGTGTAGAAGCCACCGGTGCCCCGGGTGCTCCGCCGGGCCCACAGGGTGATGACCAGGGTCACCGCCACCAGGGCCACGAACAGCCCGATGGTCAGGCCCTTGTTCGACGCCGACGCCGACGCCGCCTGCGCCACCGCGGCGGCCTGGGAATGGTGCTGTGTCATGCCTGGCTCCCCGTCGGTTCCTGGTCCCCGTCGTGGCGGCGGGACGCCGCCACGCTCCGCAGCTCCGCCGCCAGCGGGTCCAGCCGCCGGGCGGCGAACCGGCCGTAGGCCAGGGCGATGCCGAAGGTCGAGACGAACTGCAGCAGCCCGAACACCAGGGCCACGTTGACGTGCCCGGCGACCTTGGTCGCCATGAACCCGCGGGCGTAGGCCGAGCAGAGCACGTACGCCAGGAACCAGAGCAGGAACGCCACCGTCACCGGGAACACGAACCTGCGGTAGGCGGCGCGCAGTTCGCCGAATCTCGGATCGTCGCCGATCCAGGGTGTCTCACCGCGCGACGGCGCGGCCGGGTCGATCATGGGAATCCTTCTGAGCGGTGCGGAACTTGCCGATGGCCCGACCGTAGAAGTCCCAGGTAGACAACCGATCAACGCGCGTAGGCTCCGGTCAGCGCGGGCCCTCGTCCTCCTCCGGGCGCAGGTGGCGGGAGATGAGCCTGGAGAGTTCCGGCCCGTGCTCGTGGGCGAGGGGGGCGAGGCCGGGCGGCAGGACGAACGCGGCCCTGTCGGACGTGCCATCGGAGTCGGCCCGCCCTCGCCGCCACCCGCCTCGAAACGGCGGGGCGCCCGGTCCGGACCCGTTGACAGTCCCAGGGCGGACTCCTAGCGTGGCGCAGTCGATGACCCGCGAGTAGGGACTGTGATGGCCGAGCCGCGCCCGTACGACCTCGTCCTGTTCGGTGCCACCGGGTTCACCGGCGGGCTCACCGCCGAGTACCTGGCCCGGACCGTGCCCGAGGACTGCCGCTGGGCGCTCGCCGGACGCGACGAGGGCAGGCTCGCCGCCGTCCGGGCGAAGCTGGCGCGGATCGACCCCCGGTGCGCCGGCCTCCCGCTGCTGATCGCGGACGCCGCCGACCGCGAGGCGCTGCGCGCCGTGGCCGCCGGGGCCCGGGTGGTGATCTCCACGGTCGGCCCGTACCTGCGGTACGGCGAGCCGCTGGTGGCGGCCTGCGCGGAGAGCGGCACCGACTACGTGGACCTCACCGGCGAGCCGGAGTTCGTCGACCGGATGTACCTCCGGCACCACGAGCGGGCGGTGGCCACCGGCGCGCGGCTGGTGCACGCCTGCGGCTTCGACTCGGTGCCGCACGACCTCGGCGTGCTGTTCACCGTCGAGGAGCTGCTGCGCCGCGGCGGCCCGCCGGCCCGGGTCGAGGTCGAGGGCTTCGTCCGGGCCGGCGGCACCGTCTCGGGCGGCACCTTCGCCTCGGTGATGACGGCCTTCTCCCGGCCGCGGGCGATGGCCCGCGCCGCCCGCGCGCGCCGCGCGGTGGAGCCCCGGCCGAAGGGCCGGCTGATCCGCACCCCGCTGGGCCTGCCGCACCGGTCGCGGGCGGCCCGGGCCTGGGCGGTACCGATGCCCACCATCGACCCCCGGGTGGTCTCCCGCTCGGCCGCCGCCCTCGCCGAGTACGGCCCCGACTTCGGCTACGCCCACTATGCGGCGGTGCGACGGCTGCCGATCGCCGTCGGCGGCGTCGCCGTGCTGGCGGCGGTCGCCCTCGCCGCCCAACTGCCGCTGCTGCGCCGGGCCCTGGGCCGGCTGCGCAAGCCCGGCGACGGGCCGAGCGAAGAGCAGCGGACGCGCTCCTGGTTCGCCGTCCGGTTCAGGGCGCGGGCCCATGACGGGCGCAGGGTGCTCACCGAGGTGTCCGGGGGTGATCCCGGCTACCAGGAGACCGCGAAGATGCTGGCCGAGTCGGCGCTCTGCCTCGCGTACGACGACCTGCCGCCGGTGGCGGGGCAGTCGACCACGGCGGTGGCGATGGGCCGGCCGCTGATCGACCGGCTGATCGCCGCCGGCCTCTCCTTCCGGGTGCTGGACACCCCGCCGAAGACCGCCCCCGGCCGGTCGTGACCGGTAGCGGCCGCCGACCGGCGCGCCGGCACGCCGTCACGCCCCGCCGGTCGGCCTGAGTTCGCGTTCGAGGGCGGACAGCGCGAAGGTGTGCGCGGAGGTGTGCTGCCAGCGCGGCCGTCCGAACATCACGTCCTCGGAGAGCCCGTTGAGCATGGCCACCGCCCTGATGACGAACTCGGGCAGGTCCACGTCGGCGAACTGTCCCAGGGCCCGGCCCTCGCGGATGACGGCTTCCAGGCGTTCCTCCCAGGCGTCGGAGAGCGCCGTGAGGACGGTGCGGCCCGCGTCGTCGTGGCGCTGCGCCAGCACCTGCGTCCACAGGGCGTAGCGTTCGTCGCCCGGGTGGCGGGGCAGGTAGGCGCGGACGAACAGGTCCAGCTTCTCGGCGGGGGAGGCGGCCTCGTCCGCGGCCTGCTGGAACCGGGCCCCGAGGTCCCCCTCGCTCCACACGAGGACTTCGAGCAGCAGGCGGTCCTTCTTGCCGAAGTGGTACAGGATGTGCCCGGTGCTCATGCCGGCCCGCTCGGCGATGTCCGACATCCGCACGGCCGCGGCGCCCTTCTCGGCGATGGCGCTGATGGCGGCCCGCATCGCCCGTTCCCGTGCCCCGTCGCCGCTGGGCGTGGCGGGGCGGCGCGGGGGCTGAGCGGGCGGCTGGGACTCCGGCGTCGACATGGCCTCATCTCGCTTCTGGGGATCTAGATCGGTAGTCTAGACTGAAAATCTAGTCAGTGCGACTGGGGCGTCCGTCCGCTCGACCGGCCGGACGCCCCACCGGTTCGCCCTACCCGACCCACCATCCAGGAGGCATCCGCATGACGCGGGGATTCGACGTCGTGGAGACCAATATCGCCGACCTGCGCGCGGCGCTGGAGAAGGGCGAGACCACCGCGGTCGCGCTGCTCGACGCCTACCTCGCGCGGATCGAGGCGTACGACCGGCCGGGCACCGCCACCGCGCTCAACGCGATGGTCGTGATGAACCCGCACGCCCGCGCCGAAGCCGAGGCCTCCGACGCCCGCCGGGCGCGCGGCGAGACGCTCGGCCCGCTGGACGGCATCCCGTACACCGCGAAGGACAGCTACCTCGCCAAGGGGCTGACCGCCGCGGCCGGTTCGCCGGCCTTCGAGCACCTCGTCGCCCAGCGCGACGCCTTCGCGATCGAGCGGCTGCGCGCGGGCGGGGCCGTCCTCATCGGCCTGACCAACATGCCGCCGATGGCCAACGGCGGCATGCAGCGCGGCGTGTACGGCCGCGCGGAGAGCCCGTACAGCGCCGACTGGCTCACCAGCGCCTACGGCTCCGGCTCGTCCAACGGCTCGGGCACCGCGACGGCCGCGTCGTTCGGCGCGTTCGGCCTCGGCGAGGAGACCTGGTCGTCGGGCCGGGCACCCGCGTCGAACAACGCGCTGTGCGCCTACACGCCCAGCCGCGGCGTGATCTCGGTGCGCGGTAACTGGCCGCTGGTACCGACCATGGACGTCGTCGTCCCGCACACCCGCACCATGGCCGACCTGTTCGAGCTGCTCGACGTCATCGTGGCCGACGACCCGCAGACCCGCGGCGACCTGTGGCGCGCCCAGCCGTGGGTGCCGCTGCCCGCGTCGTCGCAGGTCCGCCCCGCCTCGTACCCGGCGCTCGGGCCCGCCGATCCGGCGGCGGCGCGCGCCGCGCTGGCCGGCAAGCGCGTCGGCGTCCCCCGGATGTACATCAACGCCGACCCGGACGCCGGAACGAACCCCGAAGGCGGCATCGGCGGCCAGACCGGTCAGCGGATCGACACCCGCCCCTCGGTGATCGACCTGTGGAACGCCGCGCGCCGCGACCTGGAGGCGGCCGGCGCCGAGGTGGTCGAGGTCGACTTCCCCGTCGTGTCGAACTACGAGTCCGACCGCCCCGGCGCCCCGTCGCTGTTCACCCGCGGCCTGGTCGGCCGGGACTTCCTCACCGTCGAGATCGAGGACCTCTCCGCCTGGGCGTGGGACGACTTCCTGCGCGCCAACGGCGACCCGGAACTCGCCACCCTGACCGAGGTCGACGGCGAGCGCATCTTCCCCAAGCAGGAGGGTGAACTCCCGGACCGCTACGCCGGCTTCGACGACACGATCGGCGAGTACCCGCGCTTCGTGCGCGAGCGCCGCTACGCCTCCTTCACCGACATGCCCCACCTGGAGGAGGGACTGCGCGGGCTGGAGGAGACCCGCCGGGTCGACCTGGAGCAGTGGATGGACGAACTGCGCCTGGACGCCGTGGTGTTCCCGACCGTCGCCGACGTCGGCCCCGCCGACATGGACGTCTCCGAGGCCTCCGCCGACCTCGGCTGGCGCAACGGCGTCTGGGTCGCGAACGGCAACCTGGTGCCCCGCCACCTCGGCATCCCGACGGTGACCGTGCCCATGGGCACCATGGCGGACATCGGCATGCCCGTCGGACTGACCTTCGCGGGCCGCGCCTACGACGACAACGCCCTGCTGACCCTCGCCGCCGCCTTCGAGGCGACCGGAGACCGCCGGACCGCCCCGCCGCGCACGCCGCGACTGCCGACGGAGTGAGGCGACGGCGGCGCGGCACCGCCCCTCGGCGGCGGTGCCGCGCCGCCGCAGCGGGACCGCCCGCTGCGCCGCCCGGATGACGCGCTCCTGCTTCCGGATCCTTTCGCACCGACCCGGCCACCAGGGTCAACGCCACTGAACCGATCACCACACTCGACGAGTTGGTCAAACACCTCAAGCAGGCCGCCCGCCTGGAGACGGTCACCGTCCCCATGTACCTCTACCCGTCCTCCACAGACCGTGCGTGGGAAGGGCTCCACCGGGCGGGTGCGGGGGCGGACTGCCCGGTGGAGTCCGGCCGCTACCGCGTCAGCAGCTTCTCCAGGACGTCCGCCCCCTTTGCCGCGCCGCCCGCCCCGCGCAGGATCCGGCTCAGGGCCGCCGCCCGGGGGCGGCAGGACCCGACGTCCTGGACGGCGTCGCGCAGGCCCTGCACGGTCGGCTCGGCGAGCATCCTGCCGACCTGCAGTTCCTCCGCCCGCCGGGCGATCGCCCGCTGTTCCGGGATCTGCGGCACCGCCACGAAGGGCACCCCGTGGTAGAGGGACTCCATCGCCGAGTTCATCCCGCCGTGGCTCAGGAACACCTCGGTGTGTCGCAGCACCGCCACCTGCGGCACGTGCGCGTGCACTTCGACGTTCGCCGGGATCGGGCCCAGCGACTCCTGGTCCAGCCCGCCCACCGCCATGACGACCTGCCAGTCACTGTCCCCGAACGCCTCGACGCAGGTCCGATAGAACTCGGGCCGGTCGTTGAAGACGGTTCCCAGCGATATCAGCAGCACCGGGGCCCGCGACCGGGGGCTCCACTCCTCAGCGGTCTGCCGGCTGCTCAGCGACGGCCCGACGAAGTGGAAGCGCTCGTCGAAGGTGTCCCCCGACATCTGGAACTCGCGGGGGATGAACACCAGGCTCGTCGGGGCCACGTAGCCGAACATCAGGTTCGGGTCCTCGAGGAAGGTGTGGCCCTGCGCGAACTTCCCCATGTCCTGGAACGCGGCCACCAGCCGGGGGTTGGTGTGGTCGAAGTCGGCTGGTAAGTACACCTGCGCCGCCGAGAAGGACTCGTTCTCCGCGAAGGTCGGCACCAGGGAGATCTCCGGCACCTCGAGCAGGTTCGCCAGCATCCTCCCGGTGAAGGTCACCGAGTCGTAGCACACCGCGTCCGGCGGGTCGGCCGAGAAGTGCCCGGCCAGGACGGGGAAAGAGGCACGCGCGTCGTCGAGGTAGTACTCCATCGTCACGGCGAGCTGTTCCGCCGTGAACCCGCCCCGCGCCGCCATGTCGGGCGGCAGTTGCGAGGGCAGGGTCACCGGCGCCGCCCCGGCGGCGAAGGCGGCGTCCGCGGTGGCCGGTCCCGTGGCGTAGCTGACCCGGTGACCGCGCCGGACCAGCTCTTCGACCAGCGGCAGGGTCGGGTTCACATGCCCGGACGCGGGCGCGCTCACGAAGGCGAAATGGGCCATCAACTCTCCTCCAGGATGACCGGAAGAGTCTTGTGTCCGTTGGTGAAGAAGGAACCCAGCGGCTCGAGTTCGGACGACGGGACGGCCAGCCGCAGCCGGGGGAACCGGGAGAACAGCGCGGACAGCGCCGTCGTCGCCTCCAGCTTCGCCAGGGGGCTGCCGAGGCAGTAGTGCACGCCGTGCCCGAAGGTGAGGTGGTCGGCCCGCGACGGCCGGGTGACGGAGAACTCCCCCGCGTCGGCCCCGTGCTGCGCCGGGTCGCGGCCGGCCGCGCCGTAGGACAGCAGGATCGCCTCGCCCTTGCGGATCTGCACGCCGTCCACGGAGACGTCCTCCACGGCGTACCGCAGCGGCAGGTTCGGCACCGGCGCCTGCCAGCGCAGGGTCTCGTCCACCACGTCCTCCCACGTGCTGGTCCCGGACCGCACCAGGGCGAGCTGGGACGGGTGCGTGGCCAGCGCGTGGATGGCGTGATCGAGCAGGTTGACCGTCGTCTCGAAGCCGGCGGAGATGGTCAGCAGCAGGGTGTCCAGCAGTTCCCGCTCGGACAGTCGTGTGCCGTCCGCCTCCTGTGCGGCGATCAGGTCGCTGGTCATGTCGTCGCCGGGGTCGCGCCGTTTGGCGGCCACGAGTTCCTTGAGCAGCATGTACAGCTCGCCGGAGGCGGCCTGCACGCCCGCCGGGTCCGCGTCGAGGCTGAACACCGCGTCCACCAGCCGCCGCAGGTCCGCGCCCGTCTGCTCGCTCACCCCGAACAATCCGGTGATGACCTGGATCGGCAGCGGGAACGCGAACCGTGCGCGCAGGTCGACCGTCTGCCCCGGCGGCACCGCGGCCAGGTCGGCGATCAGGCCGGCCGTGATCTCCTCGACGCGCGGCCGCATCGCTTCGATCCGGCGCGGGGTGAACGCCTTGGCCACCAGGCTGCGAAGCCTGGTGTGGTCGGCCCCGTAGGCGGTGAACATGTTCTGCATCGCGACCCACATGATCAGCGGCCAGTCCGGCGGGATGTCGCCGTCGCGCCACATGGGCCAGTGCTTGTTCGCGTCCTTGGAGACCTTCGGGTCGAGCAGCAGCTTCTTCGCCAGGTCGTGCCCGGTGACGGCCCAGGCCGACACGCCACCGGGCAGTTCGACGGGCGTGGCCGGGCCGCGCTCGCGCAAGGCAGCGGCCTCGCCGAAGATGTCACCGCCCGAGGGGTCGATGACATACGCGTCGGCGGGCGGGGCCTGCGCGCGCACCGGCTCGGTGAAGGTGGTGGTCGTACGGGGCTTGGGCGGCTCGGTGACCTCCAGCAGGGTAGCGGTGAACCGCGAGCCCATGCCGAGGCCGATCGACATGATGGTGTCGCCGGGCCTGAGGGTCTCGTCGTGCAACAGGTGGTCCACGCCGAGCAGTTGGTCGCACGGCCCGACGTGGCCGAGTTCGCGCAGCATCGGCCAGGTGGTGCGGCCCACGTCGATGCCGAGCGGCTCCAGCACGACGACCTCCAGTTGGGCCAGGCCCAGACCGGTGACGACGAACCTGGTGATGTCGGCGACGCTGACGCCGGCCTCCTTGGCGGCCTGCTCGACCGCGGTGACCAGCGCCCCGCTCATCAGCGTCAGATACGGGGCCAGGCCGGTGACCTCGATCGGCGTACGGTTGCGGTGGCCCTTGGGGTCCGGGATCGTCGGGGTGGCGAGGACCTCCATCTGGGTCGCGGAGCTGTTGGCGGTCGCGACCAGCCGCGCCCGGCCGCCCTCGCGGTTGAGCACGGCCGCGCCCGCACCGTCGGACAGGAAGACCCCGATGGTGGGCTGCCAGCGTTCCCACCGCGGCGGCAGGAACCGGGCGGTAGCCGTGACCAGGGTCGCGGTCGCGGCCGGGTCGGCCACCAGGTGCGCGGCGGCGGCCTGCAGCGCGGCCGAGCCGCCGTTGCTGGTCGCCTCGACCTCGTAGACGAGGGCGTGGCCGAGGCCGAGGACGCGCTGCAGGTGGCAGGAGGACGCCATGTGGTCCTGGTGGTCCATCTGGGCGTAGGCGGCCATGGAGATGTCGGCGCCGCTGAGGCCGGACTCGCGCAGGGCTCCGATCGCCGCGTGCACGGCCATCGCGTGCTCGGTGACGTCGTCGGAGCGGGTGAACGACACGAAGTCCGACAGCGCGAGCAGCCGCCGCATGGTCTCGGTGTCCGGCACGGCCTGTGTCGCGGGCGTGCGGGGCGGCAGATACCGCCCCGTTCCGCCGATGTAGACGTTGTCCCAGATCATGCATAGTCCTTTCCCCTGAGCGCGGACAATCCGGCGCCGTATCCGCTGAAGTCGAGGAGCCATGTGCTGATGGCCAGCGCCGTGGCCGCGGAGTGCTCCTCCAGTACGGTGAAGTGGTCGCCCGAGACGGTGAGCACCTCCTGGGCGGTGGTGGACAGCCGGGGCCACGAGCGCTTCCCGGTGCCCACCAGCAGCACCGGCGCGGTGACGGGCTCCGGGGCGCCGGCCAGATCGAGGTATCGGCCCATGGCCACCAGCCGGTCGTCGTCGACCGGCTGGACCTGGTGGCCGGCGTCGAGCATGCCGGTGAGCACACCCGGCAGGTCGTCGGGGTAGCCGTCGATGAGCACCACGGCGCTGGGCCGGGCCCCCCGCCGTTCCAGTTCCCTGACGGTCTCCAGCGCCAGCCACGCGCCCACCGAACGGCCGACCAGCACCGGCGCGGCGACGGCCGACGCGGCGTCGGCGAGTGCCTGGACCAGGACGTCGGCGTCCGCGGGCAGCGGGTCGCCGGCGAAGCCCGGCAGGGTGACCGCCGCGACGTCGCGGGCGGCCTCCAGCGCCGCGGCGAACCGCCCGTACTCCTCGATGCCGCTCGACGCCAGCGCGGACGGCAGGCAGACCAGCGACGGCTGGAGGAGGCCGGCCGCGAGGGCGACCACCTCGGCCTTGGGCGCGTCGGTGGCCGGGCTCAGCCGGGACGCCGTGGCCAGCAGGTCGAGGCCGTCCTGCGCGCGGCCGACGTCGAGGGCCTTGCGCAGCAGGCGCTCCATCGGCCCGGCGACCCGGTTCTCCGGCGAGCACAGCTGCCCGTAGAGGTGGTTGACGAGCTGTTCGGGCGTCGGGAAGTCGAAGACGAGGGTCGCCGGGAGCTGGAGCCCGGTGGCCGCGTTGAGCTGATTGCGCAGCTCGATGGCGGTCAGCGAGTCGACGCCGTGGTCGCGGAACAGCTGACGCGGGTCGTCGATCCCGCCGGGCGCCATCCCGAGGATGCTCGCGCTGCGCGTGGCGACCAGGTCGAGCAGCAGGGCGCGCTGTTCGGGCTCGGGCAGGGCTTCGAGCCTGGCCCGCAGGTCGCCGGGGCCGGCTGCCGGGGCCGGCGCGCGCCGCGGCCGGGCGAGTCCGCGCAGCAGCGCGGGCGGGGTGTCGATCGCCGCGAGGTCGAGGCGCACCGGCACCAGCGCCGGGCGTTCGTCGGCCAGGGCGGTGTCGAACAGGTCGAGGGCCTGCTCGGTGGCCAGCGGCAGCATCCCGGTCCTCGCCAGCCGACGGTGGTCGGCCTCGCTCAGTCCCCCGGTGATGCCGCTGGACTCGGCCCACTGGCCCCAGGCCAGGGAGGTGACCGGCAGACCGCGCACGTGCCGGTGCTCGGCGAGCTCGTCGAGGAACGCGTTCGCGGCGGCGTAGTTGGCCTGCCCGGGGGCGCCGAACACCCCGGACGCCGAGGAGAACAGCACGAACGCCCGCAGGTCGAGGTGCTCGGTGGCTTCGTGCAGGTGCCACGCGGCATCGGCCTTCGAGCGCAGCACCGTGTCGATCTGCTCCGGTGTCATCGATCCCACCACGGCGTCGTCGACGACCCCGGCGGCGTGCACGACGACCCGCAGGTCGGGGATCGAGGCGACGAGATCCCTCAGTGCCCCGCGGTCACCGGCGTCGCAGGCGACCACGGTGAGGGCGGCGCCCAGCTCCTGCCGGAGCCCGGGCGGCTCGACGCCGCGACGGCCGGCGAGCACCACGTGCGGGGCACCGTGCCGCACGACCAGGTGCCGGGCGAGCAGGACGCCGAGGGTGCCGGTGCCGCCGGTGATCAGCACGGTGCCGTCCAGGGGCGCGCCGTCCAGGGGCCCGGTCGGCCCGGTCGGGGCGGCCCTCACCAGCCTCGGCACGAGGGCGATTCCGTCGCGCAACCGGATCTCGGGCTCGCCGTCGCTCACGGCGGCGCGCACCGCGGCGGGGATCGCCCGTCGTGAGGCGGCCGTGCCGTCGTGCCGGACGCTCAGGATCCGCCCGGGGTTCTCGCTGTGCGCGCTGCGCAGGAAGCCGCGGGCGGCGGCCGAGGCCAGGTCGTCGCCGGTGAGGACGACGAGCCGGACCGGCGTATCGGTGGCCAGGAACTCCCGGACCCTGCCGAGCAGTTCCCGGGTCACCGCGTGGGCGGCCGCGACCGGTTCGCCCTCGCCGACGACCTCGTGGAGGACCGTCTCGGTGCCCGGGCCGTCTAGTGCCGCCATCGGGGTCCAGTCAACGGCGAACAGCGTGTTCGACCGGCGCCCGGCCCCGTGACCCGCCGCTTCGACGGGCCGCAGGACGATCTCGTCGATGCTCACGACCGGCATCCCGGCGGTGTCGGTGATCCGCACCGCGCAGGTGTCCGGCCCGGTCGGGTGCAGCACCACGCGGACCGTCGCGGCCGACCCGGTGACCGACACGCCGGAGAACGAGAAGGGCAGCCGCGCCGGGCTGCCGCCGGCGCCGCCGTCCTCGGCCGCGAGGCCGGCGAGCAGGGTCAGCGGCTGTATGGCGGCGTCCAGGAGCGCGGGGTGGACGCGGTAGCCGGTGAGCTGCGCGGGGTCCGCCGGGAAGCTCACCTCGGCGTGCAGGTCCTCGCCGTGTCGCCGGATGCCGGTGAGCCCCTGGAAGGTCGGCCCGTAGTCGTAGCCGGCTTCGGCGAGCCGGTCGTAGAGCGAGCCGATGTCGAGCGGCGTGGCCCCGCTGTCGTCCGCCCCGGGCACGGCCGTCCGGTCCGCCCGTGTCGCCCGGTCCGTGGGCGGACTGAGCACGCCGGTCGCGTGGCGGGTCCACTCGTCGGGCTCGGCGGAGGTGCGGGAGTGGACGGTGACGGGTCGGCGTCCGGTGTCGTCGGGCGCGCCGACGGTGACCTGCACGTGCACACCGTCGTGCTCGGACAGCACGAGCGGCGCCTCCAGGACCAGCTCGGACAGTACGGGGCTGGCCGTGTGCTCGCCGGCGTGGACGACCATGTCCACGAACGCCATCGCGGGCAGCAGCGTCGAACCGAGCACGGTGTGCTCGGCCAGCCACGGGTGGACGGACGCGGAGAGCTTCCCGGTCAGCACCACGCCCTGCCCGTCGGGGAGCTTCACCAGGGACCGCAGCAGCGGGTGGTCGGGCGTGTCGGGGCCCTCCGACGGGGTGGTGGGTTGGAGCCAGTAGTGCTGGTGCTGGAACGCATACGAAGGCACCCGTCCACCCGACGCCCCCGCCGCCGCGGCCACGGGGGGCGTCCAGCCCACGGCACCATCCGCCCACAACCGCCCCAACCCCGCGAACAACCGCTCCACAGAATCACCACCACGCCGCATCAACCCGTTCCCCACCAGCAACGGATGCGGACCCACCTCCACGAACCCCGTCACACCCCGGCCCGCCAGCCACTCCAGGGCATCAGCGAACCGCACCGGCTCCCGCACCTGCCGCACCCAGTACCCCGGCTCCCCCATATCCACCGGACGCCCCGCCACCGTGGACACCACCGGAATCACCGGCTCACCGAACGACAAACCCGCCGCCACCCGGCCCAACTCCCCCAACACCGGATCCATCCGCGCCGAATGAAACGCGTGACTCACCTCCAACCGCCCCACCCGACGCCCACGGCCACGCCACACCTCACCCACCGCCACCACAGCCGCCTCGTCCCCCGACACCACCACCGCATCCACCCCGTTGACCGCCGCCACCTCAGCACCCGGCACCAGCGACCCCACCACCTCCTCCACCGA